>MHGN01000062.1 GCA_001805575.1 Omnitrophica WOR_2 bacterium RIFCSPHIGHO2_02_FULL_45_21 | reverse complement strand
AGGGCCCAGGAATTAGCCGCCTGCATCGTTGACTGGCGGGATAGCGACAGCGAACTATCCATTCCTTTAGGCAGCGCCGAGGACTCATATTATAGGGGACTGCGTTATTCCTACGAGGCAAAAGATGCCGATTTCCAGGCCCTGGAAGAGCTGCTTCTGGTAAAAGGTATGGATGAAGAGCTCCTTGAAAAACTTAAACCGTATATTACCATTTACGGCAACGGAATGGTGAATGTGAACACTGCTTCAAGAGTTGTCCTGGCGGCTTTAGGCATAAATGAAGCCATGGTTAGTAATATTCTGTCTTTTCGCAGCGGCGAAGATGAGCTTGCCGGCAGCGCTGACGATAATATCTTTACCAGCCCAGGTGATATACTGCCGAAGCTCAAAGCAGCTTATCAGCTAAGCGAAGCCCAGGAAGCCAAGCTTAACGCGGTTATAGAGCAATCCTTAGCGGTTAACTCTAGCCATTTTATGGTTCAAGGCGTTGCCCAGCTCAATAGCCAAAGCCACAAGCCGGCGGGCAGTGGTTTGCCTTCCGATAAGCCAGAGGGCAATGGTGGGCAACCGAATAGCCGCAGCCATAAGCCAGAGGGCAATGGTGCGGCTTCCGATAGCCGCAGCCATAAGCCAGGCCAGAAGACGGTCTGCGTAATTAACCGAGAAGGAAAGCTTCTCTCCTGGCGCCAGCTCTAAAGTTATGTTCTCAATAAATATTAAAAAACTCCCCCTTTTTCCGGCATCAGCTCGCCAGGAGCTTGTGGGCATAGAGATAGGCAGCGAGCATTTCAAGCTTATTCAGCTAAAGGATGCTTTAAATAAAAGAGAATTGGTTAATCTAATCAGCCGGCCTATCGCAGGGCTGCCGGATATTGAAGTATCCAAAATTATCAAGGCATCTTTAGAGGAATTAAAACTAAAAAATCCCCGGGTTATCACCGTCATACCAGCGCATCAGGTGATCACCAAAAATATTGAAATACCCTCTATTGACCCCAACGAGATACGGGAGATTGTTAATCTGCAGGCAAGCAGGCACACGCCGTATTCCCGCGAAGAAATAATCGTTGATTATATTGAGCTTGGCATTTATAAGAATAGCTACACAAAAATACTGTTAGTCATTATAACCAATGCCGTTATAAAAAAACAGTTTGAGCTTGTGGATAAGGCCGGTTTTAAGTCCCAACGTGTGATTTTTTCCGCAGAGGCCCTGGCAAAGTTCTCCCAGAAATATTTGCGCCTTGAAACCGATAGTTTTCCGGCAGCAATCATCCATATTGACGAGAACCATACCTGCTTTGAAATTGCCTTTAAGGGTAAGCCGTTTTTTATCCGCAGCATACCCATTGGCGTTAAACACCTTATTGCAGAGAAAGAAAGGTATGAGGCAAAATTTATTGAAGAAATTAGGAATTCCCTTGAGGCCTATCAGAGTGAAAATATTGAAAAGAGCCCTCCGCTCATCGTGCTCACCGGAGCGCTTGAAGAGTTAGGGGAATGGAACGAGCTTTTGCATAATGCGCTGCATATCCCGGTTAAAAACATTCCCTATTTTAAAAATATACTGCTCTCGCCTCAGGCACTCTCTCTCGCCTCTTTAGTTAAGCAGGTCTCATTCTTAGATCTGATTGCCTCCGGCTTCCTCTGGCAGGAACTGAAAGTAGACCTCATCCCGCAAGAGGCAAAGTTCAGAAAGTCGCTGGAAGAAAAGGCAGGCGATTTAATTAAAACCGGTGTCTTGACCCTGGCTGTTTTTGTGCTGGTATTCTTTATATTGGCAGGCAGGATTTATTTTAAGAGCAGTTATTTGAGCCGCTTGGATACCAAATATAAGATAATACACCAGGAGGCAGAAAAATTAGAAAAGGATTTCTCCCGCAATAAGAGTATACGAAAATATATCCTGCATCAGGGGTATTCCCTGGAGATATTGACTGCGCTCTATGACGTTATTCCCCTGGGGTTAGAGCTTGACGATATTAAATTTGACAGCAAGGGAAAATTTTCCCTGCGAGGAAGCGCAGAATCAATGTCCAGCGTCTTCTCATTAGTTGACAATATGGGAGAGTTAAGGTATTTTAATAATGTAAAGCTCGGACAGACTGCCAAGAGAAAAAGCGGCCTGCGGGACGTTACCGATTTTGAGGTAACCGCAGCGCTTAAGCCAGAGGGCGATGGTGCGGCTTCCGCTAGCCGCAGCCATAAGCCAGAGGGCGATGGTGCGGCTTCCGCTAGCCGCAGCCATAATAAATAATGATGCTTAAACTGCAGGCATTTTACACATTTCTGGCGCGTTTATCAAAGCGGGAAAAAATTGTTTTTTACGGCGCAGCCTTCTTTGTATCCGTAATGGCGCTGGACCGCTTGATCATTTCCCCCATTTCTTCTAAAATGAAATTGCTCGATGACCAGATAAAGAAAAAAGAAGAAGCGATCAAAAACGATATCCGTATAATAGCCCAGAAAGACAGAATTGCTTCTTTGAGCAATAAGTATGCCTCAATGCTATCCGGCGGCTCATCTACCGAGGAGACGGTCACCCCGGTGCTAAAAGAAATTGAAGGCCTGGCAAATGCCAGCTCGGTGTATCTTATTGACGTAAAATCAACGGGCTTTAAAGACACGGGTCAGATGCGTGAGTATTCCATCGTCCTCAACTGCGAGGCCCAGATGGAGCAATTAGTTGATTTTATGTATAAAATAGAAAACTCGGATAAATTTTTGCTCATTGAAAGATATCAAATCGTCCCCAAATCCAAAGAATCGAGTATAGCCAGATGCAGTATGTCAATAGCCAAAATAGTCGTGCTATGAAGAAAGCAAGGGGTGGGCAGGGCTAAAATCCTTGTAAATTCAAGCTTAGTATGTTATATTATAAATGAAGCCCAGCACTCCTAATGGCGGTGCTCATTAAGGAGAAAAAATGAGATTATTCAAAGGCGCGGGTTTAATATTACCCATATTATTTTTAGTTTCGCTCGGCATTGCTTATGCAGAGAGCGAAGGCGAGCTCCTTTTAGATGATTTTGAAGGAGTAATTTCAGGAGGCTTGGAAGGAACGGTTGATTACGGTTCAGGCAACGGATCTTCAGTGGGAGTTGCGGCTTCCCCGGAAGTCAAGTATCACGGCCAGCAGTCATTGGAAGTCAGCTTTGATGCGGCCAGCGGAGGTTATATGTGGGTTGCCCGGGGATACGGCTTAGATGTTAAAGGCGCCGGGGCATGGTTAGTTGAACCCAAAGATATTAACTTTAGTAAATATAACGCCGTTGCCTTTTATATCTACGGTGCAAATACAGGCATACAGGTTGCTATGGATTTGGTGGATAGCGGCTCTGAATACTGGCGCGCTTTAATTGATGATACTTTTACCGGCTGGAAGGAGTTCGTAATACCATTTGGTGATTTCTTTGCCCGCGGTGATTGGCAGCCGCAGGGTGCAGATAAAAATGCCGAGTTCAATTTTCCTATCAGGGTTTTTCAGTTTGAACCGCTTCCGGTTGGCAAGGGAAAATTTTATTTTGATTATCTAAGGTTGGTTAAGAAATAGTTTACAGTTAACTGTAAACTTTAAAAACGGAGGTGGAGGATGGGTTGCGGAACCTGTGGTCCCAAGAAAAAACCAAAGCCAAAGAAAAAGGGAAAATAGCCTGCCTTTGATTCAGGTTTTGGTATAAAGAGACGGCCTGCGCAGCAAGAGTGCACAGGCCGTCTCTTTATGAACGTAGCTGCCTTTCGGCATCCACAATATCGCGGTTAATCTTGGGGATTAAGCGCGATATTTTTTCTTTCAAGGTCTCCGAACTGAGGCGGTTGGCAAGCATCTCTCGTAAAAGCTGGTTGGACATCCTTAAGATACGTACCAGTTCTCCTTCGTCAACGGTAGTCTGAAGAAGAGTTTTATGAAATGACTGGCCATCGAGCCAGGCGCCAACCGCATTGGCTAAGTGGTAATGTGGCATTTTGCTCGGAGGATGTATTCCGAACCCTGCCTCCTGCTTTAGAATTTGTTTCATCATATTTTCGGTTAAGTTTTTAAGATTTTTTGCCTGGCGGGTGAGTTTTGGAAGGCTGTCGGTCCGGCGCGGCTCAAAGACAATTGCGGCCATAAGTATGCTCAGCTCAAGCTGGTTAAAATTTTCTAAGTATCCTCTTTCAAAAAGCTCAGAGAGGATAATTTCATAACCATAGATAGCGCAGGCAAAGATCCCTTTGCTGGTAAGCTGGTTCCTTTGGATATAGCCGGCTGCTTTTAAAAAATTTATCTTCTGACGAAGTAAATTATACGCCTCTTCCTTTTTGCGGATGTTGGCCTGGTAAAAATGGTAAGAAAGCGGATAAATCTCTAAAAATCTTTCGTTATGCTTTTCATAAAGATGCAGTAAAGTAGCGTAAGAAGCATTAAATTGGGAATTGACTTTCTCCGCTTCGCCATAAATGATACGCCTGGTTTCATCAAAGCCAATCCTCTGCGGGTTGATTCGGCTGTAGACAAAACCTTCCTTATCTATGCCGCGCCTTCCGGCGCGGCCGGCCATCTGATAAAAATCGCGCGTCTTTAAATTGCGCACACGGTCTCCGTAAAATTTCCGTAATTCATCAAAGATAACCGAGCGCGCCGGCATATTAATGCCTAAGGCAAAGGTCTCAGTGGTAAAGATTACCTTCAACAGCCGCGAGGTAAAGAGCTGTTCAATAACCTCTTTCAGGGTAGGAAGCATTCCTGCGTGATGATAGGCAATGCCGCGCTTAATCAGGGGATGCATTAGGGAGGCGCTCGGCTCATCTTTTAAATCAAAGCGCCCAAGCAGCTCATTGAATAGGTTGATGATTTTATCGCGCTCATCGTTTTCTAAAAAATTAAAGTTGAGCAGTTCCTGGGCTAATTTTTCACAGCGCCGGCGGGAAAAACAAAAATAGATGCAGGGAAGTCCGTTATTTTGAGCGATATGCTGGATGAGGCCCGTCAGGCGGTTAGGATTAAGCTCCTTATGGATAGCCGCGCGCCTTCCCCGGTATTCATAGGTTAGGGCTTTAGAAAACCATACGCGGTTTAGATCCTTTAAATCATCGGTAATTTTATTCTGGCACTGGAAGCGAAAATGCAGGGGGACGGGACGGTTCTTCTCAACGATTATTTTAAGCGGGATGTGCTGTACGGACTCAAGCCACTGGCTAAATTCCTCAATATTGGGGACGGTTGCGCTTAAGCCAAGGATGCGTATATGCTTAGGTAAAAGCATCAGCGATTCTTCCCAGACGGTTCCGCGTTCGGGGTTGTCAATGTAGTGGATTTCATCATAGATTACCCAGGAGAATTTCTTAAGCGCCTGCGGCTGGTCAAGGAGCTTATTGCGGAAAATCTCGGTAGTCATAATCAAAACCGGCGCCTCGGGGTTAATGGAGACGTCTCCGGTGAGGATGCCGATTTTATCCTGGTATTGATTCTGGAAGTCGCGGAATTTCTGGTTGGAAAGGGCTTTTATGGGCGCGGTATAGATTACCCCCTGTCCGGATTTGATGCATTGGGTAATCACATATTCGGCAATAGCGGTTTTTCCGGCTCCGGTAGGAGCAGAGACGATAACCGAGAGGCCTTCCTTAATATAATTTATCGCTTCCGCTTGAAAACGGTCGTATTGCATAGGGGTATTATAGCATATCTTTTAGATGTATGTTATAATAACCCAATACGGAGGGAAATAATGGTTACATACGATGATTTCAAAAAATTAGAGATAAAAGTAGCGAGGATTCAGGAGGTTACAGAACATCCCAACGCGGATAGGCTATATGTGCTCAAGATTGATTTAGGGGATAGTCAGCGGCAGATTGTTGCCGGCATCAGGAATTCCTATAATCCGGAAGAGCTGGTCGGCAAACAAATCGCGGTAATAACAAATCTGGAACCCGCCGTGATACGCGGCATAGAAAGCCAGGCAATGCTTCTGGCGGCCTCAGATGAAAACGGGATTGCTCTCCTTACCCCGCAAAGAGAGGTAAGCATAGGCAGTATCGTAAAGTAGCGAGCAGGGAAAAGGGTTATGCTGCCTCAGTTAAAACAATTTGTCCCGTCCGATTTTTGCCTTAAGTGCCATGGTTGCTGCAGATTCAGCGAAAATCCCAGCATCTGGGCGCCTTCCGGATACGGATTGGTAAGAAATGGGGAAGAGTTTTTGTGCGTCAATCTTAATCCTGAAGATAATCGTTGTAAGATCTATGGCCGCCGGCCTTTAGATTGCCGGTTGTATCCTTTTTTGCTCTCAAAAAAAGGCAATGCGCTAAAGTTATCCTTACATAAGACTTGTGTTTTTATTGACGAAAAGAAATCCGGCACAGCCGATATCCAAAGATACGTAGAATATCTAAAAGAAAAACTTAGTAGAGGACAGTTTATTTCACTTATCCGGGATAATCCCGAAATTGCCGCAGATTACCAAGAGAATGTTGAAATACTGGCGGATTTAGAAAAAGTATTTATCAGGGCGTATCTTCCTGAACTTAGCAAACTTACTATTAAGGATAAGCCGCTCATAGAGCGCTATCTTAAAGAAAACGAACCTGATATATCCGCGTATCATTTTGCAGGCATTTTTATCTGGAAGGATTTATTCCTGATTTCTTGGACGATCATTGAAAAGAATCTTTGCCTTTTTTATGGTCTGGGAAAGTATAAAACACTTTCCCAACCACTGAAAATCGCAGAAGATCATCGCCGAAGGCGATTTTCTTGTCAGGATAATGCCGGAATGTTTATGGTTTTACCGCCCCTGGGGCCGTTTAATGCCGGGGTAGTTAAAAGATGTTTTGAACTCATGGATTTTTATAATCAAAATAGCGAAGTCGTGCGGATTGAGAATGTCCGGGAAGAAGAGGTGGGGTCTTACGCCAGATTAGGTTTGAGGGCTAAGCTTAAAGATAGAGAATATGCCTGTCTGAGGGATGATTTGGTTAATCTCTGCGGAGATGGCTTTAAGCATAAGCGCTCAAGCTATAATCACTTTATAAAAACTTATAATGCTCAGATTTTGGAATATTGCCCCGCGTATCAGAAGGCCTGTCTAAGGCTTTATCGCCTCTGGATGAATATGCGCGAAGATAAACGCGATGACATTATCTATCAGCAGATGCTTGAGGATAGCCGCTTAAGTTTTCAAACTGCCTTAAAGTATTATGGAGAATTAGGTTTAGCGGGCTACGTAGTAAAAGCCGGCGGAAAAATTAAGGCCTGCTCTTTTGGCTATCCGCTTAATAGGGAAACCTTCTGTATTTTGTTTGAGGTATGCGACTTAAACTTCAAGGGGATAGCCCAGTTTATATTCAGAGAATTTGCCAGGAAATTGTCCGGCTATAAATACCTGAATATTATGGGCGCGTCTGATTTGGAGAATCTAAAAAAGCATAAGCTTTCTTATCGTCCGGCAAAGGACATCGCTGTTTATAATATTTATTATCCGCGTCTATCCGCGTATAAAAATGAATAATAAGAAAATAGACGATATTGACTTCGTGCTCTTTGATGTGGAAACAACCGGGCTCCAGGCGCTCGGAGGTGACAGAATTATTGAAATCGCCGCTTTACACTATAAAAATGGCAAAACTTACGATTCTTTCTCCTCCCTGATTAACCCCCGCAGAGAAATTTCCGCCGCGGCATACGAGGTGAATCATATCAGTCAGGAAATGGTGGATGCCGCGCCGCCGGCGCAAGAGGTGCTGCCGAAATTCTTGGAATTTATTAAAGGCGGCTGCCTCGCGGGTTATAACGTGGGTTTTGATCTAGGTTTTTTAGAGAATGAGCTTATGCTTTTGGGTAAAGGCCTGCCCGCGGATACGGCCATAGTGGATGTCATCCGTATGGCGCGTAGTCTTCTTCCTACCGCGGATAGATACGGCCTGTCCGCCGTTTCAAGATATTTAGGGATAAATATCCCTCAAGGGCTGCACCGGGCCTTAAGCGACGTAGAACTGACTAAGGACGTATTTAGCCGCCTTATATCCAAACTCAAAACCAGGGGAATAGATAATTTCCTTCAGTTTTATAATCTTTTTGGGATTAACCTTAAGCTTACCGAGGATATCAATGAGCAGCGTCTTTATAGTATCCAGAGGGCGATTGATTCAGAGGTAAGATTAAATATCAGATATTACTCCAGCTCTACCGGCGAAGTTACTGAAAGGCAGGTGACCCCCGGGGAAATCCGCCAGGAAGGCAAATTCAAATACCTGGTGGGTTACTGCCACCTGCGCAAAGACGAGCGCACCTTCAAAATCAATGCCATACTTAACCTGGAAATCGTTTGAGTGGCCGCATGATTCCTTCCTGCTCTTTGAGGCAATAAAAGATAAAGAGAACGTTTTTTTCTTAGACAGCAGCCTGCATAAGGGCTCTTTGGGAAGGTATTCTTTCTTGGGCTTTGAGCCATTTTATATTTTTAAGGCCGAAGGTCAAAAAGATTCGCTAAATCAGTTAAGGGAACTGCTTAAGCGCTATCAATTAGTAAATACAAAATTTCCTTTTTTAGGCGGGGCAGTCGGTTATCTGGCTTATAATTTTGGACTGCGTAGCGGCCGCACAGTGTGCGGCCGCTACATTGAAGAAAAGGCCAAGGATGATCTGGGTTTGCCGAATGTGTTCTGGGGGTTTTACGATACCATAATTGCTCTTGACCATTGGAAGGGAAAGTTGACTGTTTTCTCCACTGGTTTTCCCGAAAAAGGCTCTTCTTTAGCCAAGAAACGCTCAGAGCAAAGGCTGAAAGAGGTTATCCTGCAGTTACCCCGGGTCAATATAAAAAAAACACCGGTTCAGCCTCAAACTAAACACCGGTTTAAACTTACTTCTAATTTCACCAAAGAAAAATATTTAAAAGCAGTTACTAAAGCCAAGGATTACATAAGAAAAGGCGACATCTATCAGGTTAATCTCTCTCAGAGATTTAGCGCTGAAACCGTTTTAAACAGTTTTGATTTGTATCAGAAACTGCGCCAGGCTTCACCCAGTGACTTTTCGGCCTACCTTGACTGCGGAGATTTTCAGATTATCAGTTCTTCCCCGGAGAGATTCCTTAATTTTGACGGGAAAAAGGTTTCCACCCGGCCGATGAAGGGAACCCGGCCGCGGGGAATAAATCCCCGGGCGGACGCGCGCCATAAGCGGGATTTACTTAAAAGCCCCAAAGACAAGGCCGAGTTGCTAATGATTGTGGATTTACTGCGCAATGACTTGGGCCGGGTCTGTAAATACGGCTCGATCAAGGTTAATTCTTTGCGCGCCCTGGAGGCCTATTCTACCGTTTATCAGACTACCGCCTCTATTGAAGGAGTTTTGCATCCGGATCAAGACCGGATTGGCCTGCTCAAGGCCTGTTTTCCCGGCGGCTCAATAACCGGATGCCCTAAGATACGCTCAATGCAAATCATAGATGAACTTGAGCCAACCCAGAGGTCAATTTATACCGGCTGCCTGGGTTATCTTGGTTTTAATAATACTATGGATTTAAATATTTTAATCCGCACAATCTTGAAGAAAAATGATACAATATATTTTCAGGCAGGAGGCGGTATTGTTGCGGATTCGGAGGCCGAGAGTGAATATGAGGAGACCATAATTAAGGCGCAGGGTATGCTCAGGGCAATAGGAAATGAAAGTCTGGCATAACGGAAAATTTCTTGAAGCAGAAGAAGTAAGGATTGACCTCTTCTCCCCCGGTTTTTTATACGGCCAAGGGGCATTTGAGACGATGCGCGCCTATAATCAGCGGGTTTTTCGTTTAGACAGCCACCTGGAGCGCCTGTTTAAGGCCCTGCCTATACTTAATCTTGAATTAGCCGTAGGAGCGGAGGTTTTGAAAAAGGCGGTTAAGCAGGCCTTGAAGGAAAATAATCTCAAGGATGCCTATTTACGGATAACGGTCTGGCAGGGGAAAGATAAGGCCGAGGCCGCGGTTTTTGCCCGGGCTTATAATTTTTTAAATAAAGAGGATTACCGCAAAGGCTTTAAGGTGATAGTTTCAAGTTTTCGGCAGAATGAATTTTCAATCCTTTCCGGAATTAAGTCCGCGAACTATTTGCCTTTACTCTTGGCCTACCAGGAGGCGAAAAAGAAAAATGCCGATGAGGCCATACTTTTAAATACCCGGGGTCTTTTGGCTGAGGCCTCCCGGGCAAATATCTTTTTAGTTAAAGATAATTGTTTATTGACCCCATCTTTAGACTGCGGATGTCTTCCCGGAATTACCCGGGATACGGTTTTAGGCCTGGCCGGGAAGGAACAGATAAAGGTAATTGAGACTAAACTTAAAGCGGAGGATGTCCAGAGAGCTGATGAGGCCTTTTTGACTAATTCTTTGATTGAGCTGATGCCGCTGACAGCGGTTGAGGGCAGGCCTATTAAAAAAGGAATGCCCGGTAAAATTAGCGGGTTGCTTTTGAAAGGTTACCGCTCGCTGCTTTAATTATCATTGCAAAAATTGCAGTCAGGTTATAAAAAGATTTTCTAACGGGGCAAAGGTGAAATATGAGAAAAAGCGCGCTTAGTTCTAAGGCAGGAATACTCTTAGTTTTATTTTTACTCTTAGGCTGCTCCGCTGATTTAAACAAGATAGCCCATCTGGCAAAGAAAGCGGAATCTTCTTATCAGAAAGCCATAGAAGGCTACCAAAAGCTCACAGCTAAGGATAAAAAGAATGCAGGCCTGAAATTAGGGCTGGCTAAGCTTTACTACAGCCGCGGCGATTACCAGAATGCGATGAATACTCTGGAAAACGTAGAAGATATGGAAGCAAAAAAGCTTCTGGCTGTTTGTTTTTATAAGTCAGGCGATTATACCCAGGCCTTAAGCATCTTTGATAAATTGGGAAAGCTTGCTGACGGTGAATACCTCTATTATTACGGAGAGACCTGCGCAAAGCATAATCTCTATGAACAGGCCCTGGATATTCTGGGCAGAATTAAGGATAAGGAGTATCTGGCGAAGGCAAAAGAGCGCATTGCCTCAATCCAGGGCTTAGCCGGAGGATACCTCAGCAACCTCAATGCGGAGCAGGAAGAGGCCATTATTTCCGCTACACAAGAGAAATATCCCTTAGCCGGGGCGGTGATCATCCTGGCAGATGAAAAGATGAAGCTGCTTTCCGATAACACGCTTGTTTATGACCTGCATTTTATGGTTAAGATTTTAAATGAACGGGGAAAAAATGACTTTTCGGAAATTGTGCTCGGATACGACTCAACTTACGAGAAGGTAGAGATTGAATACGCCAGGACCATTAAACCCAACGGCGAGGTAGTGGCGGTTGGCGAGAAGGATATCCGCGACGTATCGCGCTATCTTAATTTTCCTCTCTATTCTAATGCCAGGGCGCGGATTATCTCAATGCCTGAGATTAGCGAAGGCGCAATCGTGGAATACAAAATACGCACTACCCAGAGCCAATTGATTAACAAAGACGATTTTGATATTGCTTATAATTTGCAGGAAACTGAACCGGTAGTCTCTTCCCGATTTTCTATCAGTATTCCCAAAAACAGGAATTTGAGAATAAAGCCCTTAAATCCCGAATATAATCCGAAAAATTTTAATCTCTCTCCGCTTATTACCGAAACCGAAGAAGATAAAATTTACCGCTGGGAATTCAAAGATATCCCCCAGATTGAAGCGGAGCCGAATATGCCGCCGAAGGCAGAGATAAATCCGGTAATCCTTGCCTCAACCTTTGATTCCTGGGAGGAAATCTATAAGTGGTGGTATGGCTTAAGCAAGGATAGGATTGCGCTTGATAAGGCAATTACCGATAAAGTTAGCGAGCTTATCCAGGGAAAGCAAGCCCCCGAAGATAAAATCCGCGCCATTTATAACTACTGCGTTCAGGAGATTCGCTATGTGGGAATTGAATATGGCCAGGCGGGCTATCAGCCTCATCCTGCCAGTGAGATATTCAAGAATAAATACGGCGACTGTAAAGACAAGGCCATACTTTTTATTGCTATGTTAAAGGCGGCCGGAATGGAGGCCTTTCCCGTATTGATCGGTACCCGCGGAACCCCGGCTATGGAAGATGATTTTCCGGCAGTTAATTTTAATCATTGCATTGCCGCGGTGGAGCTAAACAATGAACTTATCTTTTTAGATATCACCGCCGAGGTCTGTTCTTTCGGGGATCTTCCTTCTGATGACCAGAAAAGACGGGTTTTAATATTCAGGAAAGATGCCTATCAAATAGCGGATACCCCGCTGGCCGCTCCCGAAGTAAACCGCGTAAAATCTAAAAGCCAATTAGCGATTGCCGCGGATGAAACAGCGCGCGCCCAGAGGACGGTTGAGACATTTGGCCAGTTTGACCAGGCCCAGCGCTATTGGCTGCGCTATACGCCGCCGAATCTCATTGAGCAGGGATTAAAAGAAAAAGTTCAATCCCTGCTTACCTCCGGAGACCTGATTAAGTATAGGTATGAAAATAGCGATGACCTGAACCTGCCGATAAGGTTAACTTATGAATTTAAAGGAAAAAACTTTCTTTCCCGGGCCGGCCGAGCCAGAATAATTCCTCAGTTTGCCAGCCTGGATACCTCTCTGGTAGCCAAAGATAGCCGCGGCTATCCTCTGGAATTGGGAGAGCCCAGCCTCAATGAGGCCTATTTTGAAATTATACTTGCCGGCGATTTTACAATTAAATATTTACCCGAAAGCCTTGAGGCCAAGAGCAGGTGGCTGGATTATCTTATCAGCTACGCCTTAAAAGGAAAAACCCTCGCGGTTTACCAAAAACAGGTGGTAAAAACAAGGCAGGTGCCGCGGGAAGAATACGCGGATTTTAAAAAATTCTTAGAGGACTTAGCGATTAAAGCGGACGAACATATTATATTGGAGAAAAAGAATGGCCAGAAAGAAAAAAAAGCCCAGGGAAATAGATTATGATTTTGA
This sequence comes from Omnitrophica WOR_2 bacterium RIFCSPHIGHO2_02_FULL_45_21, assembly GCA_001805575.1. Taxonomy (GTDB): domain Bacteria; phylum Omnitrophota; class Gorgyraeia; order Gygaellales; family UBA12090; genus 2-02-FULL-45-21. The sequence continues at coordinate 3,015 of MHGN01000062.1, read as the reverse complement.
AATCAGTTTTTTTGAAAAACTGCTTGCTAGGCGCCCCTCTTTTATCCAGGCCTTAATCGCCTTAGGCAGCGCCTATACCCAAAAAGGAGATTATGAAAAAGGCCTGGCAGTTGATTTGCGCCTTAGCCAGCTGCGCCGGGACGACCCTACGGTGCATTATAACCTGGCCTGCAGCTATTCTTTGTTAGGGAGAATTGACCAGGCCTTCTTAAGCTTAAGCAAGGCAATTGAATTAGGCTATGAAGATTTTGATTATTTGCGCCGCGATCCCGATTTAGAAAATCTAAAGGAAGATAAACGTTTTCAGCATCTGCTTCAGACGGCAGGCTTAAGGAGAGCTGCCTCCTAACCATGGAGCATAATGCGCGATAGCCGTCCGGGAAAAGAAAAAAGAGAGTTTATCCGCTTAGACTCGGTATTTCCTGTTGAGTATCAGCTCTTGAAAAACAACAAAGTCGTTGATGAAAACTGGCATCACGGCTTTACCAATAATGTAAGTTCCGGCGGCCTCTGTTTAGAGCTTTTAAAAATAGACGCTCAAGCGCTCAAGTTGCTTGAAAGCCCTCACGATGTAGAACTCAATTTAAAAATATATATTCCTATCCACAAGCCGGCAAGCCATGCCACGGCCAAAATTTTGTGGTTTAAGAAAGAAGCGCATATCGTAAGCCAATACCGGCTGGGATTACGATATGATAAAATAGACAAAAAAGAGCTCCGGCAGATTATGCGCATTGCTTATGGTAAGGTGATTTTGCCGAAGTTAGCCCTGGCCGGCATAATCTTCCTGTTTGCGGCTTTTATTATCAGCGCCTATAACAACTTCAGGCTTTCATCGTATAATAAAAAACTCATTGAAGAGATGGTAAATACGCTTGAGGATTCTAAAAGAAGCAAAGCCGAATTGGAGGCTATCAGAAAAGAAGGGCAACTTTTAGGGGTCAGGCTCAAACAATCAAATGCCGATATCAAAGTAAAGGAAGAGGAATTAGGCCAGAAGCTAAAGTCCCTTGAAGATTTAAGCAGGATAGGCTCGGTGCGGGCCGATATCATAAAAATTCAGGAATTAGAAATCCAGGAATTAAAAGCACTGCTTTCTGATTTAACTCAGGGCCGGCAGGATATTATTCAGAAAATAGGCGATTTGGAGAAGATGCAGGAGAAGGTTGAAGTAAAGCTTAAGACAATCAAGGAAAAAAAGACGCTTCTGGAGAAAGAAAGCTTTGAGAAGATGTATCAGTGGGTAAAGGTGCATCAGAATCCGCGCAGCGGGCTAATCGCTAGTTTTGAGGGAGACGGAGAATTGGGTGATCAGGCATTTACTTATGACCAGGCGCTGGCAGTGATCGCCTTAAGCTATTTTAAGGACTATGAACTGGCAAGGAAGATCCTGGATTTTTATTTGGCAGCAGCGCAAAAACAACAGGGTTATTACAACGGTTATTACGTCTCAACAGGAGAGGTTTGTGAGTTTGTCATTCATAGCGGGCCAAATCTCTGGTTAGGAATAGCGGTTTTGCAGTATACGAAGTTATCCGGCGACAATAAATATTTACCGTTGGCGCGGGATATTGCCAGTTGGATACTAAAGCTGCAAAAAGAAGATAAAGAAGATGGCCTGCGCGGCGGCCCACAGACAAGCTGGTATTCCACAGAGCACAATCTTGATGGCTTTGCCTTTTTTGATATGTTTTATAGGATTAATTCCGAGGCCGCCTATAGAAATGCGGCGCAGGGTATCCTCTTATGGCTAAAAAACCACGCCTATGATAACCCGGCTGTCCCGATCAAGCGCGGAAGAGGCGATGCCACTATTGCTACCGACACCTATGCCTGGTCAATTGCCAGCTTAGGCCCGCAAAGATTAGCGCAGATGGGTATGGATCCGGAGGCGATAATGAAATTTGCCGAAGATAACTGCGGGGTAGCGATATGCTACATTCGTCCCGGCGGAGAAAATATCGCGGTTAAGGGTTTTGATTTTGCCAAACAGCGGCATTTGGCGCGGGGCGGAGTTATTTCCTGCGAATGGACAGCCCAGATGGCGCTTTCCTATAAGCTCTTAAGCCGATATTACGGCTTTTCAGGCAATAGAGAAAAGGAGAAACTCTATCAAGACAAAGCCCAAGAGTATTTAGAGGAACTTACTAAGATGCTTATTGCCTCAGCCTCCCGCACCGGGCAAGGCCAAGGATGCCTTCCCTACGCATCCAGTGATTTCGTAGATACCGGCCACGGCTGGATGACCCCGAAAGGAAAAAATACCGGTTCGCTTTCAGCAACCATTTACGCCCTTTTTGCCTATTACGGGTTTAATCCCCTTGAGCTGAGCGATTGAGCGGCGGTATCAATGAGGCCAAAACCGGCGCTATGAAAGGCGATGAGCTGAAGAAAAGATTGGAAGAGATTTTTGATAAGTTATTTCGGCATTTTGGGCCTCAATCCTGGTGGCCGGGCGAGACACCGTTTGAAGTTATTGTGGGAGCAATCCTCACCCAGAATACCAACTGGCAGAATGTCGCCAAAGCGATAAATAATCTTAAACAGGCTAAGGTTTTAAGCCCGAAAAAACTTTATTCCATATCCCGCCAGCGCCTGGCTAAACTTATCCGGCCTTCGGGTTATTTTAATATCAAAGCCAAACGGCTGAAAGAATTCATGAATTTCTTATTTAATAATTACGGCGGCAATCTAAAGAAGATGTTTAGCCGCCCACTTGAAGACTTAAGAAAGGAAATCTTAACCGTAAATGGAATCGGCCCGGAGACCGCCGATTCCATACTGCTTTATGCCGGAGGCTATCCTGTTTTCGTGGTTGACGCCTATACCAAGAGGATTTTCTCCCGCCAGAAGCTTTTAAGCGAGGACGCGGATTATCATACAGTGCAAAAAATCTTTGCGGAAAATCTAAAAAAAGATGCCCAATTATACAACGAATACCACGCCCTTATCGTGCGCTTAGGCAAGGATTTCTGCAAAAAGACCAACCCCAAATGCGAAATCTGCCCGATAAAG
>MHGN01000061.1 GCA_001805575.1 Omnitrophica WOR_2 bacterium RIFCSPHIGHO2_02_FULL_45_21 | reverse complement strand
CGAACCCCGGCGTTAAAGACGGCTTGAATCTGGGCCCATTCGGCATCCAGATCGCCTTGAAAAGCCTTAACTCCGGAGAAAGAGCCCAAGACAGATGAGGCAACGGCTTCGGTGCGGATAGGCAGGGCGTCAAAGGCAATACCGCCTTTTTTCTCTAATACCGAAGAAAATGTTTTTACATCTCCCGTCATAGAGCCGGCCCATGCCTCAGGTATCTTTATTTGACCAAATTTCTCTTGCTCTAAAGCAATAAAATCATAATCCTCTATTGTCAATGGAGTGAAATAATCTACCTCATCTTTTCTCCAAAAAACACCTTTTAAGCCAGGCCCGTATGCATTAGAAGAATACGGATTACCGCCGTTTTTAAAAATGCTTCTAACTAAACGCTGAGCGGGAAGTTCAACATACTCGTTCATTTTGGCCTTATTCTTAATAAGTTCAGGCGCAATGCGTATGCTGGCAGATTCACCGATACGTCTTGCATCGTCAATCACAGCCAGCGTATACAGATGAGACTCTTCAATGGCATCAACAGGAATATCTTTTATACCTTTTGATAATAGTCCTTCCTGTTTCTCCAGCTCTCTTTTTACCTTTTCTTGTAATTCATCAGGCCTAAGCCTTGCATGGCGCCAAACCTCTTCTATAAACTCTCCCCAATCTTTTATATTTGATAATTCAATACCTATTTTTGTGAGGTATTGCGACAAGGATATTTTCTCGCTCGACACATTTATCTCGCCCTTTTTCAAAAATTCTCGAATCATCCCATCTCCGCTATAATCTTCAACTAACTTGTCTGCAACAGTTTCTGCCAGTTGCATAACGGCCGAGGAAGATGTAGTGTCCTCGCCGATTTTAGATGGTTGATTAGCAACAAAATAAATACCGCCGCTCCCATAGTTCTTTTCGCTGCTTCCTATCTCTAAATAATCCAGTTGTTTATCTCCCCCCTTTTTTTCTTTTGGGTGGAAATCGCCTTGGGGAAAATAATTTTTGATTTCTTCTCCTCTTACAGGAACAAAAAATATGTTTTCGTCGCTCCAATCGTCTTCTTTATTAAAAGCTTTTCCAAAAGTAGATTTCAAACCAGGAGGAGTAATAAATGTAGCGCCTATTCCCGAAAAGGCTTCCTTGCCTTTGTCTGCTCCTGAAATAAACAATGGTAATGAAATTATTCCTTTTTTAGATAAATATTGTTTAGAGTAATCGTACATTTCTACGGCAAAATCATAGTGATAGCAACCAGCACTAGTAATCAGAACTTGACTTAAATCCTTTAATTTACTACTTCCTAACGCCTCGCTAATATCTCTGGAAAGAATAAATGCGGCATGCGAAAGATCCATTGTTTCCTTCCATCTATAATGCTTGCCGTTATACATAGTTTCCCGCTTTTTAACGCCTCCATAGACATAATATATTCTTCCCTCATTATCATAGTCCATAGTGTTTCTGTATCCATGTCCTGCATAAATAATAGTAGTGGGACCGGAAATATTTGTTATTGCCTCTAACGCTGCCGACCGAGGCTCAACAGTTATCTCCATGTTATCTGCGTAGCTACCATTTCTTTCAGCCTCAAGTATTTTCTCGAATCCTTGTAAATCCGTAAGGGAATCCGGGTTAAAGCCATAAAATACTTGTAAATTCCTCACTCCTTTTTCTCGTAACCGTTGCGTCAGCCTTTTTACGTCCTGATTTTCCGCCTGCCCTCCAGAAACAATAAGTATCACATCCCTGTCAGAGCCTAAAACTTGATAATCAGCGTACTCATTATGCTTAGCGATAATAAAATCAACAGCCCTGGAGATATCGCTGATAGAGAATCTTTGCATTAATCTAAAAGTAGCCAAAGCTATTGAGTAACGGTTTTGAAAATTATAACCCACTGTCTGTTTTATAAAATGCTCATTTGTATAAATTGCTCTCACCTGTTCTCCGGGGATAGCGCTTCGTTTATTCTTAGCATACTTATAAAAATCAATAAATTCACCGGTGGCCAAAAGTTCAGGCTTTTTTTCACTTATTTTCAACAGGCTATCAGCAACATGCCTATTCATAGTTGAAAGACGAACATCTAAAAGAAGATTATGTAAAATTATGGCCGCATCCTTAGCAGTTGCTTGCGGAATTTCATCACTAATAGCCAGCAAATAGAGAGAATATAAAGCTTTTAATCCTAATGACGTAGTGAAATATGATTGAGCTTCGTCAAGAGAAAGTTTAAATATCTTATTTTTAAACAACGTAAAAACATCTTCACTAATCAACTTTGGTTTATTTTGACATAAAAGGGAAAACAATTTCATCATCTCATCCTTATATAATAAATCCTGCGCTTTCAAAAGGTTATATATAAATCGTACCGAATCTTCTGAGATATCTATGCTTACCCTCTTATCAACTGCTAAGCGAACTGCAACATCCAATTTATTTTTATGTGTAACAGCGGTAGCTTCGTAAAACAAATAATCAATAATTTCTCTATGAAATAACGAGGGCTTTACCTCCAACAATACCGATAGCTCCTTAAGATAGTTTTTATCAATAAGCCCTTTGATATATCCTTGACTTATAATGCCACCTCTTTTCATCACTTCGGCCGGATATGGTGTTTTCCCACTTGAGCTTATCGTAGAATAAATTCTTTTATCGCCTGTTTTAAGCAAAGAAAATTCATAATCCAAATTGTCAGGAGAAGCAAACATATCGGATACCATATAAGCATAAAGGGCCCACCATGTTTCTTCTGGTATTTTTTCACTCTTAACGCTTATTCTTGCAATCGTTTGGTCAAGAGTATTTCCCAATTCTAAGGAAGCTTCCTCCATCTCCCGTCTTTGCTTACGCAATTTATAGCCGATAATATCATCTAATTCATCTTGCTTGTTTAACCTTAATTTTTCATCACTTTTTAATTCTTCCGTTCTTTCATAGAACCTAAGAATACTTGCGCTTATCATATCATATTCAGGGTATCCTAAAAATTTTCTGTTTTTTTCAAAAATAATTTTTTGTAATTTCACACACAATTTTATATGATTTGGTATAATTTTTGAGGGATCCCTCTCGGTTAATTCTACAATTTTATTAATGTGGTCAATTGCCTTTCTATTGGCTGATGCCTGACTTGCATAATCTTCGGCTTGTATTAAATCTTCCATTATAGGTTCTGCTATTTCTAACACATTTTCCCCATATTCTGATTCATATGAAGAGGTCACAGCAATATTGTTAGTTAAAATATTTCCTTTTCCGCTATCCTGTCCACCCCAAACAGGATTAATTGAAACACTGAAAACAAATAGGCCAGCAAAGAAGATTTTTACAGTGCTTTTTATAAAATTTACATTTCCCATTAATTTTTTCAATATTTCCTTTGAACCCACCACAGGACTTGCTGATAAATAAATATTAGCAAAACTTGCTCCCCCGCTCATATACCTCCTAATACTCTGGCCATAGGGAGAGTATATTGGCTCGGTGAGGTTGTATTCCCCGTCTTTAAAGGATTTCTGGTATTGCTGGAAGTAGAATTCTTTAGAATAAGGCTGTTGGGAAGTTAGAGGTTGGAAGTTAGAAGTTAGGCTGCCGCTGTCTATAAGCTGGACTATAGCAGGGACGGTTCTTCCACTAAAGTCTTTGAAAGAACCGTCCCTATCCTTAAACTTTTGCTTAAACCACTGCGCTAATATCAGCGAGTAATACACCTGCCTTAAGGGGGCGTATCTTTTAGAGGTATTCACCTGATAGGTAAGCTTGGGAATGATCAGCTCTTTGATTAATTGGGTAGAATATTCATTGAGTTCTTGCAACCTAACGTCTTTAAATGAATACTGCTCTAAATTTGCTGGTGACTTGGTGACCTTGTGACTTGGTGACTTAAGGTAATCCTCTTCCAACATCACCTTTAGCGTTGCCTTGTATATGTAAGCGTTATCTGGTGCCTCCCGGATGATTATCTCGTTGGGCACTATCCAGGGGCGGGTGAGGGTGGGAATGGTGATGTTTTCGGTGCCGAATAGCTCTCCGGCCTTTTGGTAAAGTTTATCCCAATAGGCCTTGCCTTCCGGGGTTTGGGGCGAAGTGAAGCCGGCAGTGTCTTTTTTTAGCTGGACATCGGCTTCTAAGAATATCCGGCCGATGTCGGTCTTCTCTAAGTCCGGGTCTAAGATGTCATCGGGTGAATCCGGCCTTAGGTTGACCCAGAATTTATCGTTGGGTAAGGCTAAACCAATGAAGAAATATCTAAGTAAATTTTGAGTTTCATTTTCCAGGGCTTTTTCTTGTTTTTCTGGTGACTTGGTGACCTGGTGGCCTGGTGACTCTTTTAAGAAATCCCCTTTATCTAAAAGGAGCTTAAAGTCTTGGTTTAGGTTGTCGTAGGAGAGATAGCGCAGGTGCAGGGGGCGGAAGGTATCTGAAGCTACCGGCTTAGGAGTCTGGCTAAGATAGTTAGATAAGTTAAGGCTGACGGCCTGGGCCAGGCCGGTCTGCTGGAAGATAAGCAATGGGCAGAGAATAAGGGAGATTAGTTTTTTTGCCTTGCGGAGCATACTTAAAGTATGCCATATAAAAGGGGCAAAAACAAGGGCAAAGCCGGGGTTTGGGGAAAGCGCTTTCTGGAGTGGGAAATGTAAACAAACCGGAGACTCTGGGGAAAAATTACTCTACGGTTACGCTCTTGGCCAGGTTGCGCGGCTGGTCCACATCACAGCCTCTTTTGACCGCGATGTGGTAGGCGATAAGCTGTAGGGGCAAAACTACCAGAAGCGGAGAAAAAATCTCCGAACATAGCGGGATATAAATTATCTCTTTGACTTGCTCTTTGATTTTTTTATCGCCCAGGCTGGCAATAGCGATAATTTTGCCGCGCCGGGCCCGGATTTCCTGAAGATTGGAAATCATTTTTTCGTAGACATGCGATTGCGGACAAATGCAAACTACCGCCCGGTATTCATCAATCAAGGCAATCGGGCCGTGTTTCATCTCACCGGCGGCATAACCTTCGGCCGGAATATAAGAGATCTCTTTTAGCTTTAACGCTCCTTCCAGGGCTGAAGGAAAATTCACATGCCTTCCCAGATATAAAAATGAGCCTAAGTGGGAATGTCGCCTGGCCAGAATGGCAATCGCGGCTTGATCTTTTAAAATATCTTTCTGTTGGTGGGGGATTTTTTTTAGCTCTGCCAACTCCTGAGCGATTTTTTCCCGGGGCAAAACCCCTTTTAATTCAGCCAGATAAAAGGCCAGGAAATAAAAAGCCATCAGCTGGGCGGTGTAGGCCTTGGTGGAGGCTACTCCCATCTCCGGCCCGGCGTGGGTATAAATAACGCCGTCTGACTCCCGGGTTAGGCTTGAGCCTAAGACATTGCAGATAGAAAGCACCCGCGCCCCGTATTTCTTGGCTTCTTTAATTCCGGCTAAGGTATCGGCAGTCTCACCAGACTGGCTTACCGCGATTACCAGGGTATTTTTATCTAAGAGGGGATTGCGATAACGAAACTCGCTGGAAACATCCACGCTCACCGGAATAGAGCATATTGATTCTATGATATATTTTCCTACCATGCCGGCATGGTAGGCAGTGCCACAGGCAACAATAAAAATGTTTTTAATCTCTTTTAATTTCTCCTCCGGGATCTTTTGTTCATCAAAAATTACCTTTTCGCCTTTTATCCGCATCTTAAGCAGGTTCTCAATAATCTTAGGCTGTTCGTTAATTTCTTTAAGCATAAAGTGCTTATATCCCTGCTTCTGGGCCTGGGCAATATCCCAACTGATATGCGCCGGATTCCGGGAAACTTTCTTACCGCTTAAACTGCTAATCCTTACGCTATCCTTACTTAAGACCACCATCTCATTTTCTTCCAGGAAGATTACTTCTTTAGTGGACCCCAGCACTGCCGGTACGTCCGAAGCTAGAAAGTTCTCATCTTTACCCACCCCGATTATCAAGGGACTGCCTAAGCGCGCTCCGATAAGCTTATCCGGCTCGCGGGACGAAATGACTCCGATAGCGAACGAACCGGCTAAAAGCCTAAGGCTTTTACGCACGGCCTCTTCCAGAGAAGCGCCGTTTTTATAGAATTTTTCTATAAGGTGGACAATGACTTCAGTATCCGTCTGGCTTAAGAAATGGTGTCCCTCCTTAATCAGGCCGGTTTTTAAGGATTCATAATTTTCAATGATTCCGTTATGGACTATTGAAATTTCTTTTTTGCAGTCGGCGTGGGGATGGGCGTTGATATGATTGGGCGCGCCGTGAGTGGCCCAGCGGCTATGGGCGATGCCAAGATTTCCGCCAAGAGGTTTTTTCTTTAAAAGACCCTCCAGTACGGCGATCTTGCCCGGTGATTTCTGGGTAGAGATTTTGCTATTATCGGAGTTAATTACGCTGATGCCGCTGGAATCATATCCGCGGTATTCCAGGCGCTTAAGGCCGCCTAAAAGAACATCCTGGGCTGACCTGTTTCCGATATAACCGACTATTCCGCACATTGTGGCTTATGGCATATCGCTAATAGCTTATCGTTTACGATTTGCGATAAGCTATATGCGCTACACGAATGTGACCCCAACGGGATTTGAACCCGTGTCGAGAGCTTGAAAAGCTCTTGTCCTAACCAGGCTAGACGATGGGGTCTATTTCTTTTCAGGATGTTCTTCTGGTAAGAATACTATTGGCTTTATTCTTAATAAGTCTTTTTGTATTTCTATAATTCTAAATGATTTCTGTAGGTTATGCTGCTGATCGTAGATTAAAATCACTTGGTCATCGCCTGGTGAGACTTCCCATGTCCCTGATTTTAGGTAATGCGCATCGGCTGGATGTAAGACTAACCATTGACAAGAACCGTCTTCTTTAAAAATATATTCATTACGGAACCTACTGGGTGGAAATTCCTTAAGCCCCTCTGGACGATATGTCTCGATGGATTCGGTACGGCTCTCTTGTTCTTCATAGGAATTAAACCAGGCCTGATATAAATACTGAAAATTCTCCGGAATTGCAGAACTGTCTGGCATCTTTTGAAAAAATGTAATTATTAAGAAAAGAAAGACAGGAAATATTAAATTTCTATAAATAGTTTTCATTTAAAAAAACCTCTGTTAACCTACGAGGTTAACATGACCTATTCTTCTTCCTCAGCAATCACCGGGGCGACACAGGAAACCCGGTCTTGGTCTTTCAATTTAATCAGGCGCACGCCCTGGGCGGCCCGGCCGGTAGAACGAATATCCTTGATGGCGCATCTTAAGAACATTCCGGCTTGGGTAATTACCATCAGCTCGTCTTCTTCGCTTACGGTCTTAAGGGCCACGGCAAAGCCGTTTTTATCGGTAACCTTGATATTTATAATACCCTTGCCCCCACGGCGGGTCAAGCGATATTCTTTAAAAAGAGTGCGCTTGGCAAAACCTAATTCGGTAACCGTAAGGATGGTGGCCTCGGTCTGGGCAATAATCATCGCGATAACCTGGTCCTTCTTGGATAACCTGATTCCCCGCACGCCTTTAGCGCCCCGGCCCATATCCCGCACCTGGGCTTCGGGGAAGCGAACCGCCTTACCTTCCCGGGTGCCGATCAAAAGCTCCTGCTTGCCGTCAGTCATCTCTACGCCGATAAGCGCGTCATCCTTTTCCAGGGTTATGCCGATAATCCCGC
>MHGN01000060.1 GCA_001805575.1 Omnitrophica WOR_2 bacterium RIFCSPHIGHO2_02_FULL_45_21 | reverse complement strand
CAGATTACTGTCTTTAATGGCCATATCCGCGGCAACCACGGCAAACTGCACATACCTGTCCATGCGCACCGCCTCATCATGGCTAAGGCCAAATACGAATGGGTCAAAATCCCGCACCTCAGCGGCAATCCTGGTATTAAAGGTTGAAACATCAAAACCATCTACCAGCCTGACCGCGGACTTGCCGCTAATCATAGCATTGTAAACGTTATCCTTGCCGATGCCGTTAGGAGAAATCACTCCGATACCGGTAACCACAACTCTTCTTTTATGCATAGAAAATTAATTACTTCTTGAGCAGCTTTATCACCTTATCTAAGCGCTCAACAATCAAAAGCGGAGCAATGATAATCCAGGCAAGAAGAAAAAAATGCAGCGCGGAAAAACACAGCGAATGCTTACCAAGCGCGAAAATCGGACAGTTCATATATACCCCCTCTTTTTTAGTCTAATGAGGATGTTTATTCTTTATTCCTCATTAAGACGTGTTACTTTAAAAACCACATGCCCTCCGTCGGGGCAGGTCACCGTATCAATGGAATCGGGATTATCCATAAAGAAAAATTTGGCGCCGAAATTAAGGGCAAAAAGCGCGGGAAACATCGTATGGAAGGCCGCGCCGCAAAAATTCGGGATGGTGCGCAGGCCTTTGGTCTCCCATTTATCGCTTAGCTTATAACCATAGCTGCATTTCCCTTCGCACTTGGCTACTTCCACTAAAATTTTTTTTGGATTAGGCCCTTTATGATTTAGGTCCTTAGGAATAAACTCAACCTTCCCCTCTTTATCCAGCACTTCTGCCTTAAACTCTAATTTTCCGCCGTCAGGACAGGTGACTAAGAGCGAACGCTGGTTCTCCATAAAAGGAAAACGCGCCCCGAAGCTTAAGGCATAGATAACCGGAAAAAGCACCTGGGCAAGCCCCAGGCAGAAATACTGCGGAGGATGAGTAAAATCTTCCAGGATAAGCTGATCGCCTAATTTATAGCCGTGATAACAATGGCCGCCTATTTTGTTTACGGTAAGTTTTAGTTTAGGGAAAGGAGTATCCACCATTTTAGCGTATAGCGTATAGCGTATAGCGTAAGCGTATAGAAAATAGTTTTTCTTTTACTCCTCAACTCTACGCTATGCGCTAATTTCTGTCTTTAAGCAAGAGTATCTTTTGTTTCTCTAATTAATTCTTCGGCGCTTATGAATCGTTTACTACGTTCTACCTTATGCACCAAGTCCACTAACCTTTCATTAAGCCTTGACTTTATTCCATTGGCCTTGGCTAAAGCCGCAAATTCTCCGTTGATATAATCAATTTCCGAGGGGCGGTTTCTCCGGATACTCTGCAAGATTGAGCCATAGAGCGCCTGGCGGCTTAGATTTGTCATCATCCCGGAGAAGATTTTTGCCGATTGCTCCAGCGGCATATCCGCCAATTTCATCAAATTTTCTAAAGGAAAATCCGGCAGTGAGGTCAATTTTATCCCGGCCTTATGCACAACCTCTAAACCCTCCCGCCAGATACGTATACCCAGCTTAGAAAGCTCTATATCTTTAAAAGTTTCCTGCATACTCTTGCCGATTATTGCCGGGAGGCAATTATTGGCGTTTAAAAACAGCTTGAGCCACTTCATCCCTATAATGTTATCACTGATAATCGTAAGAAAAATATTATTTAAGGTTGCGGAGGTTTCTTTAAGTAAACTGCCGTTTTGCGCAAAGGGACAACCTAATATCCACTTGCCTTCAAAATTGTGCACGAGCTTATGCGGCTCCAAGAGCGTAGAGCCAAACATAACAATGCTGGAAATAATATTCCCCTGCGGAAGATATTTAGCCAGGATTTTATCCGCCTGGACGCCGTTCTGAATAGTCAATATGGCTGTACGCCTTAAATGGCCTATATTTTCAGACACAACCTTCTCTATATCCTGCGTCTTGACTGCCAGTATCGCCAGGTCTACCTGCTTATTCAACTTAGGAAAAATATCAATGCGAATAAGCAGATTTCCTCTTGTGCCGGAAATATGCAAACCATTTTTTCCGATGGCCTCAACCGAATCCGGCCGGCCAACCAAAAAAACATCGGTTTTCTTATGTTTAAGGTAACCGGCCACCAATCCCCCAATCGCCCCTGCGCCGATGACTGCTATTTTCATTTTGGAAAACCATACTTCCTATAATCAAACCCCACATCCTCTAAAAGCCGAATCATCAGGCTGTAAAATGGCTTGGGCACTTCACTGAAGAATGCGCTGATAACATCCTCTTCTTCAACAAACCTTGCATTGCGTTTAGCCGCATTATCCAACGCCTTTTTTTCCGCCGCCTCTTCAGCAATGCGGCGGTGAAAAATCGGCATTTTGGAAATCATCAACCTAAATTTCTCTTGAGTCGCCTTATCCCAGTCCATCAAATTACCTCTTGCATCTTTAACTTTTCCTTCTGGATTTTTCCGCTGGGGGTCTTAGGCAAAGCATCCCTGAACTCAACTGAATGCGGAACCTTAAAATGCGCTAAATGCTGGCGGCAGAAAGAGCGAATGTCTTCCGATTTTACTTCCAGGCCCTTCTTTGAAACCACAAAGGCCTTAACTGTCTCGCCGCGTAGCTGATCCGGCATACCCACCACTGCTGCTTCCTGAATTGCCGGGTGCTTTAATAAAACATTCTCTACCTCAAAAGAATAGACAATTTCGCCGGAAACCTTAATCATATCCTTTTTGCGGCCGGCTATATATAGGAAGCCCTCTTCATCAAACCTGCCTAAATCTCCGCTATGAAACCATCCATTTCTGATTACCTCGGCTGTAGCCTCAGGGTCTTTGTAATAACCTTCCATCACTACCCAGCCCCGGATGACAATTTCCCCAACCTGTCCTTGAGGTAATTCATTATCATCTTCGCCAACCACTTTTATCTCCATCCAGGGAGCAGGCTTTCCTACGCTTTCAATCTTTTTTGAACCTAACGGAATCACGGTATTCGGCGGACAGGTCTCCGTCAAGCCCCAGCCGTTTAAAAGATGTGCCCGGGGACAATACTGCTGGAACCTCCTTAATAAATGAGGGTCGCTGGGCGCGCCAAAAACCACCAGCCAGCGCAAAGAAGATAAATCAAAACTTTCAAATTCCTTCAGGTGTAAAATCGCATAATACATTGACGGCACAAGATGAAAACAGGTCACCCTGTATTTCTGAATATTCTTTAAGAATTCCAAAGGCTGAAAGCGCTCCATCAAAACCAGGGTAATGCCATAACAGATACAATTTTGAATATAGATCAGCCCTGCCGAATGCGATAATGGCAGGGCGGAAATCTTTACGTCTTTATCCGTCAAATCCACAAAATATTCCATTGCCTTGGGCGAGCCGTCAAGATGTCTATAATTAAGCAGGATTCCTTTGGGTGAGCCGGTTGTGCCTGAGGTATACATTATGAGTGCCGGGTCATGGTCATCAATCTCTATTTCAACCGGCAGAGGCCTGGCTGAATTCAAAACATCCTGAAATGACTTAAAATTACTTTTTGACTCCCCCAGGACAATGATATTTTCTAAGCTGGGAACTCTTTTCTTTAAGTTTTCTAAAGAAAGCGAATCCTTTTCTTTAGCGATTAAAAGCTTCCCCTGGCAATGAGATAAACAGCTCGCCAATTCATCCTCAGTAAGCATATAATCTAACGGCACTACCGTAGCGCCGAGAGAAAATAAAGCTAAATAACTATAAATATACTCCGGATTATTGGGGAGATAAATTGCTGCTTTATCCGACTTTTTTATCCCTGACTTCAGCAGAGCATTGGCAAGTTTAAAGACATTATCAGAGAGCGCCAGGAAACTTATGGGCTGGTCTTTAAAGATTACGGCTGGCTTGGAGTGGAATTTTTTGGTAGTGCTGATTAAAACATTAGCGATATTCATATTAGTAAAATTTTACTATTCAATTTTAATCAATTATAAAGAAACAAAAACAACCTGTCAACTGTTTTTGTAAGATTTTTTGGTTTAATTAGGCGGTTAATGCTGGATGGCTAATTTACTTTTTTCTCTTCAATATCATATACATAACCGGAACCAGGACTAAAGTGACAAGGGTAGACAGGGATAGGCCGCCGAGCATACTCACTCCCAGGGGGCGCCACAATTCTGAGCCCTCGCCTTTACTTATCGCTAGAGGAAGCATCCCGAATAGAGTAGTGATGGTAGTCATCAGTATAGGCCTAAGCCTATTAGCCGCTCCGCTAACAATTGCCTCTTCTACGGAAAGGTTTCGCTTACGCAAGAGATTAATATAATCAACCAAAACAATGGCATTATTAACCACAATACCCGCGAGCATAACCAGGCCCAGAAAAGAGAGAACGCCTAAGTTAACATTACCTAAGAAAAGGCCGAAGGCAACCCCGCTAAAGGCAAAAGGCACTGAAAAGATAACGATAAGGGGATCTATAAACGAGCCAAACTGAGAAGCCATCACCATATAAACCAGCAAGCCGCCGAGAATAAAGAGCACAAGCAAATCACGGAATGCCTTTGCCTGTTCTTCTATATCAGCGCCTAAACCAATAACGATATCCTGGGGAATTTCTAATCTTATAATAACTGCTTTGATATCTTTAGCTATTTTACCTAATGAGCGCCGGTAGGTATTAGCTTCCACCTTGATAATCCTTTGTTGATTCAATCTTTCAATCTCAACCGGGCCGGTGCGCTGGATAACCTTTGCCACATTACTTAATCTAATAATCTTCCCTGAGCTTGAACTGATAGGGATGTCCTCTACATCCTTAATACTTCTGCGGTCAGATTCTTTCAAACGCAGGAAAATATCGTATTCATCACCTGCCTGGCGGAATTTAGTCGCGGCTTTGCCAAAAAAATAGGTGCGTATGGTATCCGCGATTAAAGACATACCCAGCCCCAAGGATGATGCCTTGGTCCTATCCACTTCTATTTGAAGTTCCGGGCTGCCTAATTCCCGGGAAACAGTTGTATCCACCACTCCTTCTATGCGGGAAATTTCTGCTTTGAGCTTATAGGCAAGCGCATCGGTTGCTTCTAAATCATGGCCTAAGATTTCTATTGAAATAGGCTTTCCGCCGCCAAATAAAACTCTGGCAAAGGGGCTTCCTGCCTGAACATTTATCTTCTTTACTCCTAAGAGCGCGCTGATTTTTGGCCGTATACTTTGAGCGATCTCCTTTACGGAGCGCTTACGTTTATCTAGCTTGCACAATTTTGTGCCCACCGTCATAATATGCGGCCCCAGCCTGGAACCAAAGGCAGCTCCAAAGCGCGATGCGCTTGATTGTCCTACGCGGGAGAATATGCTAAGCGCCTCGGGAACATCGCGCTTAAATATAGCCTCAACCTGCTTGGAAATTTCAAGTGTCTGCTCATAACGTGTTCCTACGGGAAGCTCTATTTGTAAACTTAAGTCTCCGGTATCTTCTTCAGCCATAAACTCTGTGCCGATAAAATGAACTAACGCTATGCTAAAGATAAAAACTGATAAAGCAATGGTAATAGTTGTTTTCTTATGGTGTAACGCCCATTTCAAAATTTTGGAATACCCGGACTCAAGGGATGTAAAGAGCTTGCCGCTTGATTCATATAATTTTTGGTATAAAGATTTATTTTTCTCTTTAAAACTTTCCTGGGGTAATTTAAGCAACAGCTTTGAACAAAGCATCGGGCTAAAGGTAAGCGCGGTAAATAAAGATGCCAGAAGCGTAACCGTAACGATTACCGCAAGCTGCTGAAACATTATTCCGACTATTCCGGTTAAAAAAACCATTGGCAAAAACACAACCGCCGTAGTAAAGGTAGAGGCAGAGATTGCCAAGCCCACCTCAGAAGTCCCGCTTATGGCTGCCTGGTCGGCTTTCAGCCCTCTTTCCTGGTGGCGAAAGGCATTATCCACTACGACAATAGCATTATCCACTACCATACCAATAGCGATTGCCAGGCTTGAAAGCGACATTATATTTATGCTATAGCCAAAAATATACATAAAGACAAAAGCAATAATGAGAGAAAAGGGAATGGTTAGGGCAATGATCAGGCTGGGCTGGAACTGACGCAGAAAAAAAAGCACAACTAAGATGACAAAAAAACCTCCCCAATATATCGATTGAGCAAGCTCACTGATAGATTGAGTAATATGCTCTGAGCTGTCTATCAGGACAGAAAATTGTATACCCGGCAGCCGTTCTTCTAATTTCCCAAGCTCCTTCTTTACCCGCTTTGCCACCTCTACAGTATTGGCGCCGGCACGCTTTTGCACCATAAGCATCATCCCCAACCTACCATTACTGCGCACCACCATTGTCTCTTCTTTAAAAGAATCCTCCACCTCAGCGATATCTTTTAAGTAGATTATTTTTTCACCTTCGGAGGAAATAATAATATCCTTTATCTCTTGAGCTGAAGAAAATTCACTCCCCACCCTTAGGGTATAATCGAGATAGCCCACTTTTAAATCTCCCGCCGGAAGAGTTATATTTTCCTGGGCTAACCTATCTGCTATTTTCTGCACCGAGAGATTATAGGCCTCAAGCCGGCTGCGGTCTAACTGGACATTAATCTGGCGCTCCAGGCCGCCGTTCATCTGCACCGAGCCGACGCCGGGGATTCTTTTTAAGTAGTCACTTACCTGTTTATCTACAATATGAAAAAGCCCGGGATAGGCCTCGTCAGATGAACCTACGCCAATAAAGAGGATAGGTATGGTTGCCGTATTGAACTTAAAGACAATGGGTGTTTCTATCTCATCCGGCAGCCTGCGTTTAGCAAACTCAAGCCTGTCGCGGATGTCGTTTGAGGCCTCATCAAGATTGGTTCCCCATTTAAAGCGGCAGCTTACAAGGGAAAGCCCTTCCAGGGAACGCGAGGTAAGCTTATCAAGATTGGAAACTATGGCTACGTTGTTCTCAATAACCTCGGTAACCTTGGCCTCAACGTCTTCGGCGCCTGCTCCTTCATAAACAGTAACAACCGAAATAACCGGCTGCTCTATTTCAGGCATAAGGTCAATCGGCAGCTTGCTTAAAGACACGAGGCCCAGAACCAACGCCGCGAAAAAAATCATAATGTTGGCAACGGGAAACTTTACTCCAAATTCTGGCAGGCGCATAATTTTATTTATGGTATTTATGGTTAGGAGAGTATAAAACACTTTCCTAACCACTGCAAAAATCGCTCAAAGTTATCGCTGAAGGCTATTTTCTTGTTCAATAACATTTACAGAAGAGCCGTCTTTTAAGCCCTGATGCCCAAAGACAATTACCTGCTGGCCTTCTCTTAATCCCTCTAATATCTCTACTTTATTATCCTGATAGATACCGGCAGTAACCTTGACTTTTCTGGCAGTTGAATCCTCAATAATAT
Organism: Omnitrophica WOR_2 bacterium RIFCSPHIGHO2_02_FULL_45_21; assembly: GCA_001805575.1. Classification (GTDB taxonomy): domain Bacteria; phylum Omnitrophota; class Gorgyraeia; order Gygaellales; family UBA12090; genus 2-02-FULL-45-21. Next base: position 14,288 of record MHGN01000060.1, on the reverse strand, counting down.
AAACATAATCAAAACTGCTTTCTTTAACTAAACCGTCCTGTAAAACAACCAAAGAACCGGGGTGTTTTCCGGCAAAAATCCTGATACGGCTAAACATACCGGACTTGAGCCGATGCCCAGGGTTTAGAATAAGTATCTCAATAGGCAGGGTGCGGGTTTGAGTATCGATTACCTCGCTTATCTTAGAAACTACGCCTTCAAAATCTTCATTCGGATAGGAGTCAACTTTCAAATACGCGCTAAGCCCCTTTTTAATGTCCGAAATATCATGCTCCGAGATATTAAGCTTAACAATCATCTGGTCCATATCCACTACCAGAGCAATCGGCGTTGTCTGGGAAGCAACGTTAGCGCCTTTGTCTAAAAAGGTCCTTCCGATAATTCCGGCAATCGGCGAATCAACCTTTGCCAATTCATATTTGAGCCCGGTCTCATCCCTGTCAATCAAAGCGATGGTTTCATCCTTCTCAATCCTATCCCCCTCGCTTACTAAATAATTAGATAATTTACCGCTTATCTTAGGATATACCAATGACTCGTCTTTTGCCTTAAGGCTTCCGGCATAGGAAAGGATAAAATCCAAATCATCCCGCTTTACTTTCTCTACTTTTACCGTAATCTTTTCTAGAGCTCCCCTTTTGAATAAAGCAGGGCCTTGAGGCGGATTGTTAAAGAAGAACCGCTTAAAAAACATTCCTGCGATAATGAGTAAAAATATAACTAACCAGATAATTCTTTTATTTTTCACCACACCCTTCCTTTAGAGACCCCACCCTTACTTTTATCAAAGGTGGGGTTCATCTTGCACCCATTGCGTTATCTAATTTTGCCTCAGCCAGCAGATAATCATAGCCGGCCTGCTTTTGATTAAATTGAGAAATTAAAAGCGCTAATCCGGCATCTTTTAAATCCAGCTCGCTGGCTATGCCCTCTTTATATCTTTCCTGAGTTACCTTTAGATTATCCGCATAAACTTTGCTCTTTTCTTCCTGGGGCTTGAGCTTGCTTATTGCGGATTTTAAAGATAGATAGGACTCTTTGACCTGGGTAGCAATGTCTGCCCTGCCTTGAGCCTGTATAATCTGGCTTTGCCTTAGATTATTGATCGCCTCTTCAACCTTATATTTAGTAGCCCAGCCGTCAAATATGGGCCAGCTTAAGGTAAACCCCGCCAGATTATAATCCTGCCAGCCCTTAGAGGGTGAAAAAGTAAGCGATGTGGTTGAGCGGCTGTAATAATCAAAAGAGGCGTAGATATCAGGCCTATCCCCGGCTTTGGCAATTTCAACAGAGGCCTTATCAGCATTAATCCGGGATTCGTATTCTCTTATCTCCGGGCGCATCTTAAGCGCCTTTAAAATTGCCTGATCAATGGCTACCTCTCTCTGGGTATAGTCAAAATCGCCTTTTATCTCTACAGCGGCGTTTTCCTCCAGGTAGAGAATATTTTTCAGCAGGGCCTCAGTAGATTCCTGCTGGTGAATTGATTCCTCGTATAAACTCTGGCTGCTCGTTACGCTATACTGCGCCTTGAGCAAATCTGATTCCGCGGCCTCGCCTTTTTTATAACGGCTAGAGGCAGTTTCAAAGTGCTCCCTGGCATTTTCAAAGATGGTTTTGTTGAGCCGGGTGAATTCTTTGGCTAATGAAATGGCAAAAAAAGCCCCTTTTACCCTGAGGATGACATCGCTAATGGCTCTATCAAACACTGCCGCTTGAACATTCTCTTCATCTCTGGCCTGCTTTAGAGTGTTGACCGATTTACCGCCCCGATAAAGATACTGCTTCATCCCGGCCTGAAATGAATAATTAGTGATATCTTTTCTATATAACCCTCTGCTGCGGGCAGCGGTTGAGTTCAGGTTAATCTCAGGCAAAAATGCGCTTTTTGCCTCTTCAATCTCTAATTTGGCCTGATGCAATTTCTCCTGATTTAATAAAACCTCGCGATTATCCCTTAGGGCAATTGCTATTGCCTCATCTAAAGTCAAAATAACCGTTTCTTCTTTAGAATTTGCTTGGCATGGTAAAATAAATAAAGATAAATACGTTATAAGTAATATACATACATAAGCCGGCAAGGCAATGGTTTGGCTTTCCATATAGCCAAAGCCATAATGCCGTTTATGCGGGTTTTCTATTGGTTTGTTACTCATCTCAAGCGATAATGAATCTTATTTAATATCTCCAGATACTTACTTCGGTCGGAGCTGCTTAAGGAGCCAAATATCTCAATGATAGTTTTTTGCCTGGCACGATTATATTCATTAACCGTCTTTCTTCCTTTTGGCGTAATACTGATATTAACTATCCGCCTGTCGTGCGGAGTTCCTGTGCGGAGGACAAAGCCGTTTTTTACCAGCTTATTGGCAATGCCTGTAGTTGCGGCCATACTAACAGACAAATATTCTGCCAGTTCCCCCATACGCATGGAGGCCCTCTCTTTTAAAGCATCTAAGATAAGTATTTGAGGTAAACTGATATTTCCCTGGGAAATTTCTCTGGTCTGCCTGCGTAAGAATTCCCGTAAGATATCCGGCATAAGCTTGGAAACTTCGTTAGCGAAATGTGTAAGGGGATTATCTGGCATAGTTAACCTGCATAATATTTAATAGACTTAACTATTAGCTAAATGAAATATATCATAATTTTCACTTTCAGTCAAGCAAAGCCGCTATATTTGTTTTAGCTTGCCCTTCTATTTCCGAACTAGGATAGCTGAAAACTGCAAGGCCAGGCGGCTTATAAATTTAATCTCGGCCTGCAGTAATTCCTGATTATGCTCTAAAATAGCAAAATGGCCGGACGCAGAATCAACAGGCAGGGCATTTTTAAGCGTATGAAGAGATTTCTTTAGGCGGTTAAGGAGTTTGAGCCGGATTCTTAAGTAACGGTTTCGCAATTCTTCGGGGATAAAATTTAAAAAATATAATGACAAATCAATGCTAAAATACGGACGTTCTACAGCAAAGAGATTCTTTGATAATAATTTTTTAAATTCATTTTTTCCTTTTTCCGTAATGGCATAGACATATTTTTTGGGGCGCCTTCCTTCTTTTGCCTGTTTCTGCGTTACCAGTCCTCCCTTGAGCATTCTTTTGAGAGGATAGTATACAGAGTCGGTTTTGATTCCGGTAAAGGTAGCGGAGATTTCCTGCATCAGCTTTTTAAGTTGATAGCCGTGCTTGGGCCCGTCTTGCATAAGCCCTAAAAATAATAACTCGTGTTCTCTCATATCTGCGGCGGGGCAAAGGCGCCGATTTTTCTGAATTTCTGGTAGCGCAGACTAAGCAGTTTGTCAATGGGTATCTGCTGTAATTCATCAAGATGTTTCTTTATGGCGCTTTTAAGATTTTTTGCTGCTCCGGGTGGATCACGGTGGGCGCCGCCTTGCGGCTCGGGAATCATTTCATCAATGATGCCTAAACTAAGAAGCTCCCTGGCAGTCAATTTTAAGGCCTCTGCCGCCTGGTCCGCTTTAGAGGCATCCTTCCAGAGAATAGCGGCGCAGCCTTCAGGAGAGATAACTGAATAATAGGCATTTTCCATCACCGAAACCCTGTCGCCTATGCCGATACCCAGGGCTCCCCCTGAACCTCCTTCTCCTATTACAGCTACAATTATAGGAACAGCGATAGTTGCCATTTCCCGTAGATTTAAGGCAATTGCCTGGGCCTGGCCTCTTTCTTCCGCGCCGATACCCGGATAAGCGCCAGGCGTATCAATCAAGGTAACAATGGGAAGTTTAAACTTTTGGGCAAGCTGCATCAGCCGAAGCGCCTTGCGGTATCCTTCAGGATGGGCGCAGCCGAAATTACGCAGGAGATTTTCTTTGGTATCCCTTCCCTTCTGATGGCCGATAATCATCATCTTCTGGCCGTCAAGCTTAGCCAAACCGGCGATGATCGCCTTATCATCGCTAAAGAGCCTATCTCCGTGCAGTTCACAAAAATCGGTTAAAATCATACCAATATAATCCAGGGTGTACGGCCGCTGGGGATGACGGCCAATTTTAACTCTCTGCCAGGCGCTTAAGTTCTGATAAGTCTCGCCCTTTTTCTTCTCTAATTCTGCTTCTAAGCGCTTAATTACCTCTTTGTCAGAAGTAATGCTTTTTAGCTCCTGAATCTTTCTTTCTAATTCTAATATTGGGCGTTCAAAGTCTAATCCAGTCATATTAGTTCATAGTTCATAGCAAAAATTAGTCTACGATGGTGACTTCGGTACCGACGGGAAGCAGGGAATATAATTCTTCAACGTCGGGATTTAACATCCGGATGCAGCCCGCGGTAGCCTGCTTACCGATACTTTCCGGCTCGGTTGTGCCGTGGATGCCGTAACCATTCAAATCAAAACCTAACCATCTGGTGCCCAAGATATTTTCCGGACTCCCGGGATCAACCACGGCTCCCGCCTTATACCAGGTAGGGTCAAGCAGTTTATTGACTATCTTAAAGGTGCCGACCGGGGTAGAATTGTTTATGCCCGTAGCCACGGCATAAGTTTTCATCATCTCATCATTTAACTTCAATATAAGAGTATTCTGGGACTTGTCTACTAATACGTTGAACTTACCTGTCCAAACCTTAATTTTTCTGCCAGAATTAATCTTATCTGAAGAGAGCTCATTACTTCTCATAAGCAGCTCTACGGTGGTGTTAAACTGTTTGGCAATTTTGCTCAGGTTATCCTGAGGCTGAATTTCGTATTCCTGGCTCAGGCCCGGAGCTGCTATGGGAGAAAATATAATTTTGAGATTTATTTCATCTGATTTCTTCTGCCAGTTCGCTATATCCTTATGATTGGGAAAATCATTAATCAATTTCTGATAGATGGCCTTTAAGCCGATCTGGTCAGCCCTTTGTTCTAAATCCTGCGCTTGCCGCAAGAGTTCCTGAGCAGATTGTGTTTTGGCTAGAGTCCTGGGAGCAATATTAACTTGCTTGTACCCCGAGGGGTACTTACTCCATTTAAATATACTTAAGCCAAAGATAATGCTTACAATGGATAAGCCGGCTAAAATAACTATAAGTCTATTTCTCACGACCCCCCCTTTTTTATCTATTGCATTGCCAATGCAATTAAGCTTCCAATTATAGAACCCGCCATGACTTCAATCGGAGTATGGCCCAATAATTCCTTAAGTTTTCCTTCCTTAATATTACCCTGCCAGTAGATGTCTTCTAAGAATTTATTTAAAATCTCTGCCTGTTTGCCCGCTGAACGGCGCACCCCCTGGGCATCAAACATCGTGACTAAGGCAAAAACAAAAGCCAAGGCAAATAGGGGCGAAGAAAAACCAAGCTCCAGGCCGCTGGATAAGGCTAAAGCGGTTGCCCCGGCAGCATGCGAAGAAGGCATTCCTCCGGTACCGATAAACCAACGGAAATTAAATCGCTTTTCCCTGATTACCCCTAAAGTCACTTTGACGGTCTGGGTAAAAACCCAGGCAACAATAGTAATGGAAAGAATACGGTTCTGCATAAAAAAACGGGTAAGCGCCTCTTTCATCGGGCAGACTCCACCTTGATTTTAAACCGCGGCCTGTAGGCGGCAACGCCGTCCTTGAGCAGATATCCGGAGTTACCTGCGAGAATTTCTTCTCTGTAACCTTTTGTCTTGAGGGCAGGTTTTGGATATGCTTTGCGCATTTGTAATTTTAGTTCTTTTATTGCCTTTTGTAACTCTGGAATTGAACTCAAGCTTGCATCGAACCGGGCATTTCGTTCTTCTGATATACTTAATTTCTCTTCAAGCTGATTTTTCTCTTCTTTGCTCCGGGCAATCTCCTCTTGCAACCCCTTAATGTCTTTTAAAAGAGAAACAATGCGTTCCCGGGCGCCGGCGTTTTTCTCTTCTAAGCGGGAGATTTTGCCCTCTGCTTCTTTAAGGCTGCCGGAAAGCGCGGATTTTTCTTCCTTAAGCCCTGTTGTTAATTCTTTCTGGAGCGCAAGCTGCTCTCCCAGAGACTGAAGTTGCTGATTTGCCCGCTTGAGTTGAAATTCAAGCTTTGCCTCCTGATGAATAATGTTTCTGTATCGTATGCTGAAAAAAATAGCTGCTCCCAATAATATGCAACAAACCAGGATTAGGTTTGTATTTTTGGCCACATTGATTTCCTTGATTTTCAATAGGTTTTGTGTTAATTTAGTACAAACGCACTTCGTCTTTTTAGATAGTCATTGCGAGCCCTCGCCGCAGGCGGGGCAAAGCAATCTCTAAATTTTGGTTCATTGAATGCGTTTGTATTAAATTATAATCTTTTTTATTATTTTTGCAAGATATTTCAAGTCCTGAGCACACAAAAATCCTGAAAATATGCTTTCTAAGATTTTAAGTTATGGTTTGTCAGGCATTGAGGCCTATGCCGTTGAAATTGAAGTTGACCTCAAGCCGGGGCTGCCTTCGGTAAATTTTGTGGGCCTGCCTGACCAGGCCACCAAGGAAAGCAAGGACAGGATTAAATGCGCGATAAATAACAGCGGTTTCCAATATCCTTGCGACAGGATTACCGTTAATCTCGCCCCCGCAGATATTCCTAAAAGCGGGCCTGTCTTTGACCTGGCAATAGCCCTGGGGATTTTAGCCAGCTCCTCACAAATCAATAAAGAATGCTTAAAAGATTTCGCCTTCTTAGGAGAACTTTCCTTAGACGGAACAATCAGGCCAATCAAAGGCGCCCTGCCTATTGCTATGGCAATGCGCGATAAGAAAAACTCAAGCCCTAAATTGATTCTTCCGGAAGCAAACGCCCCTGAAGCCGGGCTGATTGAAGAAATTCAGGCCCTGGGGGTCAAAAATCTAAAAGAAGTTATCCATCTCCTTTCTGAACAAGATGCCATTACCCCTACAAAAATTAATATTAAAGAGGCAATGCAAAATATCGCCTATCCTTTTGATTTCCAGGAAGTAAAAGGCCAAAACTTGAGCAAAAGGGCATTAGAAGTAGCGGCGGCAGGTTCACACAATGTCATAATGATCGGCCCTCCCGGAAGCGGGAAGACCATGCTTGCCAAAAGAATTCCCAGTATCATCCCGGACATGACTCTGGAAGAAGCCATAGAAATCACCCGCATACACTCAAGCTTGGGGGTAGCAGCTCAAACGGCATCTGGCCTGCTCACTAAGCGTCCGTTCCTTGCCCCCCACCATAGTATCTCTGATGCTGCGATGGCCGGCGGCAGCCGGATACCTCAACCCGGAGAAATAAGCTTAGCCCATAACGGGGTCTTATTCTTAGATGAACTCCCGGAATTTAAGCGCAATGTCCTTGAGGCATTGCGCCAGCCCCTTGAAGAAGGGAGAATAAGAATATCCCGCATCCACAAATCCTTGAGCTTCCCGGCTAAGTTTATGTTAGTTGCGGCGATGAACCCCTGCCCCTGCGGATATTATACCGACCCCAGGAAGCAATGCCGCTGCAATACCACTAAAATAGAAAGGTATCTCTCCAAAATCTCCGGGCCGCTCTTAGACAGGATTGACATCCATATTGAGGTGCCGGCAATAAAATATAAGGAGCTGGTTTCTCAAGACAATCCTGAATCTTCTGCGCTAATAAAAGAGCGGGTTAAGAAAGCGCGGAATATCCAGTTAAAACGTTTTTCAGGACTTGAGGGTATATTTGCCAACAGTCATATGAATCATAAGCAGATCAAAAAATACTGCGTAATAACCCCGGAGGCCCAGGATTTATTAAAGGCGGCAATTGAGGAATTGGGCTTCTCAGCCAGGGCTTATGATAAGATACTCAAGGTGAGCCGCACCATCGCGGATTTGGATGGGTCAGAAGATATTCAGGCCGAACACGTCTCGGAGGCAATACAGTACAGGAGTTTAGATAGACAGTTGTTTTAATTTTTACCGTAGGCTGCTGCTATTTACCGTCCTGGAAACGCATTGTCTCAATAATATGGCTAAATGCCTGGCTAAACCTATCAAACTCGCTTTCTCTGTTCTGATATTGTATAGTATAAAATTTATTGTCCCGGATAAAGATAATCATTCCCTCCTTGACCAGGATTACTTTAGCATCAAGGCTATGCAGTTTATCTAACGCCTGGTATGACATCGTTATATCTTGGACTTCTAAACCAAGAATTTCTTTCTTTGCTTTAGACAATAGCTTTGCATCTTTAAATTTTGCTCTCTTTGTTATTAAATCATCGGCTAGCGCCTCAATAGTAAGCGGCTTAATCGCTATAGCGGATAGGTTCTCCACAGTTACTGAGATAAACGCCTTATAGTCCTTGTCTTTCCTATTTTCAAAGAAGAGAATATTCACAAATTTATTCTCAGGTCCTCGCTGCTCCTTGCAAATCCAACCTTCTAGATAATCAATGCTGATATTTAGCTCTGGGTCTCTACTTTCATATCGTGTATAGTTAAAATCACCTGCATAACCATGGTTATTGGTCATAGCAATCACTCCTAAAAGTAACAATAAATTGATTTTTTTTATAATGCTTTTCATTACAACTCCTTAGCATAGGGTGGATAATCACCAAAAGCAAGGTAAGTTAATGCTATCTCAATATATAATACGCTTCCTCCCTGCTCATAGAGTGCGAGTATATAGTCCTGGACGTCGTTAGCCTGCGCGGCTTTTACCTCTTTCCAGAAAATTGCCTCCTGCGTAAAAGCATTATATTCTTGATCAATACTATCCGTGAGAATCACTTCTCCCGTTACTGGGTTCGTATACCAGGCAAGATCATTCCTGGTTATCGTTGGATACCGCTCTAAAGTAGCAGTCACCCACTTTTCAGTATTATGGGTATAATCGGCATGTAAGGCCTCGTGAATAATAAGAGCAGCAATGGCTTCTTTTGTCCAGTCTGTCTTTAATGTATCGTCAATATATATGGTATTAGCGGTGTATGGGTCTGTGGGAAAAAAGTCTAACCACCAGCTAGGAATCCACTGTGCTAAAATTCCCGCGCCTAAATCATAAAAAGCAACCGTAATTTGTTTATCTTGTATCAAATTATAAAAATATTGTCCGTTTTGAGAACTATTCAAAACAGACAAGGAATCATTAAGAACTTGATCGCCAAATGAAACTCCGCCGCTTCCGCTGCTACCGCTGCTTCCTGTATCACCGCTTCCGCTGCCACTCCCATCACCGCTTCCGCTGCCACTCTCATCACCGCTTCCGCTGCCACTCCCATCGCCGCTTCCGCTGCCACTCCCATCGCCGCTTCCGCTGCTACCGTTGCTTCCTGTGCTTCCTCCTCCCGAAGACCCTCCAGCGCTACCAGCAGTTGCTCCGCCTCCGCTGGAGCCTCCAATGCTGCCGCCTCCCAAACCTCCGCTGCCTCCCCCAACATAACCTCCTCCGCTGCCAGGAACGCCGCCTCCCCCGCTAGCGGGATAGATTATGCCATCTTTATCCATTGCCACAACGATAATATCCCTGTCTTTTCTCTTAGCTATTACTAAGAAATTATCGTCTCTTACTTCTCCTATTCTGTACTCGTAATTTTTTGGAGATATACCTAAAGATAAAAAAGAATTAATTTGTTCGGTGCTCTCAGCGGAAATATAGGAGCCGGTTTCCATTTTTTTGACTATCTCGGCTTTTCTTATTTCGCTGGTGCTGATTACTGCTTCGCTATCTTTGGATTTTTGAATAAGTTGCTGAAGATAGGGGATGGATAGCGCAACCAAACTCCCTACAATTACTAACGTTATAACTATGTCTATTAAGGTAAAAGATTTTTTTGTCTTCATTTTAAGAGCTCTTTCTCTCTATTGCTCTGTAACACAAATTCCTGGTCATTGCGAGGCACGCAGTGCCAAAGCGATCTCACACCTTTAAAGATTGCTTTGTCGCCTTTGGCTCCTTGCAATGACTGAATTATTGACAAGAACTAATGTTACAGGGCTCTAGAACTGCAATCCGTAACTCTATAGATAAAATATAGCACATAAGATTCGCATTTTCAACCCTGTTCCTTGTGGATTAAACACCAACTAACTCTTCAGAATTAATTTTAATGGTAGGGAAATAGAGCAAATTAATGTTCGGATTCTCAAGGTGGCTCGTACCATTGCGGATTTGGACAAGGCAGAATACATTCAGGACGAACATGTCTTTAGAGGCAATATAGTACCGGGATTTGGATAGACAGTTATTTTAAGAAAAAAGTGGTCAGGGCTTCGTTTAGGATTTAATATTTATTACGGTGTATTTTTTCGTAGTTTTATACGTGCCGCGCCTGGTAGTAAAATAGACCGTTCCCGCGCAGAGGGCGTATAGGCTGTCTTTCCCGCCCACATTAAGCCCGGACTTCCATTTATCGCCTTGGCGGGTTAAGATGGTGCCTTTTTTGACCGTTTGACCGCCGCTCACTTTTAAACCTTTTGTTTCAGGATAATGCTTATGGGTTATGCCGCCTACTCCGATCATCTATAGTTACCTCCTATCATAACTTGTCATTTCCGATCTTGGTTTATAGTCTATGTTTCTTAAGACTATCATAATCCGCTTCACAAATACACAGTAACATAAAATTGCGAAAAAAAACATAGCCACCAGAACTACCCCTGCGGCAACATCCTTGATGATTTTAATCTTCAGGTGATACTCCTGAGTAATGAGATTAATCACATCTTCAATGATGGTATTAATTACTTCGGAGATAAAAAGCACGATAACCGCAACCCCCAGGACAAACATCTCCAGATTGGATACCTGAAGATAAAATCCCAATAAAACTGCGAAAACGGAGAAAAGAAATATCAGGCGGGCGTTATAATGGTGATTCAATATATGCCCTATCCCCCGCAAAGCATTCTTGATGCTGGTAAACAAACCCTGTTTTCTCCAATTATCCGTATGCCCTGTATTTTCCATTGCTCTTCCCTTCAAGAGAGCCGCTTATTTCATTAGCGCTAAAGCCTCGGAGCGGGTTTTAACATTCTTTTTAAAAATACCCCTTACCGCTGAAGTAACGGTGATGGTGCCGGGTTTCTGCACCCCGCGCATTGACATACAAAGATGCTCTGCTTCTATCACCACCATAACTCCCAGAGGCCTCAGTTTAGCCATAATAATTTCCGCTATTTGGGTAGTCAGGCGCTCCTGGACCTGAAGCCGCCTGGCTAGCATATCCGCAACCCGCGCAATCTTGCTTAAGCCGGTAACCCTGCCCTGTCCGGGAATATAAGCGATATGCGCCTTGCCGATGAATGGAAGAAGATGATGCTCGCAAACACTATAGAGCGGGATATTTTTCAATAAGATTATTTCCTCATACTTCTGGTCTAAAACAACCTCTAATTCCCCGGCTGGCTCCTTTTCTATCCCGGAGAATATCTCCTCATACATTTCGGCAACCCGTTTCGGCGTATCCAGCAAATCTTTCCGTTTTGGATTTTCGCCGATTGCCTCTAAAATCTCCCTGACTGCCTTTTCTATCTTCTTTCTATCCATCATTTCCCTATACAAAATTCACTAAAAATCTTATCTAAGATATCTTCTTCTACCGCTTCCCCGAGAATATAACCCAGATGCTCTCGGCAAAGCTTTAAATCTTCGGCAATGAATTCAATAGAGAGGTTACCCTTAAGCGAATCTCCCGCTCTCCCTAAAACATCCCGGGCGTTTTTAAAGGCCTGGATCTGCCTGGAATTGGTAACGACTATTTCTTGCGCGGCCCCAATCTCCCCGCGCCAGACTGACTGGATAATTTTTTCCTCTAATTCTTTTAAGCCCTCCTGCTGCAAACAGGAAATCCTGACCATATTGCTAAAATACTTTTTTATTTGCGCTTCTTCTATTTTTGCCTTAAGGTCACTTTTGTTAAGGACCGCGATTGTAGTTTTGCTCTTGGCTTTTTTAATCAATTGCCTGTCTTCTCTGGTGAGCCTCGCGCTTGAATCAAAAACTAAGAGAACAAGCTCAGCCTTTTCAAAGTAGCTCCGGGTGCGCTTTAAGGCCTCTTTTTCAATCAGGTCCCGAGGCTCTATTATACCCGCTGTATCGGCAATCTTCAAGGGAATTCCTTTTAAATCCAGAATTTCTTCAATTGCGTCGCGCGTAGTGCCGGCGATAGGAGTTACTATTGCCCGTTCTTCTTTCAGCAGAGCATTTAAGAGAGACGACTTACCGACATTTGCCCTGCCGACGATAACTGCCGCTATGCCTTCGCGTAAAATCTTGCCATGCTTTGCGGAATTCAATAAATTATTTATTCTTTTTGCCGCGTCGGTTATATTTTTATTTACGGCCTTCTTGTCAGCAGGCCCTACCTCTTCCTCAGGAAAATCAATGTTCGCCTCTAAGACGACTATTATTTCTAAAAGCCGTTCTCTTATTTTTCTCACTTCATCGGCCAAAAAACCCTCTAACTGCTTAACGCCGCTTTCTAAGGCAAGGCGGGTTTTGGCGTTAATAATATCCATCACCGCCTCAGCCTTGCATAAGTCAATTCTACCGTTTAAAAAAGCCCTCTTGGTAAATTCGCCGGGGCAAGCGATACGCGCGCCGCTGGCTAATACCAAATCAAGGATTTCTCTTAATACCAGGATACCGCTGTGACAGCTGATTTCAACGATATCCTCTTTGGTATAACTCTTCGGCTCCCGCATCACGGTCAGCAGGACCTCATCAATAATTTTGCGTCCTGTGTCATGCCTGCCTGCCGGACAGGCAGGCGTTTTGTGCCTTGAGTTTTCTGTGTTTGACGCATGATGCCAAACAATCCAACCATAATGCACGCTATAAGTCTTATAAGTAGATGCCTTACGGCCATCTTTAGAAAGGAATATTTTATCCGCGATGCTCAAGGCATCTTTACCACTTAGACGCACAATGCCGATTGCTCCCCGGCCGATAGGCGTGGAAATTGCCGCGATGGTATCAGATTGGCTCCATCTCTTCATAGGATAAAAAGTTTTCTTGCCTCTCCCGCCACAAATAATGAACCGGTAACCAAAACTAAATCCCGCGCATTGGCTTTTTTGACAGCTAATCCCAGCGCTTCTTTAACTGTTCCCGCTATATGTGTTTTTTTGTCTTTAAAATATTTGGCTAAGCAGCCCGGCTCTACCGCGCGGGGGCTATCGGCCTTAGTTAAAATAATTTCATCGGCTAACTCATCTAATTGGCCGCATATTCCCGCTCTATCTTTATCGTTAGAGATACCTAATACTAAGATTAACCTCCCATAATTAAAATTCTCCTTAACCGCCTCCTTTAAAGCCCCGGCTGAGGCAAGATTCTGCGCTCCGTCAAGAACTACTAAAGGATTCCGCGATAGAACCTCGCATCTTCCGGGCCAAACAGTATTGTAAAGGCCACGCCTTATGGAATCGATGCCAACTTTGATACTGTAAGACTGTAATGCCCTAACCGCGCTTATTGCCACAACCGCATTTATCAACTGATGGCTGCCGATAAGCCTTATTCTTAAATCCGCATATCTGCCATAAATCCCCTTAACGCTAAAACCATTCTTTGTCTTTCTGTATCTTATATCCTTGCCAATCTCAGATAACTTAGCGCCAACTTTTTTACATTTTTTCCTAATTACCTTGATAGCTTCTTCTTCCTGCGGTGCTGTTATTACTACCGGACTGTGAACTGTGAACTGTGAACTGTGAACCTTAATGATTCCTGCCTTCTGGGCGGCAATCGCTTTTAGAGTCTCACCCAACTTCTGCATATGCTCATAACTTATCGGCGTGAGCACAGAAACTAAAGCATTAACTACGTTGGTAGCGTCAAGTCTTCCGCCTAAACCCGTTTCTAAAACCGCGAAATCAACCTTTTTTTCCTTAAAATAAATAAAAGCCAGGGTGGTGTAAACCTCAAAAAAGGTCAAACTGCCGTATTGGGAAGTGCGATTATATTTTTCAATAAACGGCTTCAATCTTTCTATGAGATTCACTATCTCTTTTTTACTAATCATTCCCTCAAACTCTGTTCTCCGCTCTCTGCCTTCTGGTTTCCCCGGCCCGCTTCGCTTTGCCGGGGCGGACTGGTTACTGGTTTCTGGTTTCTGCTGTTTACTAAGTATCCGTATCCTCTCCCTGAAATCAACCAAATGCGGCGAGGTGTATAACCCGATTTTAAACCCCGCTTCTCTTAAAATATAAGCTATAAATGCGCAGGTTGAGCCTTTGCCTTTGGAGCCGGCAATATGCAGGCAACTCAAACTTTCCTGGGGATTTTTAAGGAGTTTTAAAAAACCCTCCATCTTCTCTAATTTAAAGGATTTTCTATAGGGATAATCTTTTTCCTTCTCGTAGTTCACAAAAGAATTAAGGTACTGGAGAGCTTC
>MHGN01000059.1 GCA_001805575.1 Omnitrophica WOR_2 bacterium RIFCSPHIGHO2_02_FULL_45_21 | reverse complement strand
TCCAGAGAGCAATATTTTCACAGTCAAGGACTGGGGTAAGCCGCAGATAGAATTAGATACAAAAATATACTTCCTTAAGTATACGCGGGTGGCTAATTCCCGGCTCAATCAGGGGCTCGCCGCCGGCAGTTCTACCGCCAGCAGCTCGACTACCAGCGCCGGCAGCAGCTCGACTACCAGCGCCGGCAGCAGCTCGACTACCAGCGCCGGCAGCAGCGCTTCAGGAATAAATGGCTTAAAGGATGCCCTGGTTATGGTAATCAGCGAATATGGCAAGATTATTGAAGACCCGTCTACTAACAGCATGATTATTATCGATATGCCCAGCAAGTTTCCCGTAATTGAGCAGCTTATCGCAAAGTTAGATGTACCTATACCCCAGGTAATGATTGAGGTTGAAATCCTGGATGTAAGCAAGGCTGACGTGGATAAATTAGGAATTAAGTTTACCTCTTCAGACGACGGTTGGTTTAAATACACTGGCCCAAACTTAGGCGGCACTTATTTTCCTTTTGTCAGCGACACCTTTAGAAAGGCAGCCGCAAAGACCGCTCCCACCCCGGCCAGCTGGACAATGGGGGGATTGGGGTTTATCTTAGAATTCTTATCCACCCGCACTACGACTAAATTTTTAGCCCGGCCAAAGCTGTTTGTCTTGAATAACGAAACCGCGGAGTTAAAATTAAGCTCTAATGAGGCCATTGGCTCCTCAACTATAACTCAGGGCCAGGGCACAGCTTCCTCTACCAGTGCGACTGCGGAAAGAGCCGAGACCGGGGTTAGTTTGCAGGTAACGCCTCAGATTAGCATGGCTACCGGCGAGATAACCATGATTCTACAACCATCAGTCAAAGAGGCGGTAGCCTCAAGTATTAGTTTAGGAACACAACCGTTAAAAGATGTGGAGGAGCGCAGCATCAAATCCACGGTTAGGGTTAAAGACGGCGAGACCGTGATTATCGGCGGGTTAATCCGCCAGAAAAACCCCGTAAGCAAAACCAAGGTTCCCTTTTTCGGCGATATTCCCGTTCTGGGCTTATTTTTCCGGCATAAAACTACATCCGGAAACAGTGACCGCGAGATTCTGGTTTTTATAACGCCAAAAATCATAAAGAGCTCCCGCGATTTTGCGGGAGTGGGCGGTCAGTTAGCCGCCAAGATGCTCGGTGAGCGTAAACAGGATGATTTTATCAGCGCTGAACGCCGGGAGGTTGTCTCTCAGGCGCTGGGAATGTATGAAGTAACTCAATGAACTCAAATGGCGCATGTTACCTACTTTAAACTCGGAGAAATGTTAGTTAAGGAAGGATTGTTGAGCCAGGAACAGCTTGACCGGGCGATATTGGTTCAAAAGAAAGAAGGCGGCCGGATAGGCGAAATATTGATAAAGTTAGATATAGTTAAGGAGTCCGACCTGGCTTATGTTCTGGGTAAACAGCTCAATATCCCATACTCCACGTTCACCAGCGGCTTGCTCAATCCTGCCGCTGACCAGGGCTTAGAAGAGCTCATCCCGCAAGAGCTTGCCCTGAGAAATATAGTCCTGCCTCTTTCCAGGACCATAAACTCGCTTACCTGCGCAATCTTTGATCCCTTAGACCTTACTCTTTTAGATAATTTAAGAAAGCTGACCAATTGCGAGATAATCCCGGTAATTGCCACCAGGACTGATATCCTGCAGGCAGTCAAGGATTTTTATGGGAAGACGAATTTATTGAAGAATGCGGTTGAGCAGTCTTATGGCCTTGCGGATATAGCTGTTGAGACCGAAGCAAGGGTAGATACCACCTTGAGTATGGATCGCTTAGCGGCCATGGCTGAAGAGGCTCCGGTAATCAAGTTAGTGGATTTGATTATTCGCCAGGCTATTGATGAGCGGGCCTCAGACATCCATATTGAACCCGGCAGGAATAAAATACGTCTGCGCTACCGCATTGACGGAAAACTCTATGATATTCCCCCTCCGGCAAAGCACCTCAGTCTGGCGATTGTTTCCCGGATTAAAATTTTAGCCTGCTTGGACATAGCTGAGAAGCGCCTTCCTCAGGACGGCGCCTTTATGGTACGCCTTGAGGACCGGACCATTGATTTGCGCGTTTCAGTTATTCCTACAATATACGGCGAAAAAGTGGTAATGCGGATACTTGACCGTTCACAGGTGGCTTTGGACTTTTCCTCATTGGGGTTTGAGCCAAAGCAGGCGGAGGAATTCCGTAAAGCCATCACTTCCCCATACGGATTAGTTTTATTGACCGGCCCTACCGGCTCAGGAAAAACCACCACCCTCTACGCCG
The DNA here is from genome assembly GCA_001805575.1 of Omnitrophica WOR_2 bacterium RIFCSPHIGHO2_02_FULL_45_21. Classification (GTDB taxonomy): domain Bacteria; phylum Omnitrophota; class Gorgyraeia; order Gygaellales; family UBA12090; genus 2-02-FULL-45-21. The sequence continues at coordinate 5,257 of MHGN01000059.1, read as the reverse complement.
CGCTTAATGAAATAAGGGATAGCACAAAAAATATTACTACCGTAGAGGATCCGGTTGAATATCGTTTAGACGGAATTAACCAGGTTCAGGTAAAGCCGGAAATAGGGCTTACCTTTGCTTCGGCCCTGCGGGCATTCTTAAGGCAGGACCCTAACGTTATCTTAGTGGGCGAGATAAGGGATCTAGAGACCGCTGAGATCTGCATCCGCGCGGCTCTGACCGGACATTTAGTCCTTTCCACTCTGCATACCAATGATGCGCCTTCAGCGATTAGCCGGCTTATTGACATAGGCATAGAGCCATATCTACTGATGCCTCTGCTCCTGGTGGTTGCCCAGCGCTTGGTGCGCCGGCTCTGCCAGGACTGCAAGGAGGCCTATGAGCCGTCAAAAGAACAGTTAGCCGAGCTAAGCATTAAGGCGGATTTACTCTATCGGCCCAAGGGTTGTGCAAAATGTAATCAAATCGGCTATAAGGGCAGGATGACCATTATTGAGATAATGGCAGTGAATAGCAAAATGCGCGAGTTGATGGGTAAAAAGGCCTCCTATCAGGAACTACGCCGGGCGGCAATAGAATCCGGTATGGAAACCTTGTTTCAAAACGGCATACGTAAGGCAGCCAAGAGCTTAACCTCGCTGGAAGAAATATTCTCTAAAACATTGGGCATGGAATGAAAAAATTTGAATTTAGCGCCCGGGAGCAAACAGGAAAATTAATTACAGGCAGCGAAGAAGCTGAGAGCGCGGATATTTTAGTTAACCGGCTGCAGCTGAGAGGGTTATTGGTTACCCATATCAGTCTCCGGCTGGAATCTGCCGCTTCTTTAAAGCCGGCGGCTCAATCCGGGGAAGAGCGTCCATTCAGGCGCTATAGAATTACCGAAGAGGATCTGATTACCTTTGGCCGGCAGTTGGCCACCGCTATTGGTTCAGGAGTGTCGCTTCTTAAGAGCCTGAATATTATTTCCCGCCAGGTAGCTTCAAGAAGATTTTATGAGATTATTAACATCATTACCCATGATGTTGAGTCGGGTTTTAGTTTCCGCGATGCCTTGAGCAAACACCCTAACGTATTCCCCAGCCTCTGGGTAAATATGGTTGAGACCGGGGAGGCCTCAGGAAGCCTGCCCATAGTTTTAGAAAGATTAGTGGCTTACCTTGAGGCCCGGGCCGCTTTTAAGAGAAAGTTAGTTTCGGCTTTGATCTACCCGCTCGTACTTTTAATTGTGGCGCTGGCGGCGATAGCGGTTTTTCTTTGCTTCATTATCCCGAAGTTTGCTATGATCTTTGAAAGTTTTAATAAAAAGCTGCCGCCGCCCACATTAATCTTGGTTAGCGTAAGCAATCTCCTGACTAAAAATTTTTTCTTGATTTTCGCCGGAATTTGTGCTACTGTATTTTTGTTTGTAAAATATTTTAAGACACGCGCCGGTAAGCTGCGCCTTGACAATTTCGTTTTGAATGCGCCGGCTTTGCGCGAGTTTTTTCGTTTGGCTGAAATAGAGAAATTCTGCTCGGGGATGACTACGCTCCTTGAGTCCGGGGTGCCCATACTTTTTGCCCTGGAAATTTCTGAACGTTCATCAGGGAATGCGATAGTCCAGGATATCATCAAAAAGATTAAGGATAATGTCCGGGAAGGCAAACCCTTAGTAACACCTATGGAGGAAAGCGGGTTTTTCCCTCCCATGATTACCCAGATGGTTAATATCGGCGAAGAGATAGGCGAGTTAGATAAGATGTTTAAAAAGATAGCTCACTTTTATTCCGAGCTCTTAGAGACCAGGATTATCCGCCTGACCACGCTCTTTGAGCCGGTGATGATTATATTTATGGGTATTGTTATCGGGGGGATGGTGGTGGCAATGTTTTTACCGATATTTGACATTGCCAATATTGGAACGCAATAAGCAGAGAAAGGGAAGTGGTCGTAACTCGTAAAAAAGGAGGGGGAAATGAGAAAGGGTTTTACCTTAATTGAATTAGTGGTTGTGTTAATCATTGTCGCAATTTTAGGCACCCTTGGGCTTACCCAGTATACCAGGCTGATAGAGAAGGCCCGTGGCGCTGAGGCAAAGATGATACTTGGGAGTATACGGCAACTCGCTGCAGCCTATTATATGGAAAACTATAGCGCGGCTGGACTTACGAATACTCTGGTAAACATAGGTGGCTCAGGTGGAGTGCCAGGGCCTGCTGCGGCTAACTGCGCAACCTCCCATTACTTTTGGTATACTATTGCTTCTGCGCCTACTACTGTTACTGCAACTGCAACCCGCTGCATAGCCAACAGCAAGCCGCCTAATGGCTCTAGTGCGGGAACGCTTATCCTTACCTCAACTTTAAGCACAGGTGTTGATTCCTGGACTGGAAACGGCGGTTATAATTAATATGCCACAGATATAAAATGTAGAGAGGTTATTGCGAGGCAAAGCGAAGCAATCTGAAAATAGGCTTCACCCCGTTCGAAACTACAGAGTAATCGATAAATAGAAAGAGGTTTCGAACGGGGGGTTTACTTCGTTCGTAATGATAGGCGAGCAAACTACGGGAGTATTTATCGGCGATGAAAAAAAGTGAAATGCCTTTGATGGGGTTTACCCTGATTGAGATTATTATTGCGCTTATCATTGTAGGGATACTCGCGATTATCGCCTTGCCAGGATACGGCCGGGTAACCGAGCGTTCCCGGCAGGCAGAGGCAATTTCTATCTTAAGCGTGATGCGCGGCGCCCAGTTAAGGTATTCTGCGGACAACGGCACTTACACAAGTAGCCTAACAGATTTAGATATTGAGTTACCTGACAATAACAACAATGGGATAAGAGGCGATGGGAAGTTTTTTGACTACACACTTCCGTTGTCTCCGGGAGATACCGATCTTGCTCGGGCAGCCAGAAATAACGCCAGCCGGACCGCAGGCATATCGGGTTATACATTGAAGGTAGATAGAAACGGAAATATCCTCTGCACGACAGCAGGTGCAGGCGACTGTGTGGATATACCTTCTTCATAAGGTTTCTGCGGCAGTCTTAACTTTTAAGAAGATGAGCTATGGCATTGTTCATTAAAACCTTAATAAATTTTATCAAGGTTTTGAAGGTAACAGGCTGGACGCTGATTGAATTTTTAGTAGTGCTCATCATCATTGCTATACTGGCCGGGCTGGCTATTCCTAATTTCAGCCGTACCAGAGAGCGGGCTTTAGATAAAGAGGCTCAAACTGCGCTAAGGCTGATTCAGGCAGCGGAAAGGGTGTACCTGTCAAAATACGCTACATACTGGCCGGCTCCTACCTTGGCTGATATCAACACTAATTTGAAATTGGATTTGGCTTCCGGCTCCTGGAACTTCAGCGCGCCCACTGCTAACGCAAGCGCATTTAACGCTAATGCCGCAAGAACTGATAGCAGTAGAACGTGGAGCATAAATCAGAATACTTCAGCTGCGCCCGTATGCAGCGGGCCATCGTGTCCCCCTTAATCGCAAGGAGTATTTATTGGCTATGAAGAGGGCTAAGCTGTCTTTGGCGGGGTTTACTTTAGTTGAGGTTCTGGTTTCGCTGGTGATTATCTCAATTACTGCCACGGGAATTTTTGCTTCTTTTATCGCCGCGCAATATTATGTAAAACGCTCAAAGCGCAGGGTTATCGCTTTTAATTTCGCCAGACAGCAGTTTGAGCGGCTTAAGCCATCTGTCAGGGAGGACGCCTGGGCTAATCCGCCTCAATGCGACCCGGACTTGAATGGAGTGGCGCTTACCTCTGCTCTTAACTGCGCCTCGTATAGTCCTGCTGAGCCGACTTGGACTGATTGGAAAAATCTTCCTGGTGACTTTGGTAACTCTGCTACCTGGAATGGCCGGCGCCGCTATAAGGTGGAAGCAAGCGGAAGCGGGGATTATCGCGTGGTGACGACAGAGATACGGTGGAAGGCGGCTGATTAATGAATAAGAAGGCAGGATTTACCCTCATTGAACTGCTCATTACTATCGGCCTTATAGGAATGATGATTTTAGCCATTACCGCGATTGATGTTGGCGCGCGCAGATTCGTCAATACTGCAAACTATGAAGCCCAGGTGCAAAGCGAAGCCAGCCCGGTATTGGAACGGATGGTTAAGGACATTACCCTGGCTTATGGACAAAGCGATAATTCGGGAATAACCATAGCCGGCAATAGCCAGATAACAATTAGGCAGCTTCCTTTTCTCCCTGTCCTTCCTACTTATCCTGATTTTGATGATGACCCCCGCGTTAGATACACTTATAATTCTTCCGGCCTCAGTATTACCAGAGAAACAAGTTCTTCTTGTCCGGGAGGCGTTTGTTCTTGGAATCCTGCTGAAGTTGAAGTTATAGCCAGAAATATTGAAAACGTCACTTTCTCTCAAGGAACTGATGGCATAGTAGGGATAAATATGACTGCGCGCCGCAATGCCCAGGCAGCGCCACCGCCTGTTACTTTTGAAAACCCCAAAGTTACTTTAGAGACATCAGTTTCACCCCGCAGCACTTCCCTCAATTTGACCTTCCCCTGACCTTTCATCACGTCGTTTCACTTACTTTTTTGTTGAAATTTATCATCGTTGTGCTATATTTACAACTACGGGGCCCGTAGTTCAGTTGGCTCCGACGCCTAACCTCATAAGATTCTATTATGGGGTCGGAGTCCCGACCTCCGGCCAAAGGCCGGAGCGTCGGGAGAGAACGCTTCTTATATGCAAAACAAAGGATTCGTTTATATCCTTAGAAGTCTAAAAAATAATAAATTTTATATAGGCAGCAGTAGCAATCTGGTAACAAGATTTAGACAACATCAATTAGGATATGTAAAAGCAACACGATATATAAGACCTCTGAAATTAGAGTTATTTCAAGAATATAGCGATATTAATTTAGCTCGCGCTATAGAACAAAAACTGAAGAAACTTAAGAGAAAAGATTATGTTGAGAATATTATAAGAGATGGTTCAATAGCTATGGGGCCATAGTTGAATGGGACAACGCCACGTTCGCATCGTGGAATTACGGGTTCGACTCCCGTTGGCTCCACCAACCTTTTCATTAATGAAAAGGTTAACGGATCCAGCTCTTAAGCGCCGGATGTCAAGGATTGCTTTATTTATACTCTTAATCAACTTTTTTGCCTCTTTCGCCGGGGGATTTCTGGCTCTTTGTTATGCCGATGACGTCAAAGAGCCGAATGTTGCCGGCGCATTTTATCCTGAAGATAAAGATAGGTTAGCCCGTTCAA
>MHGN01000058.1:16995-18378 GCA_001805575.1 Omnitrophica WOR_2 bacterium RIFCSPHIGHO2_02_FULL_45_21 | reverse complement strand
AGGGTAAGATTTGGCTCGAACTGGCTCGAACCATCGTAACTTCTGCTGGCCAAGCCAGTTACATAGCGCGGGAAGGCAGTTTTGAAGAGAAGCGGGAATTTGTGAAAAAGATTGGCTCGAACTTTCGTCTCGCCGGCGCAACCCTTTTATTTTCCTATAACTTACCGTATAATTTCTTGGCGCAAAAACTGAAATATGAGAAATGGGGTGGGCGACGGGGAACGATCCCGCAACCTTTAGAGCCACAGTCTAACGCTCTAACCAATTGAGCTACGCCCACCATAAGATTATTCTTCTTTTTTAAAGAGGTCTTTCAGGCCTTTGCCGAACTCCTTAAACTTCTTGGCAGTTTCCTTTACCTTCTCAATTACATCTTCAGGCGGCTGGCTGGTGATATTCTGTACAGCGGCCTGGGCGATTGAGCCCTTCAGGTTTATCAAATCAAGGCGGGGATTATCAAGCTTGGTATTAATTGAGAAATTAAAGGTTATCCTTCCCGAGGCATCGGAAAATATACCCAGCGCCTCTTTAACAATATCCACAGTTTGCTTTCCGTCTTCTTCTTCAGCTTCTTTTTCATAGCGCGCGTTTGAAAATTCCAAGCGGCATTGAACAAGTAAATCGTTGCTTTTAGCTTTCAGGTCTGCGCTAAAATTCAGTTTTGCCGAATGCAGTTTCCTGCCGGAGAGAATCTTCTTATAATAAGGCGCAAGGACAACCGCCTCTACATCCTTTAGCTCAAACTTGCCATCCATGTTTTTTGGCCCAAGGTCTATCCAGCCGGAGGCCAGGGCATTACCTGCGGGTTTGTTTGCGCCGTTTAGCAAAACAGCCGATGCCTCAAAATTGGCATAGAGCGATGTAGGCGGGAAGGCGACTTTGGAAATATTGACATTGATCTTGTCCACCACTACGCGGTAGCCGTCTGGGTCAATTTTTTTGTCAATAAAAATGAATTTTCCCTCTCTAATCTTCAGGCCGGCAAGCAGAAGCGGCGGCTGTTTCCCTTTAGCCGTGAACTGGGGCAGATTCAGCTTGCCGTCGGCATTTTTGATAAGGGTAATTTCCGGCTGGATAAGCTTTAAGTTGTTTAAAACTATTTTCCCCGCTAAAAAACCTAAAAGGCTAGGCGATACTGAGATAGAATTAGCTTTAAGCAAGCCCTCGATATTCAGCTTATCCATATTTATAGAAAGCGGAAGCCCAAAGCTTACCCTTTCCAGTGAGGCCTTAGTTTTTAGATTCTTCTCAATCTGGCTTATGATTATGGCCTTGCCAAAAACAAGCAATGCCGCATTCAGCAGCAAGTAGAGCGCTGCTATTATTACTAGTATCCAGGTTATTCTTTTTTGCATTTTTTTTATCTAATTTTCCGCTCCAAAC
>MHGN01000058.1:0-16968 GCA_001805575.1 Omnitrophica WOR_2 bacterium RIFCSPHIGHO2_02_FULL_45_21 | reverse complement strand
GGCGTATAGTCTCTGAGGACTTCCGTTTTATTTCCAAGTAGTCATTAGCCCATTTAACATACTTACTCTGGTTATTACCAGTTTTTTCAAAGCGTATCACCTTAGGACAATCCATTGAATTGGGAACGTAAAGAACCATTTCTTTCGCTGGACAATAAATGGCATAATAATCAAATTCTTGCTCGCCATATCGTCTCATATGTGTTCCATGTTTATCAGCCCAACTCGTTCTAAACTTAACCTCGATTGTCCCATTGTTCTGCAGGGTAGCATATTTTATCTGGAGCTTAATCGCCGTACCGTTATCAGATACCACAACCAAATCGTACGGCTGATGCTCAGATAAAGGTATGCAAGGCACATATCCTTTAGTAACAAGATCTACTATTACCTTGGCTACTCCTATATCCGCTTTGAACTTTGTATGATGCAATTACACCTCCTTTCCTGGGCGGCATAGCACTTACTCTCTATGCTTTCTTATCTACCTGTACTCAACGGTTGCCTGCAAATTATCCTTAGACGCTAAGGATTTCCTTGCATATAGCCACATCCACTCTATATGTTTTATTTTCCATATAGAGGCTCCATATGAAGGCAGGTGCTCTATCCAATTGAGCTACGGGCGCAGATTCATTCAAGGCACTTTACCGTAAGGCAAAGTACGATTTACTGACTTCGAAAAATAGGGTAAATCGGGGCGACAGGATTTGAACCTGTGGCCTCTTGCTCCCAAAGCAAGCGCTCTAGCCAAGCTAAGCTACGCCCCGTTTTTGAATCTATTACTTGTCGGAAAAACGGTACTGCGCCCATTTTATTTAATGATATATTAAGGCGCGGTACCTTCCTAATCGGCGAAATCCGCCAATCTCTGTGGTACCTAGAACAAATTCTCTCTCGATTGAAGCAGAATATAATTATAACACGCAAATTATGTTTTTGCAAATGGCGAATTTGGGTATATAATATGGCGCGATGAAGAAAAGGACTTTCAGAAAGCTGCTGTTCGTTTTTATTTTCCTCATTGCCGCCGGCGCCGCGGTGTTATTCTATCTTAACAAAGTCGTCCTGCCGATAAAAATCAAGTCCCTGATTATCCAGAATTTAGAAAACTATACCCGCAAAAAAGTCACTTTGAAGTCTGTGCAGTTTGACCTGCTCAAAGGGCTCATCCTGGAAGACCTCGCTCTGTCTGACGGACAAAAAACACTTATCAGCGTAAAAGAGGCCTCTGGAACTTTCCTTATTCTGCCTATTTTTAAAGAAAAGAAAATAATTATTCCCCTTATAAGACTTCGCAATCCGCGCATCTTTTTAAATCGCAAAGCCGATAACTCCATAAATCTTATGGAGTTAATTCTCGGAGAGAAATCCAAAGAGAAAAAACAGAAATTTGTCATAATCGTTTATGGAATTAACGTAAGCGGTGGGTATATTGACTTTCAGGATGATATTTTTTCACCCGCCTTTAGCAAAAGTATTGAGGATGTTAATTTAGACCTTCGTCTGGACCTGCCTGCCAGTATTCGCTGTAATTTTAGGGCTAAGGCCAAAGCCGCGCCTCCTTTTTTTATAGATGCGCAGGCCGAATTTCAGCTTCTGAGCAGAGAACTTAACGCCAAAATCTCAATCAGAGAACTGCCGCCTGCGGACTTTTCTCGTTACTATAGCAATTCAGGGCTTGCCCCGTTAGAAACTATAGAGCAATCGCAAAATAGAAAGGGGTTTCTAACGGGGCTTGTTATTAAAGACGGAAAGATAGATGCCCTGATTAACCTGAAGCTAAAACTAAAAGAAAACTTCCTCAGCGCGGATATAACCGCTCAAAATAAGAATATCACTTTAGCCAAGGACAAGCTTTTTCTTAGATTAAATTCTGCTCTAAAAATAAATCTGCAATATAATCTCAGAGATAAACAGCTCAAATACTCAGGGATTGCTGAGGTCGCCAGAGCCGATTTTTCAGGCATTGAGACGGTTGGGGAAATTAATAACATAAGAGCCAGAATTCAATTTAACGACTCAGGGCTGAGCTCAGAGAAAGTTTTAGCCAGTGTCTTCGGACTGCCGATGGAGGCAAAAATTAATCTCACTGACTTTAAGAATCCGCAGGTTTCACTTAGCGCCGGAGCCGAGTTTAACTTAAAAGATGCCCAGGGAATTTTAGCAGAGAAATTTAAAGTCAATTTTCCGGCGAGCTTGAGCGGCCAGGGGAAGCTATCCATTGGCTTCCGGAAAATAGCGGATCAAAAAATTCCTGAAATAACCGGCTCTTTAGAATTAATCTCAAGCCAAGCCAAAATAAACAGAATCGCCTTACCCTTAACGGATATAAACGGAACGATTGAATATGTTCGGGATAAACTTCAGTGGGCAAACTTGAGTTTCAGTTATTTAGATAGGATTTATAAAACAGGAGGGGCGCTGGCTAATTTAAGAGCTCCGCAGGTAAACCTAACCCTCTCATCGGACGAACTGCTCTTAAAAACATCTTTCCGCCTGAAAGAGAAATTAATTAAAATAGCAAAAATGGAAGGAAGATACCTTAATTCATGGCTGTTTGTAAAAGGAAATATAAATTTTGCCGACCCGCAAGCCCTGCAGGCGGATATAGACGGAGAATTGACTCTTAACCTGAAGGACTTATATAAGCCGTTGGCGAAGTTTAAAAACCAGTTAGAGCAGATTAAAGCAAAGGGTTTAGTCAAGGCAAAGATAATTTTAAACGGCAGTATAAATAATCCTAAATATTCTCAAATCCGGGCAGAACTCTCAAGCTCCACTCTTTCGCTCTATGGTTTAAAGGCTGATAAGTTCTTCTTAAATTATGCTCAAGCAGACGGCATAGCCGATATCCCCCTGATGCATCTTTCCCTATATGACGGCTTTCTTGAAGCAGCGGCTAAAATTAACTTAGACAGCGAAAACCAGCCCTTCTGGACTGAAGCGAAAATCAACGATATAAAAATCGAGAAGTTAAAGCTTGATACTCCGTTTAAAGACAAGGATTCATCCGGCACTATCCGGGCAATAGCCAAAGTAAACGGATTCTTAAAAGACATTTCTAAGTTAAGCGGCGCAGGAAAGATTCAGATTGAGAATGGTAAACTCTGGGAGTTAAATCTATTTAAGGGCCTGGGAAAACTCCTCTTTAGCAGGGACTTTACCGATATTGTCTTTAGCGACGGCTATTGCGAATTCTTTATCAAAGATAAGGCAATCTTTACCGATAAACTTATACTAAAGAGTTCTTTGGTTAATCTTGAAGGAAGAGGGAAAATTGGATTTGACAGCGCTCTTGATGTCTCTTTAAACGTCCAGATGAGCGACGAGCTTGCTCCGGAAACAGGGAGCGTTAAAGATATTGCCGCGGCTATTATGGGCCAGGCAGGAAGATTTGCCACCATAAAATTAAGCGGCACCCTGCAGAAGCCGGAATATCAACATCACTTTACCCCGGTTGATGTACTCAAAGGACTCAAGGATACGATTATGGGAAGTATTTTTGGACAATAGGCCTGATTTTCTTAAGCGCTCTATAGCGGTGGCTTATTTTATGTTTGAGCGCAGGCCCTAACTGAGCAAAGGTCTTTCCATAATGCGGGATGATAAAAAGCGGGTCATAACCAAAGCCATAAGTTCCTTTCATTTTTAATCCGATTAATCCGCTGCATCTGCCCCCTACCGCGCTGATTAAACCATGCTTATCCGCTAACGCCACTGCGCAAGTATAATGGGCGGCGCGTTTCTTAAGGGGAATATTCTTAAGCAGCTTAAGGACTTTTTGGTTATTCTTCAGGTCATCTTTATTTCTTCCGGAGAATCGCGAAGAATAGACCCCCGGAGCGCCTAAGAGGGCGTCAATACATAAACCGGAATCCTCGCCCAAACTAAGCTTCTGGGTCCACCTGGCTATTTTGACTGCTTTTTTGGCGGCATTCTCCATAAAGGTCTTTCCGTCTTCATTGATATAAGGCGCATGCGGAAAATCCTCCAGGCTGAAGATTTTTAGTTTTAGCCCTTTAAGAATCTCTTTTATCTCACCTAACTTTTTTAAATTACGGGTGGCCACGACTAATTCCCTGGGCTTTTCAATTTTGGTTTCCTGACTAACTCTTTTCATAGGACATCCTTATACATAGTACGCTCTAGATCAATAAGTTTCTCTATCCCTTTCCCAGCCAAATCCAGCAAGGCATCCATCTGGACCTTGCTGAAGGTTTTACCTTCCGCGGTTGCCTGCACCTCCACAAAATTTCCGCTTCCGTCCATTACCACGTTCATATCCACCTGCGCTTTTGAGTCCTCCGCATAGGTTAAATCCAGGATGGGTTCATTCTGAAAAATACCCACGCTGATTGCCGCAATGTAATCTTTGATCGGAATGGCGGCAATGCCTTTATTCTTTTTCAGGTTGCTCAAGCAGTCAACTAAGGCAATAAAGCTTCCGGTGATCGATGCGCTGCGCGTGCCGCCATCAGCCTGGATAACATCGCAGTCAATCTTGATGGTGCGCTCGCCGAGAGCATCCGGCTCAAAAATCGCCCGCAGAGACCTGCCGATCAGCCGCTGAATTTCAAAGGTCCTTCCGGAAATCTTATCCCGCTCGCGGTTGATTCTCGTTTGTGTTGAGCGGGGAAGCATTCCGTATTCGGCAGTAAGCCAGCCCCTGCCGGCTCCTTTTAAGAACGGAGGCACGCTATTCTCAAGCGAAGCTGTGCAGATTACGCGGGTATTGCCTAACTCTATCAAACAAGAACCTTCGGCATGTTTTATATAGTTGCGGGTAATGCTAACCTTTCGCAGGACATCGGGCGCCCTGCTATCATTCCTAACCATAAATACTCCTTCCTTTAGAATCAATAGCTACAATTAACGGAAAATCCTTCACCTCTAATTCATATATTGCCTCGGGGCCTAAATCCGCATAAGCGACAAGCCTTTTTTTAGAAACATAACGAGTGAGTAAAGCTCCGCAACCGGAATAGGCCAAGAAATACACCGCTTTATATTTTTTGATTGCTTTCATTACATCTTCAGAACGGATTCCTTTCCCGAGCATACCTTTAAGCCCGGCTTTAAGCAATAGAGGAGTAAACTCATCCATCCGCGAGCTGGTGGTTGGGCCGCAGGAACCAATAACCCTTCCCTTTGGCGTGAGCGTAGGGCCGCAGTAATAAATGATCTGCCCTCTCAAATCAAGGGGCAATTTCTTACCTCTCTTAATCTCCTCAACCAGCCTCTTATGGGCCTGGTCGCGCGCTGTATAGAGCTTACCGGTGTATAAAATTTCATCTCCGGCTTTTAAGTATCTCATCTTTAAATTATTTTTGCCGCGCTCCTTAAGGCATGACAGCTTATGTTTACTGCAACCGGCAGGCCTGCGATATGCGTCGGATAAGTTTCGATATTTACTCCTAAGCAAGTCGTCTTTCCGCCTAAACCCATCGGTCCGATGTTTAACCTGCTTATTTCCCTTAGTAACTCCCGCGCTAGCTTACCCATATGACCTGTAACCCGTGACCTGTGACCTCTGACTATTTTTAATAGGGCTTTTTTCGCCAGTAAACACGCATAATCTTGAGTCCCTCCGATTCCCACTCCTACGATAAAAGGCGGACAGGCATCAGAACCTGCATTTTTCACTACCTCAATGATGAATTTTTTGATTTCTGATATTGAAGCTGTGGGTTTAAACATTTTAACTTGAGATTTATTTTCACAGCCAAAGCCCTTTGGCAGAACTGTGAGTTTTATTTTATCTCCTGCGGTTATCTCAGTGTGTATTACGGCTGGAACGAATCCGGGCTTTCCCCTTAAAAGTGGATCTCTTACAATTGAATTGCGCAAATGCCCCTGCCGATAACCTTGACCAATTCCCTGGTTTATCGCATTTGTTAATGAACCGCCTGTGATATGCGCCTCCTGGCCGATTTCTACAAAGACAACCGGTAGTCCCGTATCCTGGCAGATTGCCAACTTCTCATTTCGAGCTATAGCGGCATTGTCAATAATTGCCTTGAGAATTTTCTTTGCCCGTTTATTTGTTTCCCGGATATATGCCGACTTTAATGCCCGCCGGATGAAAACAGGCAAGGCATAATTTGCCTTCAGAACTAATTCCGCAACTGCTTTTTTTATTTTCCCGGCTTCAATTTGACGCATAGCTTACGGCCTATGGCTTATACCACTGGGCGGATACTGTGGTGGTTATGCCTCCGCGTGGATTAAATACACCAACAATCTTTACCCAGCGGGGATGAACAGCTTTGACAAAATCTTCCAACATCTTATTGATAACGTGCTCATGGAAAATCCCGATGTCGCGGTAAAAAATTGTATACAGTTTATAGGACTTTAACTCTACGCAGTATGTTTGCGGCGAATACTCAATTTTTATGGCGGCAAAATCCGGCAGTCCGGTCTTCGGGCAAATACAGGTAAACTCCGGGATATCAAGATTTATGACGTACTCTTTGTCCGTATACTGATTTTTCCAAACCTCAATTTTGGGAGTTTTAAGATTTCTGACATTTTCCTGCAGCCCCTCGTATAAAGATTTAGCCAGCCGCCTGGCGCCATTCGTCTTTTGTTTCATCTGACTCCCATAAGTTTATGCATCTGGGGAATAACACAAATATGAAAAGAATAACCCTCGCCGTACTTTTTAAACAGGGCTAATTGTTCATCAAGCTTATCCATTTCAAAGCTATTGGGCTGTAAAACTACGATTCCGGAATATTTCATCTCCTGAAGCATATCATACATCGCGATTACATCTTTATCGGCCGTAGAAAGGCAAATAACCGCTTTAATAAAAACCTCTTTCCCGCGCGCAATGCTCAAGAAATCCCGATGCGCCTGCCAAAAATCATCAAGGCCGCCTGAAGAAGGAAGCTTGATATCCATAGCGACGATATCTACATTGTTAATCAGCTGATCTAAGCTTTTAGGCAAGGTTCCATTGGTCTCTAAATAGGTTTTGTATCGCTTTCGCTTAACGATGCTTAAGAGCTCCGCGAGGAAATCATTTTGTAAAAGCGGCTCGCCGCCGGTAAAGGAGATAGAGTGAAAATCTCTCCCCAGGGATTCAATCTCTGAATAAAGCTCAGACGCACTATATTCCTGAAAGGTCTTAAAATCGGTATCGCAGTAGCCGCAGCTTAAATTACATCCGGAAAAACGCACAAAAATCTGCTTTTGGCCGGCGTAAACCCCTTCGCCCTGAATGCTGGAGAATATTTCTGAAATTCTTCCTTTCATAACTTTCTTGATAGCGGGTCGCTAAGCCCGGCTTCCCTGAATCCTTTTTCTCTAAATCCGCAGCTATCGCATTCAGCGCAAGGATTTTTTCCACCTTTATAACAGGACCAGGTAAGCTCATAAGGCACCCCCAACTTAACCCCTAAGCGAATAATCTGAGCTTTGGTCTTTTGAATCAAAGGAGTGAGGATGCTCATGCCCTTGCCTTCAACCCCTGACTTTGTGCCTAATTCTGCCGCCTTTATAAATGCCTGATAAAATTCTGGCCGGCAATCAGGATAACCGCTATAGTCTATGGCATTCGCGCCGATATATATCGCGCTCGCGCCCATTACTTCAGCATAGGATAAGGCAAAACTTAAAAAAATAATGTTCCGGGCCGGGACATAGGTTGGAGGAATAAGGTTTTCCCGTTTGCCAGCTTGCCAATTTGCCGCTTGAGGAATACGCGCATCCTTATCTAAAAGAGCGGAGCCTTTCCAGGGTAAAGCTATTTTTACCACTTGCCATTCGCAGCTTGCCCTTTTGGCTATGGCCTTCGCGCGTAAAATTTCTTTTCTATGGCGCTGGCCGTAATCAAAGATAAGGCAAAAACATCTCAACCCCCTATCCCTGGCATAATAAAGCGTAGTAGCCGAATCTAAGCCGCCCGACAAAAGGACTACCGCCTTTTTCATTTTACTTAGAATAGGCGGCGGAGCAATTATCCGACTCCCAAACAGTCACTTCCCGCAAGGCGCCACCTTTAATCTCCGCCTGCCGGAGAGACGGGCGCAGCCTATCCTCTAACCTGACAAATATAAATTTGGCAAGATTTTCTGAGGTTGGATTATGTTTCTTAAAATAGGTAAGCTCATTAAGATATTTATGGTCAAGGCCTTCCATGACCTCCTTAAGCGCCTTCTTAACTACGTGGAAATCTACCACTAATCCCTGCTTGCCTGCTTTCTTGGCGGCAATTACCGCCTCAACCTTCCAGTTATGGCCGTGGAGCGATTCGCATTTTCCCTGATATTCGCGCAAATAATGCGCGGCGCTGAATTCCAATTTCACTGATAATCTATACATTTGATATTTTTAGGTTAAACTCACCTTGGTAACGTTCTTTATAGAATGCCCGAGGAATCTTTTTGCTAAACCGCTAAACCAGGCAGGGCCGTCAGAGACATAAAAGGCCTTAAGCGGCCTGGGATTAGATTCTAACAATCCGTCGCGGCTTAATATCTGCTTCACCTCGCAGGCCACCTGCTTAGCCGAATCTATTAAGGTAACTCCGCCTCCCATCACCTTCTTGATTACGCCTTTGAGCAATGGATAATGCGTGCAGCCTAAAATTATCGTATCTACGCCTGATTTCTTTAATGGCTCAAGATAGCGCTTGGCCACATCAAAAACCGCCCGCTCATTAATCCAGCCCTCTTCAACAAAAGGCACAAATAAGGCGCAGGCGCAAGAGATAACCTTGATATTCGCGTCAAGGGCTGTGATTTCGCTCTCATAGGCGCGGCTGGCTATGGTGGCCTTTGTCCCGATTACACCGATACGTTTATTCTTTGTGGCATAGACCGCCTCGCGCGCCCCCGGAGAAATCACGCCGACTATGGGCACGCGAAAGTGGCTGCTGATTACCGGAAGGGCAATGCTTGAAACGGTATTACAGGCAACGCAGATTAGTTTCACCTCCTGCTTAAGCAGAAAGAGGATATTTTCAATTGAAAAACGAATGATGGTATCCTTAGATTTAATGCCGTAAGGAACCCGCGCCGTATCGCCGAAATAAACGATATCCTCATTCGGTAATTGGCGGATAAGCTCTCTCACCACTGTCAGGCCGCCTACTCCTGAATCAAAAACTCCGATTGCCTTTGACATTAAGTATTCCCTCGGCTATTGCCTCTGCTAATTGCTGGCGGTAAAAGCCGCTGCGTAAATACCTTTCTTCAGAAGGATGAGAAACAAAACCTACTTCAACCAAAACCGCAGGGATGCGCGTTCCCTTTAAGACGTAAAAAGGCGCTCCTTTGACTCCGAGAATTCTCAAGCCCATATTCCGGCTGGCGGCCTGACAGATACTCTGAGCAATAATAATAGACCTCAAACGGCTTTGCGTATAAATGATATCCCAGAGCGTAGCTTTCAAATTCAGGGAGGTGTTATAAAAAGAGGCCGGTTCAATATGCAAATCAGCATTCTGGGCAGTAGTCAGCGCCCTGGAATAATCATTTATTTTATCCGTTATATAATAAACCTCAAAACCATTCAGCCGCGCGGAACGCGCTGAATTAGAATGGATGCTGATGAAAAAATCCGCTTTGGAGCGATTGGCAATCTCTGCCCTTTCCTCCAGGCTGATAAACTTATCTACTGAGCGGGTCATGCTTGCGTCAATACCCTTGGCTTCTAAAAGATGCGCCAGCCGACGGGCAATATCCAGATTTACATCCTTCTCCCTTAAGCCGGTTCTGCCGATTGCCCCCGGGTCGTGGCCGCCATGGCCTGCATCCACAATTACTTTTCTTATCGCATATCCCAGCGCAGATTCGCCTGAGGCCTGCGGTATAATCCTAGAATAAAAGCGGTCAATTACTAATTCCCGAAATTTTGCCGGGACAACGGTTAAGCCGTTATGCATACGCAGCGGCTGCTGAATATCTAAGGGAGAGCCGTTAACCAACGCCACTGAGCTGTCCATGAGAAGCTTTACTTCGCTATCTGCCTTCTTCATACTAATCTGCCTGGCGAAAGAATCATAATCCCAGTCAATTTTAAAATGGCGGCAGATTTCTGTGAGGGAATAATAGGGGATGTTATTGATATAAAATTTTTGAATAGGCAGTTCTGCCACTCTTGGCGGCGCAATAGTAGCACAGCCAACAAAGACACAAGACACAAGACACAAGACAGAAGACACAAGTAAACCAAGAATCTGAGCTTTGTATTCTATTTTTTTATTAACCGCTTCCTTCAACAGCATTCTTACTGCTCCAGTTTCAGCTCAATATCTCTGTTTCCATCGTTTACGATGACTGCAAACTCATTTATCCGCACCACCTTATAAGCGCCTATCAGATCGCCTATATGCGCAATCTGATCGTTGATCAGGGCGTATCTTTCGCTGGCATCAGAAATAATCCCGCCCAGCTGTAATCCCGAAATACTGGATTCTGAAGCGGCCGAAGCTAGAAAAGGATTCCTTCCCCAGTCTATAGCTTCTGTCCGCGGCGACTTCCTCCCTGGTATATGCTGCGAAGCAGCGGCTTTGAATTGCCGGCTGATCTCTTTGAGCTTCTTTTTTACCGGCGCCAGACGGCCCCAAATAAAAATTGACAGTCCAACCAGAATTCCCAATATGAGCTTCTTTTTATTTTTGTCATCAAGTTTCATGAAAATTCCTCTCCTTTATCTAATTCTGGGTTATATAGATATTCAAAGTTAAAGAACATAAAATCTTAGGTAAGAGTTTTTCGTCAGAGCTCGCTTGAAAATTTTCTACCGTCACCAGCACATCCTGAAGATTTTCCAAGTCACCCCAAAAAAGCCCTAACTGCTTATAGCCAGCATCGAGCTCCATTTCAACCGGCAAAACTCTATAGCCATCAAGGGCCTTTATTTCTTGCTGACTGATGGAGATAAAATTAAGCGAGCGGCTCTTCGCCGCTTCAGTTATCTTGTCAAGGGTTAAAGCAAGCTCCTTTTGGCTGACAAACCTTTTGTGTATGCCGGCTTTCTGGAAATCCCGCAGGTTTTCTGCTGTTTTTAGCTGTTCTTTTAAACTCTTGCATAAGGAATCACTTTTTCTAATTTCTTTAAGTAGAGGAAAATAAATAAAACCAAATAGCAGAAATAAGAAAACGGCAATCCTCAAGACGATGCGCAAATTCTTTTTATTTAGCTTAAGCGGTATCATTCTGTTTCCATCTGAAGTTCAAATTCTTTAGCGGATTCTCTGTCTTCAATTTTGACAAAGCGCACGTTTTTAAATATGCCGCTTTCTAAAGAATGAATAAAATCAGAAAGCCGGCTCTCGGATTTATCTGAAGAAAGGATGCTGCCCGTGAGTGTAAGTGAGCCGTTAGCCATCTTCATTTCCTTTAAACAAATACCATTAGGTATAGAGCTGCTGATCTCTTTAAGCACATCCTCGTAATACGGCTGATGCATAAGGATTTTATTAATCAAAACCCAATCCTGAGGAGCGCCGAATTGCCGCTTGAGCGCCTCTAATTCAAACTCAGCGCTTTTTATCGTCTTATTCAGGATGTCTAACCGGATGCGCATCCCGATAAAAACAAGAATCATTAAGGTCAAGCCCGCGCTAACCAGCGCTTTTAAAGCTGCGCCCTTAGCTAAGTTTTTTGCCTCCTGTTTCATTTCTAAAGGCAGAAGATTTATTCCTTTGACATTTGTAATCCCTGCGCCAGCTGCCTCAGCTATAGAGCTGATCACTACCGTTTCGTTCACTGCCCCCTCTCTTAAGTTAACTCCCTCTAAAGCATTGTAAATTTCAACCTCAAGCCCTAATTCCCCGCTTAAAAACCGAGCCAGCCCTTTAAGCTGGGCGCCTGCGCCAAAGAGAATCAATTTATCCACCCGTTCTCCCTGGTTCTCCTGGCGATGATAGTCAAAGGAACGTTCGATCTCCTGAGCTAATTTTTCCGCCACCGGCCTGAATAAGGAAAAAAGCTGCGCCGTACTGATTTTGTTTTCTAATAACTGCGCGCCGAGCTGCTCGGGAATTCCGTAGTCCCTTTTTATTTTTTCCGCTTCCTCGTAGGTAAGCTGGATTTTACCGGAGAGAGATGATAATGGGCTCATTGCGGCCTTGGTAAAATCGTCCCCGGAAACAGGAAGCTTACGGTTAAGCGCTAATCTCTCATCCTTTATAATAATTAATTCAGAAAAGGTTTTCCCGATGGCCAGCGCGGCGATATTCCTGCCATCTTTTAATTTCTTGAGCCGTAATAAAGCATACAGGGCCAGGCCTGGATGAATAATCCCCGCCGGTTTTATTCCTGCCTGAGAAAGCAAATGCAAATGCTCTCTTATTAGCGCATTCGGACAAACTGCCGCCAGAAGCTCGGTCTTTTTTATTCCCTTTTCCAGGACATCGCCGGTGATTTCAAAATCCAGCGCGGAATCAGCGATTGAAACCGGAAAATAATTTTTTGCTTCTAAGCAAAGCGCTTCTTTCAGTTCTGAATCTGGCATACGCGGCACCACGATTCTTTTTACCATCGCCTCTCTCGAATTAACCAGAGCGATAACCTCTGAACCCTTAAGATCAACCTCGCGGCAGATTTCCTTTAAGCTAAGAAGCGCATCTTGAGCTTTGGTAATTTCTATGAATTTTACCTTGATTAAAGACAGGCCGTCATCCTGTTTGCTAAACTGGGCTAATTTTATGGAAGCAGTGCCGATATCCAGCCCGATAACATATTTTTTCTTTAAAAACCTTGAGAAAAAAGCACGCATTGTTTTATTATGTTTAATTAGCTGGAACAATTTCGTTCCAGTCCTTTTGGTTGTAAGCGGTTACGGTTGCATCGTCAGCGACAACTGCCTGTTCTATCTTGCGGCTTAATGAACTCACTGAGCCGGTAGATGTGACTTTACTCCCAATGGCTTCTAATGTTGCAACCCTGACTCCGGAGCCGCCGCCGTTTGCCGTAATACTGAGCTTGAGATAATTAACGTTGGATACAGCGGTAAAGGTATCAGTTACATCAAGTGAGTTATTATTAGTAACGTTTACCACCGTTGTATAGGTAGTTCCGTCGCTGGAAACCTGCCAGGAATAATCCTTCGGCCTGCGCGCAGATACAGATGAGAGAAAGCGGACTTTATTGATAGTTATCGTATAGGGAAAGGCTATAGTGATTTCCTGGGGAACAGCCAGAAAGGGAGTATCGCCTTGCCAGAAAGTCCCGTCTTTTCCGTCAATAGCTTTGGCTGGGCCGTTACCGCCCGTTTGAGAAGTAGCGGATGCGGAAGCGCCATTATCCTCCATGGCAAAATCCCATCTTTCAACCACCATAGTATAGTTCCCATTGCCAAGGCTTTCGGTTGTTCCCGTAGTATCCCAACTCTCCCCCTGGCCTCCGCTGCCAACGGGTGTCATCAAATTCCAAATGGCCTTTTGCAGCCCTGCCTCCGCAAGCCAGAGCGCCTGGGAACTTGCTGTATCATAGCCCATAACTTTTACCCGCACAGAAGTCATATATAAAAAAGCTATTGTTATAGCCGTAAGTGATACTAACATTATAAACGTTAAGATGAGCGCTGTCCCCGACCGCCTTCTCGTGGTGAGCGTAGTCGAACCACTCATAGATTTCTTGGCTTCACTTGCGTCCTTGACCTTATTCTTTCAGCGCCCCTTTTTATGCTTATGTCTAAAGTGATTAAATTACCGCTTAGCGAAAGGTCAGATGTCGGCGGCGCAAGCAGATCGCTTACTATAGTTTGGCCAGAGCCATAACTAAAGGTCCCATTTATGCCTCCGGAAAGCGGCTCTTTCTTTAGCTGATACGCGCTCTGGGAGAAACTTAGCGGATAAGAATCGTTCGCACTATAGAAGTAATAGATATAATAATTGCTCTGGCCTTGCCTAAATCGTATCTCATCACTTACCGAGGCTGCCTGCTCAGCTTCGCGCAGGTCCCGCGTAATCTCTTCTAATCCTCTATCAAGGTTAATCCCAATTCCCGCTCTTGTCTCCTGACTTGACCAACTGAGCAATACCGCACGGAAAACAAAGGCGGTAGCCAGTATCAAAATAACCAGCAAACCAATTACCATCACCAGTTCTATCAACGTAAACCCCGTCCGAAACCTCTTTCTATTTATCGATTGCCCCGTAGTTTCGAACGGAGTAAACCCATCCCGCATTGATTTACCCTTTAATAATTTGTCACCAGGCTGGTTAAGGCAACGTTAGCCTGCCCGCCCTTGACGTTCCAGTTGACGGTTACATCTACGCGCATAGGGTTCTGACCTTCAGCAACGTTAACAGTTAGATTAAAATTTGAAAAATTTGTATCGGCAGCCGGGCCGCTGTCTGCTAAGCTGGAAAAACTGGTATTTTTTATCTCTTCCATTTTCGCCTGGGCAATATTTAAAGCCAAATCTACATTTGATACGTCTTCAGAGGATAAAAAACCGGAATTAAAGGCCTGAACTATCGCTATAACCCCAGAGCTAAAAATGATTAAGGCAAGCATAAATTCTAAGAGGGTAAAACCCTTGCCCGGGATACGCATATCCATCACGAATCGCAGTTTACGGCTGAGTGTCCTGTCCGGCATTGGAGGCATAGATACAGCTGGTGCCGTTGGTTTCCACTACCGCATCCGAGGTTATTGTGGCACTGCCGGTACCCGCGGCTCCGATAGAATAAATCACATAATACTTATTGTTGGTTCCGCCCCGCACATATCCGTATGTGGTGTTTACGGCGGCAAAGGGGTCAGGAGGAACTGAGCTGACGATATTAGGGGTTGCGGAGGTTAAACTGCTCAAGTCAGAAGGATAGGTAGAGTTATTGTGAATATAATAACTCTCCACCGCAGTCTGTAAAGTCCTTAATTCAGCTTTTGATTCAGCAATATTCCCCTCCTCCTGCATCCCTCTAAAACGCGGCAGGGTAATGCCCACCAAGATTGAGATTATCGCAATGACAATCAAAAGCTCAATCAGGGTAAAGCCGTGCTTGGGGGTTCGCAAATCGTGGTTCGTGGTGCGCAATATCATTATAGCCTCCCTCCTTAATGCCTCAAAATTTTTACCATATCAAAAATTGGTATTAATATGGAAGCCATAATCAGGCCGATTATCGCTGCCATAATCGCCAGAAATAACGGCTCAATAATTACAGTCAATCTCTTGACCGCATAACCCACAGCCATATCGTAGAAATCCGCTATTTTATTCAACATCTCGTCTAAATTCCCGCCTTCTTCGCCCACGGCAACCATCTGCACCGTATCAGGCGGGAATTCGCCGCTTACTTTCAGTGAATCTGCTAACTTCTCACCCCTCTCTACTGACTGCCTCACCCTGGCAATCTCATCGGCAATTAACGCATTGCCAATCACTTCTTTGGTAATGTCTAAAGAATGCAAAACCGGGACTCCCGCGGACAACAAGGTTGACAATGTCCGGGTGAACCTTGAGATATAAATTCTACGCGCCAGTATAGCAAAAAACGGAATCTTAAGCAACAAGCGGTCAGATTGGTATTTACCTTTCTGGGTCTGCCAATACCTCTTTACCCCCCAGAGTAAAACTGCCAGTGCGGCGATTATGGCATACCAATAATTTTTGATGCTCAAGCCGACAGTATAGAGTATCTGCGTAGCAAGGGGAAGCCTGATGCCGGCCTTAGTGAATAAATCTACAAACTGGGGGATAATATAGGTAATGATGAAGAGGATTACTAAAATTGAAGCGATAAATAAAATGGCAGGATAAAACAACGCCCCTTTTATCTTTTCCGCGAGTTCCATCTGGCTTTCAGAAAAGATGGCGTATCTTCTTAAGACCCTATCCAACCTGCCTGATTCCTCGCCGGATTTGACCATACCGGAAAAAAGCTTGCTAAAAATACCCGGGTAATAATTCAAACTGCCGGATAAAGAGCTTCCCGCTTCAATATTCCTCTCTATATCCCCGATAATATCCTTTAACTTTTTATTTTCTATCTGCGCCTCAATTGATTTGAGCGCGGAAAGTATCGGCACCCCCGCTTCAATCAGATTAGCCAGCTGGAAATTAAAAACCAGCAAATCCTGCTGTTTTACCGGGCGCCATCTTTCAGTTAAACCCTTGATTCTCATTCCCGGCTTAAGCTCGCTAACGCTGGTTGCCAGGTAGCCCATCTTATGCAGTTTGGCAGTAAGCTCATCCGGACTCAATGCCTCCATTGCCCCTTTTATGAGCTTGCCCTTTTCATCCCTTGCTCTATAAATATACGCGGCCATATTTATTCTTCCTGGGTCAGGCGCAGGATTTCTTCAACAGTAGTAATTCCTTGCTTAGCTTTTTGCAGGCCGTCGTCCCTTAAGCTCAACATACCTGAGCACTGAAGCTGCTTTTTGAGCTCTTCCCTGGGAGCTTTGCTGGTAATAAGGCCGCGGGCTTTATCGTCAATAAGCATAAGTTCAAAAATGCCGATTCTGCCTTTATAGCCGGTCTCTAGGCATTTGGGGCAACCCTTACCGCGGTAGAATTTTATCTGGGGCGCGCTTTGCGCTATTCCAATATCCTTTAAAACCTCATTAGTTGGCGCGTATTCTTCTTTGCAGTCCTTGCAGATGGTCCTTATCAGCCGCTCTGCCAAAACCCCTGCCAGCGAAGAGGAAATCAAAAATGGCTCAATGCCCATATCAATCAGCCGGGTTACCGCGCCCGCGGCGTCATTGGTATGCAGAGTGGAAAAAACTAAGTGCCCGGTCAAAGCCGCCTGTATGGCAATCTCCGCGGTCTCCCTGTCTCTTATCTCACCCACCATTATGATATCCGGGTCCTGTCTTAAAATAGAGCGTAAGCTGTTGGCAAAGGTCACGTTGGCTTTAGGGTCAAGCTGAATCTGCCTTATGCCGCCAAGGTGGTATTCTACCGGATCCTCAATGGTGATGATGTTTTTCTCCTTGGAATTGATGGTATTTAGAGAAGCGTAGAGGGTTGTGGTTTTACCTGAACCGGTAGGCC
>MHGN01000057.1:554-5139 GCA_001805575.1 Omnitrophica WOR_2 bacterium RIFCSPHIGHO2_02_FULL_45_21 | reverse complement strand
CTTCGGTAGGCTACTTAAGAGATATAGAGAATAAGGTTAAAAAGGCCATATCCATCAAGGGCCCGAAATATCTGCAGATTCACGTTCCCTGTCCTCTGGGCTGGAGGCATGAGTCTCAACTCACTTATGATATCGCCAAGCTCGCGGTGGAGACAGGACTTTATCCTTTGATAGAATATGAAAACGGAAAACTGACCACCGCGCGTAAATTAGCCAAGATTAAGCCGGTTGAGGAATATTTAAAATGTCAGGGAAGGTTTAAACATATTATCAATTCGCCTGAGTTAGTTAAACAGATACAGGCGGTGGCGGATAAAAATATTGAGAGATACGGCCTGAAGGCGGAGACTGTCGTCAGCGCGCCGCAGGTAAAATGAATCCTGTAGGGACAGAACATTGTTCTGTCCCTACAAAATAACGATGGAGGAACGATAAATGAAGGTAAGTGTTGATGCTTCAACTTGTGTGGGGTGCGGTTTATGCGAACAGGGCTGTCCGGAGGTCTTTCAGGTCCAGGGCGACGGCCTGGCCCATGTGCTCGGTTCTAACTGCGCGGCAAATCACAACCTCAAAGAAGTAGCCGAGAGTTGTCCGGTAAGCTGTATTAAGGTGGAATAAGCCTTTTAAAGAAGTATCCCTTTTTATCCCCCGGCAATCCCCGTTTCGCGCTTATTTTCTTTTTTTTACCTTTTTCCGTTTCCCGACGACAATCCCTCTCCAGGAAAGCGCTTTCTCAAAAACCCCGCTTTGCCCTTGAAAGAGCCTGATTCTGTAGTATACTTTAGGCAAAAGATGGCCAACCCAAAAGATAAACCCAATAAAGTTCAAGTAGGGGGATATAAAATGTTTAAAAAACTGATTTCTATTTTTTTGTCTTTTACTTTTATCACCACCCAGCCCGTATTCGCTCAAGGAGTGGCCCAGCTGAATATGGCCCAATACTTAGGCTCAATGCCAGCTGTCGCGGCAGATAGGTTCCGTCCTTTGCATATGCGCTACTTCTCCTATGATATAGAGGCGGATAATTTCCAGTTACTCTTAGATAAGGGAGATAATCAGGATATCAAAGAAGCCGAACTCCAGGAAAAAACCAAGGTCCTGATGGAGTATTTCCAGATTGGCTTGAGCTTGCCCAATGATAGGTTTTGGGTAAACCTGCGTCCGGATGCCCAAGACCAGATGATTGACCCGGAATTAGAGAAGACTGATATGGGTAAGATAATGCTGGAGTCAGACTTGCAGTTAAAGAAGGACACTGCTCAATTCACCTCACCCCAAACCACAGAAGGCAGACAATACTGGGATAAGCTTTATAAGAAAGCCGGAGAACTCTTCGGCACCGAGAATATCACCATCCCCACCATTACCCGTCCCTGGATAGTCCCGGGAGAGATAATCCTAAGGCAAGGAGAGGATTCCGCCTACATCTTTAAGGCCAATATGAAGGTCCTGCTAGAGCAGGACCACTTGAAAAACTCCGTGGCCTATAACTTTACCGACCCTCGGATGAAGGAGTTAAACGAATATTCCTCACAACTGATCAGAGAGCTGATTATCCCCAAACTGACCAAAGAGGTAAACACCTCTAAAAGATACGCCGCCCTAAGACAGGTTTTCTTTTCCTTGGTAATGGCCCGTTGGTTTAAGGACACTTTTACAGGAAAACCCGGCCAATACGCCCAGTTAATCGACAGCCACAACCTCAACAACCTCACCTCTAAGCAGGCCTGGAACAAAACCCACTACTTCAACGAATACAAGAAGTCCTTTGAAAAGGGCGAATACAACCTCAAAGAAGACATCTATACTCCCGCCGGACAAATGATCAGGAGCTATGTCAGCGGGGGTATGAACATGAGTAGTAGCGCAATGACTATGAATAGATACAACAATAATGGTAAAGACCAAAAACATACCGTTTTTTTCTCTGCAGGTTATCAAATTATAAATGGTCGCACCAAATATCATTCAATAGATTCCAAAGACGGTAATAGGCCGGCACAAAGAAAATAAAATGGTTCTTCTGCGCCACTAATGATGAAGTCAAAAGATAATGCTAACAATAATTTATTAAAGCAACCGTTAGGATCTAACGGCTCTGATATTCTTAAAGAAAAAGGCGGTTCATCCGGAAGTAGTGATTTAGACTATTTGTTAAAGAATTTATCAAGAAGTTCTTATAATCCCAAAAGAAATCTTGAAATAATCAAGGAATGGGTTGAGTCGCATAGATATGAAATCTTAATGGGTGATACTAGCATAGCAGGAATGATAGATAAAGTTATATCTTATTTAAAAGAAGCACCCGTGGCTCAAGAGGCCGCTAAAATTATTAAACTTATCATTGGGCTTGAAGGACGAACGAATGTGCCTATGCCCGCCGGCCGCGAGGGAACTATTCATTATGAAGGTCCCGCCAGGACATTTTTAACGAGTAATCATATAGAGGAAATAGCCTCTTTAATCAAGAAAGGGATTGAATCGCCTAAGCCGTATTTGGCAAGTGAGGCGTTAGGGGTAATTTTATTCATGGCCGCGAAGTCTAATGTAGAAGCTAATAGAGAAAAAAGTTTGTCCCTGATTGGCGAATTGGCTAATAAATTGCTTTCCCAGAATGGCGCGCCTGAAGAAATTAAGACCCAATTCTTAAAACAGGTTGAAGGTGCCGGAGCGATTAATATTGACCAAGGGAAGGCAGACTCAGGAATAGCAAAAGCGATTGAAGAGGCTCAAAAGTCATTAATTGCGCTTCAGAGGAACATGAGAGGATCCGGCTCAGCGCTGATGGAGGCAGAGCCTGCGGAATTTTTCTCTTCTGAAGAAAGCGAGAAGGTAAGAAAGAATTTTGAACAGAATATGTGGGTAGTGGTGGAGGATATTAAAACAATACTTTCCGCCCTGAATAGCATAGATGTTAATAATGACGCTTTTCCGAATATTCGTAAAGATATTAGCAGTATTTTAATGTATTTAAATACTTTTAACACTAGGGATGCAAGAATAGAAGGAAAAGATATAGATAAGATTGTGGGAATTCTTTACAAAAAAGGCACCTCCAGCGAGAAGTCCTTGTTTGATATTCTTCCGAAAGGATATGAGGTATGGTTGGGAGGGCGATCTATAACATTAAGTGGCAGTGTTTCAGAATTAAGACGGTTCCAGGAAGCTTGGGAAAGTCTAGAAATTGATGCGGAGGCTGTAGTAAAGAGAATCGTAGGGCAAACGGGTGCTGCGAGTGAGAAATATGTAAAATATATCGTGGAAAGATTCCGGGAAAAGATTGACCGTAACCCTAATATGCAAGAGACAGGAGAAATTATAGGCTACGTTATTCAAAATCATAAAGGAAATGAGAGCCTGCCGGAAATAGTTGATGAAAAGATAGCGGAGATTATGGTTTCTTCCTCAATGGAGACAATTTCTAAGCCCGCTCCTAAAAATGCCGGCGGTATTGACTTCCGGGCGATGAACTACCTTGTCCAGCCGATGGGGAGTTTTAAGGACTTGCGCTTTGGCCTGCCAACCCTAAGCTTAAGCGCTCTGCAGCGGATTGACTTAGACCAGGAATTAGAGGCCCTGTGTAATATGGTCAAGGCCGGGATGGTGCCTGCGGGAGAGAGGGTCAAGGAATACTTAGCCGCCTGCTTCCAGAAAGGCAAGATCGAGGAAAAGCAGGATGATCTCTTAGTCTGTCTTGCCGAGATCTACCGCCTGGCCGAGGAGGAGAACTTAGAAATCAGCCCGCAGCTGCGTGAGTCCCTGGTGATAGTGGACACCGGAAAGTTTGTCCTGGGGTCCGGAGAGAAAATATCCCTTAGTTAATTACCGTTAGAGAAGCGGCGGCTAATTAGTCTTTCAAAAGAAAAGAGTAAAGCCATTTCTGGCCCATCGAGGTTTTGATGGGCCCTTGTTTTATTGGTCGATTATTTCCGCGGAGGGAGAGGATGAAGAGATGTATTGTTTGAGGTTGGCCTTAGTGATTAGTTCGCTCTGCAGGGAGTTAAAGGTATTTTGTTTCTTCCTTTCTAAAAGGCTATCGGAGTAGGCTGTTTTATCCTGTTTGAATTTTTCCTGGTCAATTCCGGTGAATTTATCCTGCTCGACAATAAAAATACTCTTGGTGCCTTCTAAAATCGGGCTTATCTCACCCGGTTTAAGGGTAAAGGCTGAATTTAAGACGCTTATGTCTATATCCGCCTCAGGGATTGCCTGGTCGCGTTTAAAAGCGGGAGTAGTTTTTAGCTCTGCCCCCAGGAGCTCCGCGGTTTTTTTTAAGTTTATGGCCGGGTCATTCTTGAGGTAGCCGTCAATCTTACTTCTGTAATCTTCGGTTTTCTTCCTGGCCTCTTCTTTGGCCTTGATTAATTTCAGCGCCTCCTCGGCTTTGGGCCTTGCCTCGGCTAATTCCGGGATATATGGGTCCTTCTTTTGGATCACCTTAAGGATATATACGCCTTTTAAGGTTTTGATTACCGGGCTGACTTGACCGGCGCCCAGGCTAAAAGCATACTTATAAAATTCTTCAGACTCAATGCCCTCTAAGGGCTCATCGGAAGCGAAGAAGCCGCTTTCATTATGGGTGATT
>MHGN01000057.1:0-529 GCA_001805575.1 Omnitrophica WOR_2 bacterium RIFCSPHIGHO2_02_FULL_45_21 | reverse complement strand
TCATTATGGGTGATTTTATTATCCGCGGCAAGGCTTTTCAGTTCATTTGTTTTCTTGATTTTAGAATGGAGGTTATTCATCTGCTCGGATATGCCTATTCTTTGGGCCTCTTTGGAGTCCGGTGGGTAGTCTATTCCTATATATTCTATTTTTACCGTGGGAGGGCGTTTAAACTGATTTGAGTTTTTCTGATAATAGCCATTAAGTTCATCTTCGCTTATTTTTATAGCAGAGAGAAAGTTTTTAGAGTTAGCCTGGATATAATGGACGCTTAAGGTCTCATTGTCTTTTTTGTAAGCTTCTAAGACTTCCGGGTCGGTTAAGGCAACATCTTTGGTGGCCTGGACATAGAGTTTGCGGATAATAAGGTTATTGCGGGTTTGTTCTTCAAATTCGCGGGGTTGGCTGCCCAGGAAATAACGGATTATCTTGCCGTAGGCATCCTGATTGAATTTGCCGTCTTTAGAAAATAAAGGATTAGAGGCAATCTCATCAACTACCTCCTGGTTTGACGCGGCGATTTTTTGTT
>MHGN01000056.1 GCA_001805575.1 Omnitrophica WOR_2 bacterium RIFCSPHIGHO2_02_FULL_45_21 | reverse complement strand
GGGGGCTTGCCCCCCTAGCGGAAGTGCGGAGTCAAATTCCGCTTACCCATAAGAATTAATTTGACGGAGCACTAGAGTGGGTTTAAAGAATAAAAGGATTTTAATTACTGCCGGTCCGACCTGGGTCCCAATTGACAGCGTAAGAGTGGTAAGCAATACCGCAACGGGTGAGACCGGAATTTTACTTGCAGAAAGATTGCAAAGCCTTGGAGCCTCTGTTACGTTGCTATTAGGCCCGGCGGACTGCCGCGGCTTAAAGGTTAAAATAAAGACAATACGTTTTCGGTTCTTTGACCAGCTGCTTAAAATAATTAAAAGAGAGCTTGGCGCCAAGCGCTATGACGCGCTAATACACTCGGCGGCTGTTTCTGATTACAGGCCTGCTAAAAAATATGGCAGTAAGATTAAGTCAGGCGAATCCGTTTGGAGGCTAGGCCTTGTGCCGACGCCAAAGATTATAGACCTGATAAAAAAAATAGACAGGTATGTTTTTTTAGTTGGGTTCAAATTTGCGCCTGAGGTAAAAAAAGGCATTCTCATAAACGAAACAAATAAGCTGATCGAGCGCGCTAAACTTGATTTAGCTGTCGCTAATACGGTTAATGGGAAAAGATATAAGGCCTTTATTTTAGGAAAAAAGATTATGCTCGGGCCATTTTCTACAAAGAGCAGGCTAATCCGGAAATTATCGGATATCTTGGAGGATAATTTATGACTGAATTTAAGCTGCCGGAAAGATTGAAAGGCGTCATTAGTGACCTTACGGGAAATCTTAAAAACATATATGGAAAAGGCCTGATTTCTGTAATACTTTACGGAAGCGCTGCCAGCGGAGAATTCTCAAGAAAGCTTTCCAACATAAATTTGTTAATTGTATTAGATGATACAAGCCTGGATTCTTTAAACAAAATTTCCAAAATACTCCCCAAACGTAAATTTCAAATAATCAATCCTCTGTTTTTTACAGAAGATTATCTCAGGAGCTCAGCGGACGTTTTTCCCATAGAATTCTTAGATATTAAGGAAAATTATCTTGTTTTATCCGGTAAAGATATTCTCGCCGGGCTTGAAGTTGATTTAAAGAACCTCAGGTTTCAATGTGAGCAGGAATTAAAAGCCAAGCTGATCAATATAAAAAGTATTTACTTAAGGAGCGCAGATAAGGTTATTTTGAGAAACGCGCTATTTAAGTCATTTATTTCTCTAATGCATATTTTGAGAAATTTAATCCGTTTAAAAGGAAGAAAGCCGCCTTATTTAAAAGAAGAGGTATTAAGAGAGGCCTCGCGCGAATTTGATATAGATGCCTCTAACTTTTATAAGATACTCACGGCAAGACAGGGCAGCTTAAAATTAACTTATAAAGAAATAGATTCCTTATTTTGCGCTTTTAGCGCTGATTTAGAAAAAATTGTAAGTATCGTTGATAAGATTTAACTCATTTGGGCGCCCTGAGAGCAATCCTTTCAACAAGCCCCGCTCTTTTAGGGCGGGGATAATCGCAAGGGTTGAATGCCTTTATGCGTAAAAGACGGTTGTTTTGTTTATTAGCCCTGTTTCTTTATGCCGCCTGCGGTTTTGCGGCTGAGGAAATACCGCAGCCTTCCGGCCGGGTTAATGATTTTGCAAACGTTATTACGCAGGATTACCATCAGAAATTGAACGCGTTAATCCAGGAATTAGAAGAAAAAACTTCTGCGGAAATCGCTGTTGTTACCATCAAGTCAATCGCTCCTTATAGCGAAGAGGAATTTGCCAGGCTGCTCTTTGATAATTGGAAACCCGGGAAAAAAGGGAAAGATAACGGCGTTTTAGTGCTGGTTGCAATCAGCGAGAGGCGCTGGCGTATTGAAGTCGGATACGGTGTTGAGGGTATCCTGCCTGACGGGCTCTGCGGTGAAATCGGCCGTAAATACATGATTCCTTCTTTAAGGCAGGGTAAATACGGAGAAGGTCTTTATTACGGGGTGCTGGAAATTTCAAGGATAATCGCAGAGAATTCCCATGTAGAAATGTCCAACTTAAAAACGGCAAGGCCTAAAGGTTTTGATGATACTTCTATTCCCGTGAAGTTTATTCTTCCGGTTTTTTCTCTGGTTTTTTTTCTGATTTGGAATATCCCGTGGCCGATCTTTATCGGCTTGCCTTTTACCTTAGCATTTGCTTTTGCTTTTTCGCGCTTTTGGTTTGGCATATTCCCGGTTCTTGGCTATATTGGGGCTATGCTTATACGTTATTCCATCTGGAAGGGAATTCCTCTTTCCAAGCGTAAAAGTTTTTGCTGGTTTATTATTTTTGGGTTATACGTGCTGCCAAGTGGAAATTACAGAAATAGCCGCTGGGGAGGTTTTAGCAGCGGAGGTCCCGGCGGCGGAGGTTTTAGCGGCGGAGGCAGTGGCGGCTTCGGAGGAGGAGGCGGCGGCGGTGGCGGAGCTGGTGGGAGGTTTTAAGGAGGACTTAAGATGAAAAAGGTATTATTAGCCGCAGTGGCAGTACTGGCAACATTCATCATTTCAGGTATTGGTATTTATAATAACTTAGTCTCAAGCAGTGAAAATGTGAAAGCTTCCTGGGCGCAAGTGGAAAACGTGTTACAAAGAAGGGCTGATTTAATCCCTAATCTGGTGAATACAGTAAAAGGTTATGCTCTCCATGAGAAAACAGTATTTATGGAAATAACCAAGGCGCGCTCTGCCTGGGCTGATGCCGCAACTCAGGATGATAAAATTAAAGCTGCCTCTTCTATGGATTCAGCGATTTCCAGGTTATTGTTAGTGGTAGAGAACTATCCCACATTAAAAGCGGACAGCACATTTTTAAAGCTGCAGGATGAATTAGCCGGGACAGAAAACAGGATTTCCGTAGAGAGGATGCGCTATAATGAGGCAGTACGCGGTTATAACGTGTTTCTGAAGAGCTTTCCTTCTAACCTAATTGCGAAAAGGTTTGCCTTCAGGCAATTCTCAGAATATTTTAAGGCTAAAGAAAAAGCAGGGTCAGTTCCTGAGGTCCAGTTTTGATGCGCAAAATCATCATTTTGAGCAAATGAAATACGTCATATTGGTCGGCGACGGGATGTGCGATTATCCTATTGCTGAACTTGGCAATAAAACCCCGCTTGAGGCAGCGCGGACCCCAAATATGGACTTCTTGGCTTGCAACGGTAAGCTCGGTTTAGCCAGGACCATTCCCGATAGGATGTCTCCTGCTTCCGATGTGGCTAATTTAGCCATTTTTGGCTATGACCCTAAGGTATATTACTCCGGCAGAGGGCCGCTTGAGGCAGTGAATTTGGGCGTTAACTTAGAGCCGGAGGATGTGGCTTTCCGCTGTAACCTGATAACTGTTTCGGACGATAAGCTTATTGATTACAGTGCCGGGCATATCTCAACTAAAGAAGCCGGGGTGTTAATAAAATTTCTGGATGAAAAGTTGGGCTCATCCGAGGTGCGCTTTTATCCCGGGGTAAGCTACCGGCATTTAGCGGTAATTAAAAACAAGGCCTTAAAGGCGCGATGCATCCCGCCGCACGATATCACCGGCAGAGAATTCAAAAAATGTCTGCCTGGCGGTATGGACGCCCAGTTTCTGATTTCGCTTATGCAGCAGGCAACCAAGCTTTTGTCCGGGCATGAGATCAATCAGATCAGGCTTGACTTAAAAGAAAACCCGGCGAATATGATCTGGCTCTGGGGCCAGGGCAAAAAGCCGAACCTCCCGAGCTTTAAAGAGAAATACGGAATTACCGGTTCGGTGATTTCCGCCGTTGATTTAATAAAAGGTATAGGCCGCCTTGCCGGTTTAGAAGTAATTAACGTGCAGGGGGCAACCGGATATTACGATACAAATTATAAAGGTAAGGCCGAGTCCGCCGTAGACTCGTTAAAGAATAAAGATTTGGCCTATGTGCATGTGGAAGCGCCTGATGAGGCATCCCATAACGGAGACCTCCAGCAGAAGCTCCTGGCAATTGAACGATTTGACCAGTTGGTTGTAGGAACTATTCTGGAGGCCTTAAAAGAAAAACAGGATTTTAGAATCCTTTTAATGCCTGACCATGCCACACCCTTGTCTTTGCGCACCCATACTGCTGATAGCGTTTGTTTTGCTCTCTATGGCCGGGGTATTCAAGCCGCCGGCGCAGAAGGCTTTAATGAGCAGCAGGCAAAAAAAAGCGGAATTTTTCTGGAGAATGCCCATCTGCTGATGGATAGGCTGATCAGGGAAAAAGAGATATAGAAGTGTCAGAGAAAATTTTACGAATCACATCTTCGACACCTTGACACCTTGACACAATTCAATAATGAGTTCACTCACTATTATCTTTATAACCTTCGTTTTATTCTTCTGGGGCTATAAGTTTTACGCCCGCAGATTAGAGCTACTCTGGCAGGTTGACCCGCAAAGAAAAACTCCGGCCTTTTCTAAGTTTGACGGCATTGACTATGTCCCGGCGAGGAATTGGTTAGTTTTGTTTGGCCATCACTTTTCTTCAATAGCCGGGGCCGGGCCTATCATCGGTCCGGTTATTGCAGCAATAGCCTGGGGGTGGCTGCCGGCTTTATTATGGATTATTTTTGGCACCATATTTATCGGCGGCGTGCACGATTTTGGCTCTTTGATCTGCTCGCTGCGCCAGGAAGGCGGTTCCATTGCCGATATAGCCAAAGAAGCCATATCCTATAAGGCAAAGCTCATTTTTTCAATATTTGTCTGGTTAGCTTTGATTCTGGTCATTGCGGTTTTTGCCTATCTTTGCGCGGATACATTCGTTAAGGAACCAAGGATTGTTTTACCATCGCTGGGATTAATCCCGCTGGCAATGCTCATAGGGTTTTTGCTCTATAACATTAAGGCGCATAATGCGCTTACTACAATTTTAGGATTGGCTTTATTGACCTGCCTGATTTTATGGGGGAATAAGTTACCAATAAGTATTGCTCAGGGCGGGCTTACTATCTGGATAGTAGTTTTGTTAGTCTACTGCTTTATTGCCTCGGTTATGCCGGTGCATATACTTTTACAGCCCAGGGACTATTTATCCAGTTTTTTATTATTTGCCGGCGTAGCCTTTGGTTACAGCGGACTGGCGCTCTCTAATCCCCGGATTACGCAACCGGCTTATGTCAAGTGGAATTCAGCAGCAGGAGGCCTCTGGCCGTTTTTGTGCGTTACCATTGCCTGCGGCGCTATCTCTGGATTTCACTCTTTGATTGCCTCAGGCACAACCTCCAAGCAGTTAGCCGATGAACGTTTCAGCAGGCGCATCGGATATGGCGGGATGATTGCCGAGGGGTTTGTGGGAGTGCTGGCGGTCCTGACAATTGCCGCAGGTTTAAAAGGTAGAAATTTACCAACCCTGCTCAAAGAAATAGGGCCGATAAATTCTTTTGCCCAGGGTTATGGCCAGCTCACCAAAAGCATATTAGGCAGTTACGGCGGTTTTATCGCGGTAACCATATTGAACGCTTTTATTTTAACCACCTTAGATAGCGCAACGCGCATCAGCCGCTATATGACTGAGGAGCTTTTTGGAATTAAGAATCGTTACATAGCTACGGTTATTGTGGTGAGTTTAAGCGGTTCATTGGCCTTAAGCGGCGCCTGGCAGAAAATCTGGCCCATATTCGGGGCATCAAATCAATTAGTGGCGGCATTGTCCTTATTGGTTATCAGTTGCTGGCTGTTGGCGCATAAGAAGAGCATTAAATTTACCATACTTCCTGCGATATTTATGTTTGCCACAACCGTAGCGGCATTAGTAATTCAAGTTAAAACATATCTTAATCACAGGGAGTATTTATTGTTAAGCATTTCGTTTATTTTATTAGTGCTGGCCTTTTATTTGTTAGTAGAAGCGTTCAAGATGATGCAGAGAAGAAGGGTTGGGCAGGGATAATGAAAAAATTGATTGTGCAAAAATACGGCGGTTCGTCAGTGGCGAATATTGAAAGGATAAAAAATGTTGCCAGGCGGGTGGTAAGCTACAGGAAAAAAGGTTATGATTTAGTGGCGGTGGTTTCGGCCTTAGGCGATACTACGGATGAACTCATTGAACTTGCCTTGCGCATATCAAAAGAACCTCCGGAGCGGGAAATGGATATGCTGCTTTCAACGGGGGAGCAGATATCGGTTGCGCTTCTGGCAATGGCAATTCTTGAGTTGGGTTATCAGGCAATATCCCTCACCGGTTATCAGGTGGGCATTGTTACCGATACCGCGCATACCAGGGCGCGCATCGTAAAAATAGAGGTAGGCAAGCTGCAGCAGGAATTAAAAAAGGGCAAGATTGTAATTGTTGCCGGTTTCCAGGGCATCACCCCCCAACAGGATATTACGACATTAGGCCGGGGCGGCTCAGACCTGACCGCGGTTGCCTTAGCCAAAACCTTGGAGGCAGATGAGTGCGAGATTTATACCGACGTAGATGGGGTCTTTACTGCCGACCCGCGCATAGAGCCGCAGGCGCGCAGAATAAAGGAAATTACCTATGATGAAATGCTGGAGATGGCCTCGCTTGGCGCGCAGGTGGTGCAGGCGCGCTCCATTGAGGTAGCCAAGAAGTTTGACGTTCCCATACACGTGCGGTCGTCGTTCTCTGATAATCCAGGGACAATGATTATCAAGGAGGTAAAGGATATGGAAGATGCGTTGGTTACGGGAGTAACCCTGAATAAGAACGAGTCAAAGATAACCATATGCAACGTCCCTGACAGGCCGGGCATAGCTGCCAGGATTTTCAATCAGTTTTCTGACGGCGGAATAAACGTGGATATGATTGTGCAGAACGTCTCGCACACAAAACAGACGGATATCTCATTTACGGTTTCTAAAACCGACAGCTTTAAGGCAATGAGAATTACTAAGAAGACTGCATGCGCAATAGGCGCGCAAGATGTCCTGGAGGATTCAGGTATCGCCAGGGTTTCCATCGTGGGAGTGGGAATGAAGACGCACCCCGGTGTTGCCGCGAAGTGTTTCGAGACGCTGGCAAAAGAGAAGATAAACATTGAAATGATTTCCACTTCCGAGATAAGCATCTCCTGCATTATCAAGAAAAAATTTGCTGAAAAAGCCGTGCGGGCTTTGCATGAGCAGTTCGGGTTAGGTAAGCGATAATAATTCGGAACATATTAGTGTCATGCGTCATGTGTCGTGCGTCAGAATTGAGGATAACCTATGCAAAAGATAGAGCTTTACGATACGACTTTGCGGGATGGCGCGCAGACCGAAGGCATCTCTTATTCGGTTCAGGATAAGGCGCGTATTGCCAGAAAGCTCGATGAATTAGGAATCCATTTTATTGAAGCGGGCTGGCCGGCAAATCCCAAAGATAGAGAGGTCTTTAAAATTTTCAAATCCAGGCCGCTTAAGCAGGCAGGGTTAGTTGCCTTTGGCGCAACACGCAGGAGCGATAAAAAGGTAAATCTTGACTCAAGTATCAGGAGTATCCTTGCGGCAGATACAAGGGTGGTTACTATTTTTGGCAAGACCTGGGATTTGCACATTCGCGATGTTCTCGGAATTTCTCTGGATGAGAACCTGAGGATGATTGAAGATAGCGTCTCCTATTTAGCCGCTAAGGGGAAAACCGTAATCTATGACTGCGAGCATTTTTTTGATGGCCACAAGAGCAATCCCGAATACGCAGTAAAGACTGCTTTAGTTGCGCAAGGTGCCGGAGCATCAAGGATAGTTTTCTGCGATACTAACGGTGGGACGGTAACTTCAGCATTGCTGCGGATTATTCACCAGGCGGCGCCAAAATTAAAAGTTACCCTCGGTATTCACGCCCATAACGATTTGGGGCTTGCGGTGGCTAATTCTATCTTTGCCGTTGAAAACGGAATTACCCATGTTCAAGGGACGTTTAATGGCTATGGCGAGCGCTGTGGCAATGCCGACTTATCCACGATTATCGGAATTTTAAAGGCAAAACTGAATATTGATTGCATAGCGTATAGAAAGCTTAAGGACTTAACCAAGGCCTCGCATTTTGTCAGCGAGGTTTCTAACCTGCGCCAGCAGCCGAATCAGCCTTTTGTGGGAAGTTCGGCATTTGTGCATAAAGGCGGAGTGCATATTGACGCTATGCTCAAGAATCCTAAAACCTATGAGCACATTGACCCGGCGCTGGTAGGCAATCACCGCAGGCTCTTAGTTTCGGAACTTTCCGGGAAGATGCCGATTATCCTCAAGGCAAAAGAGTTTGAGCTGGATTTGGAGAAAAAGTCACCGCAGACCGAGAAGATTCTAAAGCTCTTGCAGGACTTAGAGCATAAAGGGTATCAATTTGAAGCCGCCGACGCCTCTTTTGAGATTTTGATTAAACGCACCATGAAGCAATATAAAAAGTTTTTTGACTTAGAGAGTTTCAGGGTGGTGGTGGAGAAAAAACCTGACGGCAGAATTACTTCTGAGGCGATCATTAAGATTAAAGTAAAAGGGATACAGGAGCATACCGCAGCTGACGGCGATGGCCCGGTAAATGCCCTGGATAACGCCCTGCGCAAGGCCTTGAAATCATTTTATCCTACCTTGGCCAAGATGCATTTATCGGACTTCAAGGTGCGGGTGCTTGATGAAAAGGCAGGCACCGCCAGTAAGGTGCGGGTTTTGATTCAATCACAGGATGAAAGCGACTCCTGGGGAACCGTAGGTGTCTCCGAGAATATCATTGAGGCAAGCTGGCAGGCGCTGGTTGATTCGGCAGAATACAAGTTATTAAAGGACAAGGTAAAATGATGTTAGATTATTTAGCAATATTCAAAGAGTTGAATAGAAAGAAAATAAAATACGTTGTTGTGGGCGGAATGGCGGTTAATTTTCACGGCGTGCCGCGCGCAACTTATGATATTGATTTGTTGCTTTACTTAGAGGATAAAAATTTGGATAAATTTTTATCTCTAGTAAAAGGGTGGGGATTTAAGCCAAGAGTTCCCGTTGATATTATGGATTTTGCTCATAAAGAAAAAAGGGAAGATTGGATAAAACATAAGAATATGAAGGCATTTAATCTGGTTAATCCTGATTGGGCAATACGAGAAATAGATATCATA
The DNA here is from genome assembly GCA_001805575.1 of Omnitrophica WOR_2 bacterium RIFCSPHIGHO2_02_FULL_45_21. Lineage (GTDB taxonomy): Bacteria > Omnitrophota > Gorgyraeia > Gygaellales > UBA12090 > 2-02-FULL-45-21. The sequence goes on along the minus strand of MHGN01000056.1, from coordinate 8,710 downwards.
ATCGATGCACCGGTGAACTATAGAAAAGCTATAAATAGCGCTAAACATATCAGGCTCTATGCTGTAGATATCCCTACCATATCTATAGCCGACCTTATTCTAATGAAGAGTCAGTCAAATAGAAAGCAGGATAGAGATGATATCAGGCATCTTAAAAAAATATTGAAATGAAACTACAAAGTAAGGGTTTTAATTACTATCTTAGTCTGAAAACTATACGCGAATATCAGAAGGTGCCTCTTGAGAAAAGATTACTTTGGTTATATCAGCTTAATTTTTTAAGAAAATCCTATCCTAAAAGAATCATCAATCTTCAGGACAAATTTAGAGAGGGAAAGATTTAATAAATTTAATGCCGAGCGTCAGATGGTGTTTTTATACCAGAGCTTGAGATTAAAATTTAAAAATTGTGTATGAATGAAATTCCAGCTAGATATAATTCCCAAGAAGTTGAGGATAGAATCTATAAGTTTTGGCAGGATAATAATTTATTTTCCGCCAAAGCTAATCCCGATAAAAAACCCTTCTGCATAGTTATTCCCCCGCCCAATGTTACCGGCATCTTACATATGGGCCATGCCTTAAATAATACCTATCAGGATATTTTAATCCGTTTGAAACGAATGCAGGGCTTTGAATCTCTCTGGATGCCGGGAACCGACCATGCCGGTATTGCCACCCAGAATGTGGTGGAACGCCAGCTGGCTAAAGAAGGTATAAAACGCCAGGATTTAGGCCGGGAGAAATTTCTCCAGCGGGTTGAGCAGTGGAAGGAAGAATACGGCTCAACCATTATCAAACAACTGAAGAAATTAGGCGCCTCCTGTGATTGGCCGCGGGTAAGATTCACCATGGATGAGGGATATTCAGAAGCGGTAAAAGAGGTTTTCGTCCGGCTCTGGAATAAGGGCCTGATTTATCAGGATGATAAGATTATCAACTGGTGTCCCAGGTGTCAGACTGCCCTCTCTGATGAAGAAGCGCCGCATCGCCAGCTGCAAGGCAATCTGTATTATATAAGGTATCCAATTAAACAGGCCTCAGGCCTCAGGCCTCAGGCCTCAGGTCAAGTCAAAAAGGCATGCGGCATGCGGCATGCGGCATGCGACTATATTGTAGTAGCAACGACCAGGCCTGAGACTATGCTCGGCGACAGCGCAGTAGCAGTCAATCCTAAAGATAAACGTTACAAGAAATTTGTGGGAAAGGTTCTAATTCTGCCATTGGTTAACCGGGAAATAAAGATAATCGCGGATAATATGGTAGATAGGAAGTTTGGCACAGGAGCAGTCAAGGTTACCCCCGCCCACGACTCCAATGATTATCTCTTGGGGAAAAAGTACCGCTTAGAGTTTGTAAATGTGATGCACCCTGACGGACGGATGAATGACTTTGCCGGTAGTTATAAAGATATGGATAGATTCAAGGCAAGAGAAGCGCTGCTTAATGATTTAAGAGAAAAAGGCCTGCTGGAAAAAGTACAGCCGCACCCTTTATCCGCGGGACATTGCTACCGCTGTCAGAGCATCATTGAGCCGCGTCTATCCCGGCAATGGTTTATAAAAATTGCCCCTCTGGCAAAGCCGGCCATAAAAGCTGTAAAAGACGGCGGAATCAAATTCCATCCCAAACGTTGGACAAAAGTTTACCTGAATTGGATGGAGAATATTCAGGACTGGTGTATCTCAAGGCAGATTTGGTGGGGGCACCGTATTCCAGTTTGGTATTGTCTTGATTGTAAGAAAGAGGCTGTTGCTAGTGTTGAGGCTCCAAGAGTATGCCGAGTATGCAACTCTGCAAACCTAAAGCAGGATGACGATGTTCTGGATACCTGGTTTTCTTCGTGGCTCTGGCCGTTTGCCACCTTTTATTGGCCATTTGATCATGCCGGCGATAAGCGATTAGCGATAGGCGATAGGCAAAAAGACCTGAAGTATTTCTATCCCACTTCTGTCTTAGTCACTGCTCCTGAGATAATCTTTTTCTGGGTGGCGCGGATGATTATGGCAGGTTTTGAATTCGTCGGCAAGGAACCATTTAAGGATGTCTATATCCACGGCACGGTGCGGGATAGAGAAGGAAAGAAGATGTCAAAGTCGCTCGGGAATATTATTGACCCTTTAGAGATTATTGCCAAATATGGAGCCGACGCTCTTCGCTTCAGTCTCATTTCCATAACTGCAGCCGGAGAGGATCTGTATCTTTCAGAAGAAAAGTTTGAGTTGGGTAGGAATTTTGCCAATAAGCTCTGGAATGCCTCAAGGTTTTCATTAATGAATTTAGATTTGAATTTAGCCAGTGTTGATCTATGCGTATTCTTTGAGAAAGAAAAATTAGAATTGCCTGAACGGTGGATTTTAAGCAGATTTTATTCTATGTTAGGCAGATTAAATAAAGCCCTGGATAATTTTCGTTTTAATCAGGCAGCAAATATCCTCTACGAATTCATCTGGCATGAGTTTTGCGATTGGTATATAGAATTGGCTAAGCCGAATTTGCTAAGCGGGTTAGCGGGTAAGCGGGTTAGCGGGGAAAATAGAAATACGCAGATAGTCTTATATAAGGTTTTGGAGAAAACGTTAAGGTGCCTGCATCCCTTTATGCCGTTCATAACGGAAGAGATCTGGCAGAAATTACAACTCAAAACTCATAACTCACAACTCACAACTATAATGACTCAGCCCTGGCCGCATATCCAGAAGCAGATGGTTGATCAGGGTGTTGAGTCTAAGATGCAGCTTGCCATTGATGTTATTACGGCCAGCAGGAATCTCAAGGCACAGGTAAAGATTCCACAGTCTCAAAATGTTAAGCTCAGCATCGTGGTCAAAGATAAGAAGGCTATAGCTGCATTGAAAGAAACTTCTCCAGCCATCAGTTATCTGGCGAAATTAGTGAATTTGTGTATCCAATCAGAGCGTCCCGGTGGAATCAAGAGTATAAGCGCACTGAGCGGAAAAATGCAGGTATTATTAGAACTTGAGGGAGTAATTGATATTGAGAAGGAAATTGAAAAGCTTGCCAAAGAAATAGGCGAGCTAACCGCGGATTTGAAATCTAAAGAGGCCCGGCTTAAAAATAAAGAATTTCTCAAAAAGGCGCCCCAAGAAGTTATTCAGCGCGAGAAAGAATTGGTTACGGTTAACAAAGAAAAGCTCGCGGCCTCAAGCAGAATATTAGATGAGCTTAAGAAATAAGAATCGGGCCCGCGGGCTTATGGCTTTGGCTAAAAGGAAAGCCAAACCCTGCCTTGCCGGCAGGCAGGCATTGCCTTACCGGCTTAAGGATTTAATTAACAATGCCTTGTGGGAGGATATCGGGAGCGGGGATATTACGAGTGAACTTTTGATACCAAAGAATAAAAAAATTAAGGCAATTATCCTTTTAAAAGAAAAGGCGGTTATTGCCGGATTAGGTATTGCTGAAAAGGTTTTTAAAAGTATAGACCGCAAAATTAAATTTAAGGCAAAGTGCTTAGAGGGTTCTCTGCAGGATAGAGGAAAAATTCTCGCGGTTTTAGAAGGCGGGGCCCGGAATATTCTTCTTGCGGAACGCACCGCCTTAAATTTTCTCACCCATCTTTGCGGGGTGGCAAGCCTGGTGCATAGCTTTGTCCGGGAAGTCAAGCCCTCCAGGGTTAAAATCTTGGATACCCGTAAGACTATTCCCGGCTTAAGAAATTTGCAAAAGTATGCCGTTGTCCTGGGCGGAGGTTATAATCACCGTATTGGGCTCTGGGATGAAGTCCTGATTAAGGATAATCATATTTCTGCGTCATGCGTCATGCGTTCTGCGCCCTGCGTTAAAGAATTGCTCGAGGTGGCTAAGAAGAAAATGCCAGGGGGTATGAAAATTGAAATAGAAGTAAAAAACTTAAGAGAATTTAAAGAGGCTCTTAAGGCAGGGCCAGATATAATTATGTTAGACAATATGAATATTTCTGATATTGGAAAGGCAGTGGCAATTAGACGCAAGACGCAAGACTCAAGACTCAAGACGCTCTTAGAGGTTTCCGGAGGAGTTAACTTAGCTAATGTCCGAGCAATTGCCAAAACCGGCGCGGATATGATTTCCATCGGCTGCCTTACCCATTCCGTTAAAGCTATTGACATATCTTTGGAAATTCCATAAACCTTGTTAACTCATTCGAGCCGCCTAAACCCTGCTCTTTGAGAGCGGGGATAATTGGAGGGTTGGCCTCGCAGGTTGACAAGGTTCTGATTTGAAGTGGATAAATTTAAATTAGTTAGCTCTTATAAGCCAGCAGGAGACCAGCCGGAAGCAATTGAGGCATTAATAAATGGTATTAAGAAAGACGCAAAATATCTGACCCTGCTGGGGGTTACCGGCTCGGGTAAAACCTTTACCTTGGCTAATGTCATTGCCAATCTGAACAAACCCGTCCTGGTTATTTCTCATAATAAAACTCTCGCGGCTCAGCTTTATGCCGAGTTTAAAGAATTCTTCCCTGATAACGCAGTTGAGTATTTTGTCAGTTATTACGACTACTATCAACCGGAGGCCTATATCCCCGCCAGCGATACCTACATTGAAAAAGACGCATCGATCAACGACCGGCTTGACCGCCTGCGCCTTTGTGCTACCCGTTCTTTGATCTGCCGATCCGACTCTTTGATTGTAGCTTCGGTTTCCTGTATTTATAATTTAGGCTCGCCCGGCGATTATAAAGAATCATTAGTTTTTATTGAAAAAAGACAAAGTATATCGCGAGACGAGCTAATCGCTAAACTTATTCAACTCCAATATGAGCGCAACGACTATGAGTTTATCCGGGGAAGGCTAAGAGTAAGGGGAGATATAGTTGAGATATATCCTGCCTATGCCCAGACAGCAGTGCGTTTGGAACTATTTGGCGATGAAATTGAGCATGTCTCTGAGTTTGATCCTCTAAGCGGAAAGAAAATAAGAGAACTGGAAAAAATCGGCATCTATCCGGCTAAACACTTTATTGTTTCAAGCTTCCGTTTAGAAGGTGCGCTTAAATCTATTCTGGAGGAATTGGACCAGCAGCTTAAATTCTTGCGCTCTCAAAATGAAGTCTTAGAGGCCCAGCGCTTAGAAAGCCGCACCAGATACGACGTAGAGTGCTTGAGGGAAATCGGCTACTGCCATGGCATTGAAAATTATTCCCGCCATTTATCTGGAAAGCCGCAGCAATCAAGGCCTGATTGTCTGATAGATTATTTTCCGAAAGATTTTCTTCTCATAATTGACGAAAGCCACGTTACTATTCCTCAGATTAGAGGTATGTACGAAGGAGATAGGGCAAGGAAAGAGACCCTGGTTAAATACGGTTTTCGCTTGCCGTCGTGCTTAGATAACCGGCCGTTGAAGTTTAATGAATTTGAAGGCCTGCTGAACCAGGTGATTTTTGTTTCTGCAACTCCCGCTGAATATGAGCTCAAGAAATCTAAAGGAAAAGTTATAGAGCAGATTATCAGGCCTACGGGATTGATTGACCCGAAAATTATCGTCAAGCCCAGCGAAGGCCAGCTCGAAGATTTGATTGACGAAGTCAAAAAGCGCTCCCAGAAGAATGAGCGGGTCTTGGTAACTACTCTTACCAAGAGGATGTCGGAAGACCTGAGTAATTATTTGAAAGATGAAGGGCTAAAGGTAAAATATCTGCATTCCGAGATAAAGACCATTGAGCGCGCGCAAATCCTCAAGGAATTAAGGCAGAAAAAATTTGATTGCTTAGTCGGGGTGAATCTTCTGCGCGAAGGCCTGGATTTGCCTGAGGTATCTCTGGTTGCTGTATTGGATGCAGATAAGGAGGGTTTTTTGAGGTCGGCAACCAGCTTGATTCAGGTTGCCGGAAGAGCCGCCAGAAACATCAATGGCCAGGTAATAATGTATGCTGACACAGTTACCGGCTCAATGGAAAAGGCAATCTCTGAAAGCAGGCGCAGAAGAAAAATCCAATCGGAATTTAATGCCAAATATAAAATCACTCCCCGGGGCATTCAGAAGGCAATCCGGGAGGGGATCGAAACCCTGCAGGAAGCTGAAGAGTTTACTCAGGATTTAGCCGGCTTGCCGAAAGATGAACTTGAATTAAGGAGCTATATCTCTGAATTAGAATACGAAATGGAATTGGCAGCCAGGAATCTGCAGTTTGAGCAGGCGGCAAAAATAAGGGACAAGATTAAGGAGTTTAAGCAACCTAATGGATGAAGGCATAGTCAGGGTTTTTCATAGCCGGCGGCTGGATAGTTTGCAAACGCAGGGCATCGGCAAAAAAATCTATAAGTATGATACTACCGGCTCAACCAATGACCTGGCATTTATGTATGCCTTGCAAGGCGAGAAGGAAGGAGCTGTTTTCTGGGCCAGGGCTCAAACCAAGGGAAGGGGGAGGCAGGGGAGGTGCTGGGTTTCGCATAAAGACAAAGGAATTTATTTCTCCATAATTCTTAAACCCGATATTTTAGTTAGCGATGCGCCAAAAATTACCCTTTTGGCTGCATTGAGTATTTGTAAGGCCCTGCGTAAATCCTCAGATGGAGAATTTTTGCTCAAATGGCCAAACGATATTGTCATAGATGATAAAAAAATTGGCGGGATTCTCACTGAAATGAACGAGAAAAGAGGAAAGATAAGGTTTCTCATCGTGGGCATAGGCGTAAATACCAATTTTAAACGCAGCGAGCTGCCCACAAAAGAGGCAGCCTCATTGCGCATATTGCTGGAAAAAGAAATAGATAATGAACATATATTAGGCCTTTGCCTGCAGGAAATTGACAGCCATTATGCACAGTTTAAAAAAGACGGGTTCTCTCAGATAATAGATGAAGCACGCCATCTTTCCAGTCTCTGGGGAAAGCAGGTCAGAATCAACGATTCGCTTGAAGGGGTGGCGGTTGATTTTGATGAAGAAGGAGCTCTCTTAATCCGCCAGGCAAACGGATTCCTTGAACATATCTTTGCCGGCGATGTAAAACTTATGGCTTCGGATATATGAAAAGCCGAACCATTGCCTTACCGGCTTATGAGGCAGGAATGATTTTAGTCTGCGATATCGGCAACACTAATATTAGGTTTGGTTTTTTTAAAGGAAATAGCTTGATTTTTGAAGCTAAGCTGCGCACCCGCGCCTTCGGACAATCTAAAGCATACCTTGAAAATATGATTAAGTCAAAGAGCGCCGGCCTATCCGGCATCGAGGCAAATATTATCTGCAGCGTAGTCCCCCGCCTTAATAAAAAAATCAGGGACTGCCTATCAGCCCTTACAGCTCGGCCTGTTTATCTTGTAGGCAAAGATTTGATTGTCCCGATTAAAAATCTTTACGCAAACCCAGCGCAGGTCGGCCCTGACCGCTTAATTTGCGCCTATATGGCTTCTTTGCTTTATGGCGCGCCGCTTATCTGCGTTGACTTAGGGACCGCTATTACTTTTGATATAATCTCCAAAGATAGGAAGTACGCAGGAGGAATAATCCTGCCGGGATTACATTTATCTTTATCAGCATTGCATCAAAGTACTGCTTTGCTTCCGGAAATAAAGTTAGCGCACCCTAAAACAATAATCGGCAAAGATACAAGGCAAAGTATGCTTTCCGGAATAACCTTCGGTTTCGGCAGTTTAATTGACGGTTTGGCTGATAAATTGAAAAAGAGGCTCGGCGCAAAAACAAAAGTCATTGCTTGCGGAGGCGACGCTTTATTTATCAAACCATATTGTAAGAAAATCGACTACTTTGATGCAGGCCTAATTCTCAAAGGCTTGAGCAGGTTATTGAATGATAAACTAGAGATTGATTCTCGATAGATGGGGAAAATCAACATTCTTTATGTAATTACCAAGTTAGAATTAGGAGGAGCGCAAAAACATTTACTGAGCTTAATAACCAATTCAGACAAAAGCAAATATAATATATTTTTATTTACCGCGCAGGAAGGGTTGCTATTAAATGATGCCCTGGCAATATCCGGTTTATCTATAAAAACATCTTCAAACCTTACGCGCCCAATAAATTTTTTCAAAGACCTACTGGCTCTCTTAGAAATTTATAATTTTATAAAAAAACATAATATTGATATTGTCCATACCCACAGCTCCAAGGCTGGTATTATCGGCCGTTTAGCAGCTAAACTCGCGAAAACAAAAATTATCATACATACCGTTCATGGCTGGTCTTTTAATGATTACCAGCCGTTTTCTTTACGTATATTTTTTCTCTGTTTAGAAAGATTCGTGGCACAATTTACCAATGCTCTAATAGTAGTTTCTTATTCTGACAGGGAAAAGGGGTTAAGGAATCATATTGGAAAAGATAATAAATATATGCTTATCCGCTATGGAATTAATCTTAATCAGTTCAAGGCAAATGACTGTCAGATCAAAGAAGAATTGGGGCTGAACAAAGATGATTTGGTGGTAGGAATGATTTCCTGTCTTAAGCCCCAGAAATCTCCCGGGGACTTTATTAAGCTTGCCTATTTAGTCAATAAAACTATTGCAGATGTAAAATTTATTTTAATCGGCGATGGCATTTTACGTAAAGGCATAGAAAGATTGATTCTGAAATTCAAATTACAAAAACAAGTAACCTTACTTGGCTGGCGAAATGATATTCCCGCAGTATTATCCGCGATTGATATATTTGTGCTTACTTCTTTATGGGAAGGTTTACCCATAACGGCCTTGGAGGCGATAGCATCTCTTAAGCCGGTGGTTGCAACCG
>MHGN01000055.1:32146-42732 GCA_001805575.1 Omnitrophica WOR_2 bacterium RIFCSPHIGHO2_02_FULL_45_21 | reverse complement strand
AACAGTTTAGGAGTTTTAATTGAATCTTTTCGCAATATGAGTTACAATCCACCCTATTTACGCTATTTACAAATTCCTCTTGTATTTATACCCTCTTTATCGTATAGTATCTTCGTGGATATTAGAGAAACGGAATTTATTAAATGGCTGACAGACAAATGTCGCATCAGACATTATCATTCTCAGTTTAAAAATAGGATTGTTGAATTTATGGTTCAGCTCGAAATCAGGATAAGTAATGAATGGTATCCCGTGGTAAGATTTGATACTGCGCATGGATTTGGCCATCAAGATTTTTATTATCGAGATGGCCGGGTAGAGAAAATCCCTCTGGGGATAAGTGATTATAATACAGCAATGACCTTTGCGGAAAACGACCTGAAAAGGAATTGGGAGATTTATATTTCTCGTTTTATAAAGGAGGTTGCCTGATATGAATGAAAGAGAATTTGTAGATAAATCCTTAACCTTAAGTTTTGAATTTAATCGGTATCTCATTGCGCATCCCGAAGTAGCCAGTTCCATACCCAAAGAAGCACAGATATTCTTTATCTTAGAGGACGACCCGGAATTTACTAAAGCCGAGAAACAACTAGCTGAGAGCCTAAAAAAAGAGAGCAGCCTTCCACAGATATTTATAAAAGTGCAAAAGCTCATACCCCCATTTGAATCACGCCTCTTAAATCCACAAATAGTCTCTACCGCCTGAGTTCTTTAACCTCAGGCCCTCGCCATCTTCGCCTTCTCAATCGCCCTGAAGGCATTGGGGGCGATGATAGCCCCTAAAATAGCGATGATGGCGATGACCACGATAAGTTCGATGAGGGTGAAGCCTTTAGATCTATACATTAATCTCAAATCTTTTTTACTACTCCAATTGATATCTTCAGATGATTCCTTAAATACCTGCCTTAGACCTAAAAACGTCCCCCGCCTCCTTTTCTTATTCAGCGAAAGCGTAAACCTTGCCATCGTACCAGGGAACGATTAAGAGGGATTTATCATTGGAGGATACCGCTATGGGCGATGGCCAGAGAGTTTCTCCCCTGGTTTCATAGGCCCACAATCTTCTGCCCAGGGGATAAGTCCAGAGGGGCTCTCCCGTCTCTGCATCCAAGGCATAGATTTTATTATCTAAAGAAGGAAAGATTACCCTGGCCTTACCTTCCATCTTCACTATTATCGGCGAGGCACTGATATGCTGCTTGGTAGGATAACTCCACAGGCACTGGCCAGTCAGAAGATCTAGAGCATAGAGAGAGCGGTCATAACTGGATACAAAGACCAGGTCTCTCTTGCCAATTTTAGCCGCCGCTCCGATAGAAGAAACCTGCATGCGAACCTTATATTTCCAGAGAAGCTCTCCGTTTTCTGCGTTGAGGCAAAAGATTAAGCCAAAAAATGTCCCAAAAAGGACTACACTTTTATCTTCCAGGCGCGCCAGCAAAGGAGAAGAGGTAACCGGGATGCTTGAGGTAAACTTCCAGATTAAATTTCCGTCCCAAGCAGAAAGACAATATATATTACCGTCGCTGGAGGTGATAAAAATCAAAGGATTGCCGTTAATGCGAACAAAGGCAGGCGAAAAGAGGAAACTCGAGCTTAGCGGGCGGCCCCAAATTTTTTTACCGGTTAATGCATCTAAGCAGAGAACCTCTCCCTGCTGTAAATTCCTCAACGGCCGGCGGTCAGCATACCAGACCGCAAAAACTACGCATTGCAAACCCTCGATTTCAACCACAAAAGGAGAGGAGGAAACCGCTTCAAATACCGTAAACGTCCAGGGGTATATAGGGTAATTCCACAATTTTTCTCCGCTTTTGGCATCCAGGCAGTAAATTATCCTATCCGTGGAAGCCACGATAACTAGCGGTTTATCTTTTACCCAGGTAAATAGGGGAGCAGAATTTATTGCAGCGCCGGTGGTAAAACGCCAGGCTTCTTTACCATCCCGGGCATTGATGCAGTATAGATGATGAGTATAGCTACCGATAAAAATAAAGGTATCCTGGCCGATTTTGGCGGAAACCGCCGAACTCGACCATACGGATATTCTCCTTGCGTATCTGAAGATATGCTCATCCAGGCTAAATGTCCATAATCGCTTTAAATGGGAAGTAAAAAACTCTAGCCCGGAATAATTCGTATGCTGGGGATTACCTCCGAACATCTGCCACTGAAGATAATCGTTTTCCGCTTGAGCGCCCGGTGAAGCCACAACCAGCAAAATCATAGATAAAAGATATAAAAAACCCCTTTTCATCGTAACTCCAATTTATTGCCACAATGCCTGATGCACCTTCCGCACCAGATGCAGGCCGAGGCATCTATTTTGTCCTTCTTGAGCGCTCCTATAGGGCAGATTTCCTTGCCAGGCCTCTCGGAGGCCGGCTGGCCTTTGCCATTTTTTATCTGAAACATAGAAAGGCGGCTGATTAGAGAAAGGAAGGTCCCTGTGGGGCATAGATAGCGGCACCAGGCCATAGATAATGCGGGGGAAGAAAGAAGGATGATAAAGAATGCGAGCACCGAGGCGTAATCTATCTCTCCGCCAAATATGGGGCACCAGGCTTCGCTAAAAAAGACAAAAATTCCGGAAATCAGGATGTAGAGGACAAGCGATATATATTTTATCTTTAAAAGCAGGGGGTCGATTTTCGGATTTATAAGTCTAAAGAAAATGATCAGCAGCAGCCCTATGGCCCAGATACTGATAACGTTTTCCGCAAAGACGTCGGTAGCGGGCCTAAATAAATAGAAATACAAACCCACCGCTGCCAGGATAAACCCCAGAAGTATAAACTTAAATTTCCTCTTCTTTAATGGGAAGAGTTTATGGCTTAGTTCCTGCAGGAAACCAAAGGGGCAAATCCAGCCGCAGAAGATGCGGCCCATAACTAAGGTAAAAGCGCCAATCACTACAAATGTAAAAAGATGCGCGAAGGCTTTAAAATCATCCCAGCCTATCTGAGACAGCCCATAGATAGAAGTCCTTAATAAGCATACGCAGAAGAAAACAAGAAAAACAAATACGACCGTAGCGCCGCTCCTTATAAGTATTCGCGGCCTTTCGGATTTTCTGGTATAATAAAGGGATAGCGCAGAAAAAGAAAGCAGCAGAAACACCGCCAGAAAAAAGGCGGCATCTACCCAGGTTCCCTTTATGGGAATAAGAGGGCTGGTAATTAGTTTAAATTGAAACGACTTCATCTATGCGGATAATCCGGCCAGACTGCATAATACCAATTCGGCAAACCAGGCCCTTCAGCTCAACGTAATCATGGCTTATGAGAATAATTGTAATCTTTTTTCTCTGATTTAAATCCTTGAGCAGGGAATAAAAAATCTGACAGCTTTGTTCATCCAGAGAGTAAGCCGGCTCATCTAATAAAATCACTTCAGGGCTCCCTGCCAGGGCCCTGGCCAGGGCAACCTTTTGTTTCTCCCCGCCGCTTAAACAGTCAACATTCTTACGCCAGGATATCTGATTTAATTTCAGCAATTCTACCAGCTCAGCGAATCTTTGCTCCCTATGTTCTTTAGTAAATCTCCTTGCCCTGAGGCCGTAACAGATGTTTTCTTTTACCGAAAGATGAGGAAAAAGAAGCGGCTCCTGATAGACAAAACCGATATTTCTTTCCTCGGGCGGCATATTAGTTAATTCCTTGCCATTTATCCAGACCTGGCCTTCTTGAGGAATCCATATCCCGGCAATAGTCTCCATAAGCAGGGTTTTACCTGCTCCATTGTGGCCAAAGAGGCCAAAAAATTCACCCTTTGTCACATTGAGATTAATATTCGAAAGGGTAAAATTGCCCCAGCTTCTGGCAAGGTTTATTAATTCAATCATCAAAAAACGGCCTCATATTTTCAATATCGATCTCTTGCGTATCTCATAACTCCATTTTAGCACGATAAAACTCCACAGGCAGATAATTACAAAGACGACGGTAATCGGAATTGCTTCGCTTATGCCATATTGAACAAAGATATCGTTGAGATGAATGCCAATCGTGGATGGCCGATAAGCCACAATCATCAGGCTTCCTACTTCGGATACCGCGCGGCAAAAACTTAAAATAAAGCCATTAAATATCCCGGGAAACGCCAAGGGCAGGGAAACCCTTAAGAATGTCTGAAAAGGATTTGCTCCCAGGGCCCGGCTTACATTTTCTAGCTTAAGATTTACAGATTCAAAGGCGCTGATTGCCGAGCGTACCAAAAAAGGCATACTAACGAATATCTGACAGGCGATGATGCCCAGATGGCTTCCGGCAAAGCTTATCCCGAAGGTGCGGCTGAAGAATTCTCCCACGGGAGTCTTTGGCCCCAAAAGCAACAGTAATCCAATGCCTACGGCGGTCTGAGGAACCAGGATGGGCAGGTCTATAAGGGCATCGATAATCGGCTTGGCAGTAAATTCTGCCCGCGCCATACAAAATGCCAGGGGAACACCAAAGATAAGGATGATTAAGCTGGAAGTAAAAGCGGTAGCGAAACTTACAGCCAAGGCCTCTCTCAACGGCTGGTTAAAACTAGCCAACAATGTTTGCGGAAAAGACTGAAAAAGCAGATTCAAAAGAGGAAGGAGAATTAAAACCAGAATGAAAAATCCGACGGCGAACATAAAGGATAGGAATCTGTTATCCCTTTTTTTTATAAACTCTAAAATTATAAAATAAAAAAGGCTGAATACAATCAGGCTGGATATCCAGTAGCCGGTGAGCACAACTATGGAAAAGAGAAAAAGAAAAAAGTAACCCAGGAGCCAGGGGATACGAAATAGGCCGGAATAGATAAAGAGAGTGAGTATAAAAATAAGCGGACGGTTACCCAGAGCGAAGAGAACCAGGAAAAGCAGGAAATAGCCGGCGAGATAAACCGACCAGCGAAAATTATTCAGTGATTTCCTATACAAGAAGCCGCAGGCAAGAAAAAAAAGATTAGCGCAAAATAAAACCAGGTTTGTGCCTAAATCCAGTAAAGAGGATAATAATAAATGAAAGGGCAATATCCCGCTTAAAATTAATCCCCGCCAGAGCATAATTCTTTAAATTCCTGAGGTATATTCCCCTGACAACGAAGCGGAGAATCAAATTCAATCCCGTTTCTTCTAAAAATTGCCTCTGCATAGTCAGAAAACAGAAATTTAAAAAATCTCTTTGGCCAGCCCTTGGAAATACTGCTTTTTAAAAATCCTATTGCGTAAACAATTGTTTTGCCGCGCAGGCTCAAAAAACTTTCCCTATCTTTGCCGGAAACATCTACCGAGGCCTGCGCATAAAAAGAGGAGAACTCATCGGAAGCCAGATTAATCTGAACCGGCAGCCTGAGGTAAGCTAAACCCTTCCTTTTGGCAAAACTTAGATAGTGGAAGGCATAGTCGGTATCGCCTGCTATAAGGGATAGATACAGGGACTCCGCGTCTGGATATATGTTATGCATAGGGCAATTTCTAAAGAGCGCTTCCGATATATTCTCTTTATAATAAATATCCGCCAGCCGCCAAGAGGTAAGCGTCCGATAACCCAGATGCTCCAGATTTTCATCCGTGCGCGCCAGCTTTACGCCCTCCTGCGAGATAATCTTATACCAGTTCTGGCCATTTATCCGCTGCGCGTATTTACTATTTTGTGTATAAACCAGGCAGAGCTCATCCTTGCCAAAAATAATATACCAATCCAGATAATCGGAAAGGAGAAAATCCTCCATCAACTCAGGGCTTGAGCTCACCACGATGTCCACTCTGGATACGGGGCTTTTTTCTCTGATTAGATAACCCAGTTCTCTGCTGGCGCCTTTAAAGACATGCAGCAGCACTTCCGGATTCTTAGACTCAAATTCCTCTTTTATCTCCTGGATTATATCTTGAAAATCCAGGGCAGAGAAGACACTCACCACCTCCTTGGTTACGCCAGGTATAATCTCGCCCGGTTTACAACCGTAGGCAGTATTAAAAGAAAATATGTAGAATAAAATAAACAGGGTTATCTTCATTGTTTGCGGCAAAATCTTTTAAGCTCAGATGGTATCCTGGAAACATCGCTGGCAATAGCAGGAGATAAGGCATCCTGGTATCTTTTTTCCATAATCCTCCTGCCGCCTTCGCCAAGGAGGAATTCCAGAAATTCTACAGCTAAATTGCGATTCGGCGCATCCATAGGTATAGTAACGGCATAGGTGATTGGTGAACCATAAACCGTGTGAAACCGGCCCTTCGGCTTATGGCTTTGGCTATTTGGTATGCCAAACCATTGCCTTACCGGCTTACCGCTTAAAGAAACCTTTGCCTGTGTGTAGTAACCTGCCAGATCGGGAGCGGATAAATCTATCTCTTTTGGTAAACTCAGGTATTTTAAATTGTGCTGCCTGGCGATAGACAGATACTCAAAGACATAGTCTAAGGCCAGGCTTTGCAGTAAAGGCAAATGTTCTACCTCCTCATGCCGAATATTCTCAGGGGGGCAATTCTGGTATAGCGCCGCGTAGATACTTTTACCGCCTATTTTTTCTTTATAATAAATATCTGCCAGCTGCCAGAGCATCAGGGTGCGGTAACCCAAAGGAGCTAAATCCGGATTTACCCGGCCAAATTTTACCTCGCTGCGAGAAAGAATCTTATACCAGTTGTCCTTGTTTATTTCGCTGCCGTATCTTGAATGTTCGCTAAAACAAATTACCATGCGGTTGCGGGCAAATTGGACATACCAGTCCGCATATTCAGGCCTGAGCAGGTCTTCTATAACCAGATAATCCGCAACGGCAATAATGTCTGCCCGGCGGTTAAGTTGGCTGACCTTGTAACAGGCCTCCCGGCTTCCCGAAGATTCGCTAATAACCTTAATCCGGGGATGGATTTTCTTGAATTCCCCGACTAGATCATTGAAGGGCAGGGCAAGGGTTGAGGCGTGAAAAATGATTAATTCTTCTTTGGTTGCGGGAGAACAGCCAGCGATAAGAAACAGCAGGAAAAAAATAAAAAGGCGAAAGAAAATAAACATCGATCGTTTCCTAAAATCTGCTCTTTACCCTTGCGGGGCCTTTGTACCACTCTTCATCCAGCTCGTATCTTTTGCCAAAAGGGTCTTCAGGAATTTTATCAATCAGCCCCTTTTCTATCAACTCTTCCAAGGCCTTTGGCCAGAGGCCGTAAATTTCCTTAAATTTTTTTACCTGATCTTCTAAAAAGATTATGTTTTTAAGCCAGGCGATCTTTAATTCTATCAATTCAAGCAAACGCCTATCCTTAATTGACTCCAGAAGGCCCTTTAAATATAGAATACCGAGCTGGGCCTGATTTGTCCGATAATAAAGATAGGCGAGATTGGTTTTTAAAAAAGAGGGCGCATCTTTATATGAGGAGGCAATTTTATAATATTCTATAGTTTTTGAATATTCTCCTAATTGATAATAATTAAAACCTAACCAATAGGCTATCTCCCAGGCCTGGCTGTTTCTTTTGAGCGCCTCTTTTAAAAATTTAATCCCCCGGGGAATCTCTTCCCTTGTCCTGGGGACAACAATTCCTGCAAAAAAATAGGCCTGTAACAGCTGCGGGTTAAGGGTAGAGGCGATTTCAAAGTTCCTTAAAAGATAAGCTGTCCTGTCTACCGACGGAGGAAACTCTTCGCTTAAATCCAGAATGCCTCTGATGAAAAATAAATTTGCAATGGATAATTTATGCGTGCCGCTGAGAAGAGAAAGATAATTTAAGGGAGGAACATAATAAAGATGCCTTTTATCCGAATACGGCATCCGGTTTAGCAGATAAGAAAGGGGGGCGATTAAAAAAAATAAAATTACGGCTACGATAACAATACTTAGAGCTCTTTCTTTAAGAATATTAAAGCGGCTAATAACCATAAGAATAAAATATAGATAATGGTATAAGAGGTGATTCCGGTTAAATAAGCAAAAGGGGGCAGTTTCCCGTATACGGCGGCAGTTTTTAAATCAAGCTTGTCCATATTAGGCAGGATGTAATATAAAATATCAAAAAAGGACTTAAGAATTTTATTTCCAGAAACACTTACAATCCTTAGCGCCTCTTTTGATACTTCGCTGGCTATATAAATAGAGAGGGTGGAGATAAAGGCCATCAATGCCGAACCGAATAGAACTGAAAAAACAAGCGCAAAGCCGGTGATGATAGATAATTTCAGAAAAATAGAAAAAATACCAATAAGATTATAAAATGCGAATGCCTTATTGAAAATTAAAATAGCGCTCAGGCCTAAACCCGCCAGGATTAAATAAAACAAACAGATAAAAAGGTAACTTAGGAGTTTACTTCCAATGTATACGGGCCGCGAAAAATAAACAGACATCAACTCCGGCATATGGTTATCTTTTTCCTGATGGAAACCAAAGGTTAAACTAAAGGCGATAAGGAGTAATCCGATTATTTCAATTCCTAACAGTCCGGCGCTTCTTAAGACGGCGGCAGTTTCACCTACAGAGAGTATCCCCATAAAAAAGGTAACCGCTAAGATAAATAGATAGAAAAAGAAAACCAGCCAAAATATTTTTTCCCGGCTTCCTTGAAGAAAATTAAGCAAGGTAAGTTGAATTAATTTTTTCATTGCCAATCTCTTTTAAAAATGCCTCTTCTAAAGATGAACTTCTATGTCTATACGAAAACTCCCCTGTATCGCCTAAAAAACATAACCTTCCTTGATGAATTATTCCTATTTCGTGAGCAATCTTTTCAACCTGGGAAAGTATATGTGATGAAAAAAATATGGTTTTGCCGCTGATATTCAGCTCCTTGAGCAGTTTCAGGATTTGCGCCTGCCCTAAGGGGTCTAATCCGGATAAGGGTTCATCCAATACTATCACTTCAGGATTTTTAAGTAAACAGACTGCCAGTCCTAAGCGCTGCAGCATGCCCCGGGAATAAAATTTAATCTTTTTCCTCTCTTCATGCTTAAGCCCCACCCGCTCTAAGGTAACCACTATTTCCTGAGGCCTATTATTCAGGCTTCTATTTAAGGCACTCAATAATTCTCTGGCAGAAAGTTCCTTATACAACTGAAAGGATTCAGGCAGATAACCGAAATAACGCTGGATAACGGAAAAGGTCAAAGGCTTGGCTTTGAAATAGATTTCGCCGCAGGTAGGCTTAATAACCCCTAATAAACACTTTATTAACGTGGTCTTTCCCGCTCCGTTAAGGCCGAGGAGCGCGAAAATCTTTTTTTCCTTTATTGCTAAATTTATCTCTTTTAAGATAAGCGCTTTTCCAAATTGTTTTTTAATATTCTCTAAGGAGATGAATGCGGGCATTCTTTAGTATCTTCTAATTGTTCATCTTATTCATTTGTATTGAGCATTCGTTCTATTTCTTCAGCTTCAGGCGGACCGCCTCGTCTTTTTTCATATTCCATCCACTGCTTGGCCTTTTCCAGTTCTTTTTTTTGTTGGATATTTCTACAGATAAAGGGAATAATCATAAAGGCCAGGCAAATCAAAAAAGCAATTCCCGCCCCTATGCCAATTAGCTTATTATCCCTCCACTCCATTTTTCTCCTCCCTTAGTCATCAAAAACAAGCGGCCAAAAGCATCCGCTTGCTCCAAACGGCTGCCGCCATCCGCCCTTTATGCTGCCGGCGTCATAACCATCTCCCCCATCTACGGCGCGGTCTATGGCAACTAGGGCAGTTGCCGGAGGAGGAGGCTCATAGCAAAAGTGCCCTTCGAAATTACTATCGGTATCCCATCTGCCGGTTTCATATATCCATCTCCAGGCCGCGGCAGCTGAACCCCCCCAGAGAATCTTCTCTAATTTCTCTACATAGGGGCCATCCCAACCGCTGGCTTGGCCTGCTCCGGTAATAAGGATAGGATTTAGGTCTTGATAGTTAGTCGGCCATCTCCCGGTATCAGAATAATAAGATAAGAGGGCATTCTTTACGGTTTTATAATCAGCAACAAATGCCGATACCCTCGCTTTCTCAATTGCCCTGAAGGCATTGGGAGAAATGATCGCGCCTAAGATGGCAATGATGGCGATCACCACGATAAGCTCAATTAAGGTAAAACCTTTTGGCTTCATCTTTAATGTCCGTATTTAGTTCACCGCAACCTCAGTGGAAATTAATATCCGTAAAGTTGTCGGGTTATTAGCTCCAGTGTAGCGGACAGAGCCGGCGGAATTATCTATTGTGCCGTCTAATTCGCGGTCAACTCTTGTTGCTCCGGTCTGAGGGACAGAGCTAACCTCCACATATCTGGCTGTGTCACTCCCTGTAACACCGTCCCAATCTTGAGCAGCATCATTTTGAAAAATATACGTCCCGCCCCATTTTGATAAAGGCGGCCATTTCTCTAAATACGGCCCATCCCAGCCAGCTTTTCCGTCGGTAAGGACAAGGCCGCTGGTGGTAACTCCGTCAGTAGGCCAGGTTCCGGTATCGGCATAATAAGCCATCGCCCCTGTTTTCATCGCGCGATAGTCCCCGATAGTTCCGGCAATCTTTGCCTTCTCAATTGCCTTGAAGGCATTGGGCGCGATGATAGCGGCTAAGATGGCAATGATCGCGATAACCACGATAAGCTCAATTAAAGTAAAACCTTTTGCTTTCAT
>MHGN01000055.1:28914-32139 GCA_001805575.1 Omnitrophica WOR_2 bacterium RIFCSPHIGHO2_02_FULL_45_21 | reverse complement strand
CCCTTTGATTGAATTTAATCACCTAGACTTATTTTAAATTGCCCTTGTTTTTCTTGCCTTGATTTACCTCCTTTCTCAAATAAGTATAACACGCTTTCTTTTTGCAGTCAACGGAGGATAGCGGGCGCGTCATTTTGATTCTAAAGTCACCCGGATAACCTCCTCGGTAGTGGTAACACCCGAGAGGAGTTTATCTATAGCTGCCTGCCTGAGGGTAATCATCCCTTCTTTTATGGCAAGGTTACGAATTTCATCGGCAGAGGCATTTTTTAAAACCGCCTCCCCTATAGGGGGAGTAACCTTTAATAACTCAAAGATGCCCCTTCTTTCTTTATAGCCGGTTTTATTGCAGATATTACAGCCTCTTCCTCTGATGAATTCCACCCCCTGGCCTATTTTTCCTTCCAGGCCCAGGCTCTTTAAAACTTCGTTACTGGGCGTATAAAATTCTTTACATTTTTCGCAAACCTTTCTTACCAAACGTTGAGCAAGCACGCATAATAAAGATGAGGAAACCAAAAAAGGCTCAACTCCCATATCAACCAGACGAGTAAATGCCGTAGGGGCATCATTTGTATGCAGGCTGGAAAGAACCAGGTGGCCGGTAAGGGCGGCCTGCACCGCAATTTCAGCGGTCTCTAAGTCCCTGATTTCCCCTACCATAATAATATTCGGATCCTGACGTAAAAAGGAACGCAGGGTAGCAGCAAAGGTAAGGCCCGCCTTGGGATTTACCTGCACCTGCCGTATTCCAGAAAACTGGTACTCCACAGGGTCTTCCACGGTCATTATATTTACATCATCTTTATTCAGTATCTGGAGGGCCGAATAGAGAGTGGTAGTCTTACCGCTTCCCGTAGGGCCGGTAACCAGAATTATTCCATAGGGAGAGTTAAGTAATTCTCTAAATAAATGCAATTCCCGCAGTGAAAAACCCAATGATTCTAAGCCCACAACAAGGTTGCTTTTATCCAAAATTCTTAATACCACATTTTCTCCATAGACGGTTGGGCAGGTGGAAACGCGGAAATCTATCTCCTTATTTCCCATTTTAATCAGGATACGGCCATCCTGAGGAAGCCGTTTCTCAGCGATGTCTAATCCGGCTATGATTTTAAAGCGCGAGATTATAGCGGGCGCCAACTCCTTAGGCAGGGAAGGGCGATGCTGAAGGATCCCGTCAATGCGATAGCGGATATTCAATAATTTTGCCTCTGGTTCAATGTGTATATCTGAGGCCTTAAGTTGAACTGCCTGAATAACTAAATAATTGACGATTTTAACTATGGGCGCTTCCTCGCCCAATTTTTCCTTTTCGGCAAGTTTATCCTTGTCAATAGAAGCAACGATTTCCTCTAAACCACCCATCCCTCCATAATATTGGTCATGGGCTTTCTTGATATCCAACTCTTCCGCTAAGACCGGCTCTACATTAAGCTTGGTCATCCGTTGAAGCGTATCAGCAATGAATACATTGGCAGGGTCAACCATTGCCACGGTTAAATTATTCTCAATCATAAATACCGGTATCAATTTATAGTTACGCGCGAAATCTTCGGGGACGAGTTTAATTATGTCAGGTTCAATGAGATAACTGGAAAGGTCAAATTTGACAATTCCTGTCTGAATAGTCAAACAACGTTCAAAATCCTGGCGGCTTATCCATCCTTTCCTGATCAACATATCGCCTAATTTATCGCCGGTAAGCCGCTGTTCTTCTAAAACCTCTTCAAGCTGCTGAGAGCTAATCAGTCCTTTTCCAACCAGTATCTCCCCTATTTTTTTATGGACAATTTCCGGCATAGTTAATTTATCTTATGGATTTTCTCAAACTCATCCAGCGATTTTTCTATTTCCTGTTTTCTTGAACGTATTAAATTTTCCCGGTTCTTTTTTCCTAATTGCTCTATCCTCTGCTTCTCCTGAATAATCAAATCTTTAATCCTCCGCTTCTTTCTTATAAGAAAGATATACTTCTTTTTAAAAAATTTAAGAAGGACCATTTCTTTGTTAATTGCTGTCTTTAAATTATCTATGCTCCGCTCTATATCTTCATAATTAGCGTAAGTTAAACTACTGTTTAGAAAGCAGCCTATCGCAAAAGTCAGGCTTAAAACTATTGCCAGCCGTTTTCTCATTAATTAATTATCCTTCATTTCTCCAGTCCCTTTTTTTCTTCGGCTAATATCTTCTGGGCGTCCTTTAATGTCTTTAGATTTTTTTCTTCACTGACAACCATAGCTTCTATTTTTTTCCTCTCTTTAACCAGGGAATCCTGCTTTTTGTTCAATGACTCTAACTGGGCGGAGAGTTTATCTTTTTTTTCTTTTTCCTCCCTCTCTCCTCTCATTACCGAACGAACCTGCTCCTCCCTTTCTTTTATATAATCCCTGCCTAGCCTGTATTTCTCGTCTTTTGCCATACGTTTGAACTCATTGTCGGTAATTATTGTGGGTGAAACAAAGATGAGCAGTTCGGTTTTATCGCCGACTTCTTTCTTGCTTTTGAAAAGATACCCCAAAAGAGGTATGTCGCCCAGGAAGGGGACTTTTGTCACTCCCTTAGTATTCCTTTCCTTAATCAACCCTCCAATAATAAGAGTCTGGCCGTTTCCGATTACTACCTTTGTAGAAGCGCTGCGCTTATCAATTATGGGAATGGTATAAGGAATTGAGGTGGAGCCCTGAACAACCGTAAGAGTGTAATCCCCGGTCTTTTCGCTTATTTCTGGATTAAGCACCATGGATATCTTCCCGTCATTATTAATGGTAGGGGTAGCTTTAAGCGTTATTCCCACCTCTTCAAAATTTACCTTCCAGGTTACGGTAACACTGCCCGACTGTCCGGATACGCTCACCTCAGGCTCTGCCCAGGGAAGACTTTGGGTTACCTTAATCTCTGCTTCACGATTATTAACTGTAGTAACGCGCGGGGCAGAAAGCAGGTTGGTATCTAAAGAATTGGCTAATGTCTGCACTACAACATTAATGTTATCATCAAATATAGCCAGGGTAAAAGGCGATTCCTGGCCTGTTGTTGCCTGCCCCGGCGGATAATTAGTATTCTTATAAGGAATAGTTTGTTCTAAAAGCCCGGGCTGCTGGCCAAGAGCAGAAGAGCCTAGCTTAAAACGGCCCAAAGTCATATATCCCTTATCAGCAAAAGCCTTCCAGTTTACCCCTAAGGCATGTTCTTTCTGTAATTTTACTTCTACCAACCTGGCTT
>MHGN01000055.1:0-28755 GCA_001805575.1 Omnitrophica WOR_2 bacterium RIFCSPHIGHO2_02_FULL_45_21 | reverse complement strand
CTTGGGCATAACAAATAAATACAAAGTTTAAAAGCGCAAAACTCAAAAGCAAAATCCAGAGTTTTATTTTAAATTTTTGCATTTTAATTCATAGCGCCTCTGTGGGGTTATTCGCCGGCTGCTGCTGACCCGCCTGAAGCAACAGCCGCGCCTTCTTCCTCCGCAGAGCCTCCGCCGCTAACGCTAACAGGGGTTGTAGCTGCCTTACCTGAAATATCCGCGGCTTTTAAATACTTGAGTTTAAAAACCCGGCTGCCCATCTTCTGGTCAATCGCTTTAAGATATCCTTCTATTTTTAGGACATTCGGCGGATAGTCAATAACTACTATTGAATTCGGCTGTTTGCCTAATAGCACTATTCCTTTTTCAGAAATAAGTTCGTAGATTGTGCTTGTTTCTTTTTTTGCGCCCGCGCCCGCGCCAGACTCAGACGCGCCCTCACCTTGAGCCTCTCCTGCTGAAGCAGAAGGCTCCAATAATTGTTTCGCCTCTATAGAATTGAGAACAAAAACCTTGGTTATTAAATTCGGGCTCACTCTGGTAATATTGCCCTTCTTTTCCAAAATCAGGTTCTGCGAATCTGCGATGCTCCCCAGGGCTTCTTCAAGAGAAACACTGCTTAAACTGGCTGTGATTTTACCCTGCACATCCCTATCTATTAATAAATTAAGTTTATAATCCTGCGCTAAAACCCTAAACAGGTCTGCTATATCCGCATCTCTTAACTCAAAAGAATACAAAGGCTCTTTGGTCTCTAAGCGTTTTATCTCCATCAGCGGGGCAGCCGCAGGACTTTCGCCTTCTGGGATTTTATCCTCTGCCGCCTGCTCCTGCGGAATATTATCACCGGACTTACCGGAAGGCTGCTGCTCTCTTCTTCTCTGCTCACCGGGCGCCTCTTGAGACTGTCGCGGCATTTCCTGAGGCCAGGAAAAGTTATTTGCAGCAAATAAAAGCACTATGATAAAAAATAAACCTGCGCTAAGCCTGACCAATTATCTTCCCGCCTTTTTTAATTTTAAAATATACTCACTCTGGCTGTCTTTCAAAATCACCTCTTCTGGCCGGATAGCAATAATCTCCTTATCATCTATCGAATTGCCCAATCCTAAAATCCGGCCATTGATTATAGCCTTGCTGTTCCCATCGGAAGAATAAATTATTGCGGAAGGAGCAGGATAATCAATCAAAATATAATTACTGCCTGAATCGGCGAACGCCGCTTCTTCCTCAGCGCTGAGAAAAGGATTTAATCTTGCATTTCCTTCTGCTTCTATCACGCTTTCTTCAATTGGCTTATCTTTACCTTCTTTAATGTCTAAATTTTTAGTTTCTTCTCTCTTTGTTCCCTCTTTAATAATTTTAATCTCTTCTTTGGCACAGCCGCTAAAAAATACGCAGAAGGCCAAAATAAATGAAGCTCCGCCCCGCCAATGGCGGAGCGGTTTCTCGGAGCGAAATACTGAGCGGCCACGCTCCATCCGTCCAGCCATCGGCGGGGCTGATTTGTGGCCGCGAATGTAGAAAAGATTACCCAATGTTCCCCCTCAAACTTTCTTTCAATTTCTGAATATCCTCTTGGGTATATTGGCGCCAGCGGTTAATCAGATTGCGCTTGGGTTTGGGGAAAACCTTGTTCTTCTCATAACGTAGAAGCGTCTGTTTTGAAATACCCAGCGCCCGGGCAGCCTCTTCAGTGGTAAAAAATTTATTCTTTGTCATACGCCCTTACTCAACACTGTTTCGCGCTATCTCTTTCAATTTCTGAATATCCTCTTGGGTATATTGGCGCCAGCGGTTAATCAGATTGCGCCTGGGATTAGGAAATACCTTCTGTCTCTCATAGCGAAAGAGTGTTTGTTTAGAAATTCCCAATTCTTTTGCCACCTGCCAGGTAGTGAAAAACTCGTTTTTAAGCATAGTTTTCTTTCGCATATATTTAATACTATTTGATAGTATTTTATGGTATTAAATATAAATTGTCAAGTAAAATCTGTTTTTTGGTTGGGGATGGGAAGGAGGGAGGTTAAAGGAGGGTTTATTTTGGTACAGGAAAGTATAAAACACTTTCCTGTACCACTGCGAAAATCGCAGAAAGTTATCGCTGAAGGCGATTTTCTTGAGAGGTGGCTAATTTGAAAAGCTGTTCTTGTGCCTCTGCGGTTATTTCGCTAAACTTGATGCCCAAAAAATAATGCTGCCCCTTTTCCATACGGCAGTAGACGATTTCGCCCTTAACCTTAATTGTCTGGCCCAAGGCCAATAGAGTAGCGCCGGGTTTAAAATCCAAAGATATCTTGAGCCCCGCGGGAAGAAACAAAAATATTTCTAAACCTACGGCTGTGCCATTACGGGATATGTCGCGGCTAGAGCCATCAATAGGCGAAGAAAAAGGCAGGGCAAAAGACGCGTCTTCCAGTTTAATGCTCACCGGTATATTTAAGGGAAGCCGTTCGGATTCCCGAAAGAAGGGAAGCCCTTCCAAGGGCTGCTGTCTAAGAATAAAATTTCCGGCTTCAAAAACCTTATCCTCAGGGCCGTAAAGGCTATCCAGCGCTTTGATTATGGAATAAGCGCAGGCAAATAAAGGTTCAATATTACAGCCGCATAGGTTAGCCAGATTGTTTATCAGTGTTGCATCCAGAGGGTTGCTGCAGGCAGCAAACAAGGTATCCTTGATTTTAAACAAAGGCATAACCAGATTCTGGCGGCAAAAATTTTCGTCAATTAAACAGAGAACCGAAGGCAAAATTTTATAGTCAGCAATTCTCACATACGGGATATCGCTTTCCTGGGCAAAGAATATGATTAAGTCATCCAAAGATAGATAGCCCAATTTTACCAGCATTGCCCAGACAGTTCTCCCGGCCCTGGCCGCTTCTTCTTTTGCCGTCTTTAGCTGTGAAACGGTAACCCAGCCGTCTTGCGCAATTTTAGTTTCCAGGTCTTCCATATTAAGTAAACCTAACAAGCCGCAGGTCTTGAAGTTTAAGCTGTGACTTGCAACCTGTAACCCGCGACTGTTAAGGTTGAGGGTAATATTTTTTCATAAAATCAGCCAAGCTCTCCGAGGCCATTTTTTCATCAATAATATACAGGCTGCTTTTATCCAGTTCGCTCTTTGAAATCTGGGGGTATTTCTTTTGCACCGCGGTTAATAAATCCGCCTGCTGCCGGGCAATTTGCAGCAGGGCGCGGTTATCCCTGCGCACATCGTAATAATCCAATGCCTGCCGGACAGTGAGCTTTAATTCTTCGTTTTCCCAGGGTTTGGTGATGAAACGGTAAACCTGGCCGTTATTAATCGCCTTAATCGCGCCTTCCAAATCAGGATAACCGGTAATGAGGATTCTAATCGTATCAGGGTAGAGCTGTTTTACCTTAACCAGAAAATCTAACCCTGAAATATTCGGCAGTTTATTATCCGAGATAACCAAATCCGCTCCGTTATTACTTTTTAGTTTTGCCAGGCCCTCATGGGCATCTCCGGCAGTGATAATCTCGCGGCCATCGGCGCGTAAAAGCCTGCTCAAAGCGCTGAGTATATTTTGCTCATCATCAACCAAGAGAATGTAATGTTTCGCCACGTTTATCCCCCTTTATCCATTTCTTTTACTATTTCATCAATAGCATTTTTTGACACTGAAGGAGTGATTTTGGTAAACATTATGCCCATGCCCGCGGGCTGGAGTTCGCCTTTCTCGTCTTTCAAAGGTTTGAGCCTGTTCCAGGCCACCACTCCTTCAACGCAGATGGTTTTCTTATGTTCATCCTTGCCGAGTTCAAATAACAGCTCTACTTTGGTCTGCGCAGGCTCTACTTTATCGGTAGCGATAAACATTCCGCCGGCAGAAATATCCCGCGCCTCAACCATCTGCCATAAATTCTTGCCGCGGTATTCCGCTTTCAACCTGATAAGCGCCCTTTTTTGTTTTCTTTTTTCTTCCCAGTTCATCATTTCATCTCCTTATTTTGTAAGCTCTATGGGTAAGCTTATGGTAAAGGTTGTTCCTTTCCCCGGTGCGCTCTCTACTTTTATATCGCCCTGGTGTTGTTTGATAATGTTATAACTTACCGAAAGCCCAAGCCCCGGGCCTTTCTTAGTAGAAAAAAAGGGGTCAAATATCTTAGATAGATTTTCAGGCGCAATGCCGCTGCCGCTATCGGCAATTTTTATGTAGGCATTTTTTGCGTCTTCGTAGGTAGAAAGCGCTATGGTTCCCTTTTCGGCTATGGCCTGAGTCGCATTAATCAAAAGATTCAAAAATACCTGGGATAGCTGGGTAGAATCGCCCAGGATGGCAGATTTTGCCTGATAATCCTTGCAGAGGGTAATTTTATATTTTATCTCATTCCAGATAATCGCTAAAGTGGATTCCAGAATTTGATTGATATCTAAGCGGCTTTTTTTGGTTTCACTCTGCCGGGAAAAGGTGCGCAGGTCCGAGACAATTTTTTTAATCCGCAGGGCGCCCTCTAAGGATTCTTCGGCCATGGGCAGGAAATCCTCAATAAGCGTTTTTTTATGCTGGGCATCAACAGAGGGTTCTTCAGCAAAATAGTTGACATAATCGCGCAGGCTCTCTAAATTACTGAGTAAAAAACTTAAAGGGTTATTTATCTCATGGGCAGTTCCCGCGGCAAGGGTTCCCAAGGAAGCCATTTTCTCCATCTGGATAAGCTGCGCCTCT
This sequence comes from Omnitrophica WOR_2 bacterium RIFCSPHIGHO2_02_FULL_45_21, assembly GCA_001805575.1. GTDB lineage: Bacteria > Omnitrophota > Gorgyraeia > Gygaellales > UBA12090 > 2-02-FULL-45-21. The sequence continues at coordinate 24,064 of MHGN01000055.1, read as the reverse complement.
ACTTCTTTTACCAAGGCAACCTTTTCCTGGATTTTTCTTTCAAAGCGCTTACGCAGAAGATAATTGTAGATAATAAAAAATACAATAAAAATAATACATACAGTCATAGTCAGAATCATCTTTGCAGCATCAAGTATCCAGCATCAGGGAGGCCCGGATGCAGAACTATTATTCTTATTTCATTACCTGGATCATGTTCCAGAGAGGCAGGAATATGGCTAAGCACATCCCCATAACCACGATACCCAAGACCGCGGTGACCACCGGCTCAATTGAGCCGGTTAAATTTTTAATTGCCGTTTTTACCTCCATATCCAAATATTCATACAAAGAATCTAACATCAGCGGCAAAGAGCCGCTTTTTTCTCCTATAGAAATCATAAAACCTATCAGTCGAGGAAAGAATTTGCTGTTTAGGATCGCGGTTGAGATACCCTTTCCGTCAGTCAGGTCGCGTTTTATCTGCCCAATTTCCTTAGCCAAAACCGCGTTTCCTATGGTCATACCTACGATATCCATAGTTCTCAGCACCGGCAGTCCTGCCTGATAGAGCACGTTAAGCATTGAGGTGAAGCGCAGCATGGTGAGCTTGGTATAGATTTTTCCCACGATTACTATTTTAAATTTCAACCCATCCCACCAGAAGCGGCCTGCTTTGGTATTGATCAACCTCCCAAAGGCAAAGCCCAGGCCAAAAATAACCGGTATTAAAATATACCAATAATTCATAAGTAGTTTGCTGAAGAGGATCATAACCTGTGTAGGAAGCGGCAGGGGAATTTTTGCATCAATGTAAATCTTGGCAAACTGGGGAACGACAAAGATAGATAATATAATAACCGCAATCAGCATTGCTATAATGACCATAATAGGATAGCGCAGGACAGCCATTACATTGGTGCGGGTCTCAAAGTCGTTCTCAAGCATATTTGAGAGTTTAAAAAGCACATTTTCCAGGACGCCGGCGCTTTCACCGGCAATTACCGTGTTCAGATACAGTTCGCTAAAGATGCGGGGATGTTTTGACATTGCCTGGGAAAGGCTGATGCCCCCGCTTACCTCCTTAACAATATCGGCCAGCGCATTCTTTAGGGCAAGATCTTCTGTTTGTTCTGCCAAAACGGCTAATCCTTCTATGATTGGTATTGCGGCTTTGAGAATGGTAGAAAACTGCCGTGAAAAAATAATCAGCGCTTGGGGGCCTACCTTACCCGTCTTTTTAAAAATTCCCTCTTGCCCCGCGGTTGTTTTTTCATCCTTAAAGCTGATGCTTATGGGAAGATGGCCTGTTTTGGCAAGCTGGGTAGTTGCCTCTATTTCGCTTACTGCCTCTAACTCCCCCTTGACCAGCCTGCCTTTTGCATCCGCCGCTTTATAAATGTAGATGGGCATCTTTTTCTAACTCAGGTTAAAATCCTTGATTACCGTTTTTATCAAATCCGCTTCTATTTTTTCGGCCTTCTTGGCAAAGCCGGTCATCAAAGCCAAGTCGCAGAGGGTATTGATGCGCCGGGGTATGCCGCCGGTATGCTGCAGTATCGCTTTCAAGCTTTCTTTATCAAAGATTGAAGCCGAAGCATCCTCTTTTTCCCCCTCGGGGGGCAGGGAGGCAACCTTGAGGCGGTGGCGGATATATTTCTCAATATCATCATCTCCAAGCGGGCCGAGAAAACAGCGCAGAGCTATTCTTTGGTCGAGCGGTTTGATATTTTCAACCTTGCCCTTTAATTCCGGCTGGCCAAAAATGAAAAGGGTTAAGAGGAACCTGTTTTCTAATTGAAAATTTAAAATAAGGCGCAGCTGTTCAAACAATTTCGCGTCTTCAATTGCGTGCGCTTCGTCAATAATGACGATATTTTCCTTTCCATCCCGCACGTTATCAACTAAGATGGTATTTAACTTTTCTAGCAAAGGGTCGCTCATCAGCTCGGTTTTTTTATCCGGCAGGGCCTGAGGATTAAGCCCGCGCACAATCGCCCGAAGCAATTCTGCCGGCTCAGCAAACGAGGGGCTGTTAATGAAACAGGAACGCACCCGGTCTCTCCCCAAATCATTCAAGAGGGCGTTTCCCAGAAGGGTCTTGCCGCATCCAAAGACGCCGACGAGCATGCCGCAGCCTAAACCTTGGGTGACCACGTAGCTTAGCTTCATCAAGGCATCTTCGTGCTGAGCCGATAAATATAAAAAACGAGGATCGGGCGTATTTTGAAAGGGTTTTTCTTTCAGGCCCCAGTATTGTTCGTACATTTATTTTTTCCTGCTCAGCCAGCTGGCAACGCGTTTTTGATACTCATCAAAATCTGATGCTTTGACCTCTACCTTTTCGGGTTGTATTCTGGTTTCGCCAGGCGCACTTCTTAAGAAAGGCGCCGGTTTGGCTTCAGGCGCAGGCTTTAATTCTATATGTTCCTCGCAGACCCTGGCTATTTCTTCAATGGTAGTCATACCCCTTAGGGCCTTGGCCACGCCGTCTTCGGCTAAGAGCCGCATCCCTTTTTCCTGCGCCTTTTTGCGCAAGCTGACCGTTGAACTCTCGGCAATAATCATTTCGCGTAATTCATCATCAACGACTAATAATTCAAAGACGGCGCCTCGTCCCCAGTATCCGGTACCCTTACATTGCTCACAGCCTTTGCCGCGATAGAGGCTGAGGCCTGCTTTATCCTTAAGCCCCCATTTTTCTAAAAGCGCCTTAGAGGGCTCATACGGTTCTTTGCAGTGCTGGCAGATAAGCCGTATCAGCCGCTGCGCCATTATCCCGATTAAACTGGCAGAAATCAAAAATGGCTCAATCCCCATATTCACTAAACGGGTTATTGCTGAAGGCGCGTCGTTGGTATGTAAGGTTGAAAATACCAGATGCCCGGTTAATGCTGCCTGGATGGCAATCTGGGCGGTTTCCAGGTCTCTGATTTCGCCGACCATAATTACATCCGGGTCCTGCCTGAGCATAGCCCGTAAGCCGCTGGAAAAGGCAATCCCGGCTTTGGGATTAACCTGAATCTGCCTGATCAGCCCTAAGCGGTATTCTACCGGGTCTTCTATGGTAATAATATTTCGGTCAGTAGTATTTATTCTCATTAATGCCGAGTAAAGGGTGGTGGTTTTCCCGCTCCCGGTAGGGCCGGTGGAAAGAATGATTCCGTAGGGCTTGGAAATCAGCCCTTCATACTTTTTCAATTCCTCAAAGGTTGCAAAACCAAGCTTTTCCAGGCCAACCATTACCGAGGCGGTATCCAGAATGCGCATAACTAAATTCTCGCCATAAATGGTGGGGATGGTTGAGACGCGGAAATCGATGATTTTATCGTCAATCTTTGCCTGGAAGTGGCCGTCCTGCGGCATGCGGCTTTCGGCAATGTCCATAGCTGAAAGCACCTTGACCCGGGAAATTATTGACTGCTCCCATGTTTTCGGCGGAGAGGGTATCTCATGCAGGATGCCGTCTATCCTGAATCTGATACGAGTGATCTCCTGTTCCGGCTCGACATGGATATCTGAGGCATGGTCCCTGACTGCCTGGGCAATGATTAAATCCACCAGCTTAATGATTGATGAGCCTTCAGCCATAAACTCCCTGGCTTTTATTTCCGGATTGGTTTTGGTTATGCCGGCCAGCAGGTCCTTAAAATCAGAGCGCTCGGTATAGAGTTTATTCTGCGCCTCATTGATTTCTTCCAGGCTTGAGAACTCGACTTCTATGGGCATACCCGTCTGTAACTGTATCTGGTCAATGGCGTAGAGATCCGCAGGTTCTGCCATGGCAATGTGCAGGGTGCCGTTTTCTATTTTGACGGGAATAGACTGGGTTTGGCGGCTAAGCGCGGCAGGCATAATCTTTGCTAAATTTTCATCTAACTTGAAATTCTCCAGGCCTACATAATTAAAACCTAAATGTTTTGCAATCTCCTTGTAGAGCGAGTCCCTGGAGAGAAGGCGATTGCCGATGATGACTTTTTCTAAAGGCCTTTTTAGTTTTTTTGTTTCTTCAAAGGCCTTATTCAATTCCTCCTTGTTTATCAGGCCCGCATCAAGCAATAAATTTTGTAACTGTTCATCTGACAGCATTTATTTCTTTAATTCCTTCTTGAGCTGGCGTATCCATTGTTTTATTTCTAAGGCATCCCCTTTTGCCGAGCCATACTTTATATACTGGGCGTAATAATCCAGGGCCTTCTTCTTATGGCTGCGGCTATTGGAAGCCGCACCATCGCCCTCTGGCCTATCGCCAAGATAACTTTCATAGAGGACCCCCAGATTATAATAGGCGTCTTTATCTTTAGGATTTAATTGTATTACCTTCTCTAAGCACGCCGCCGCTTCCTTATATTGCTTAGTTTTCAAATAGAGGAGAGCTAAATTGTAATGCCGGTCAATATCTTTCGGCGCAAGCTCAATTGCTTTGAGGTAAAAAGAGAGCGTTTCGTCCGCATTGCCATCTTTCTGGCCCGCTGGCTGGTGGTTTTGGCTATCGGAAGCCAAACCACTGCCCGCTGGCTGGTTGGTTTCCGGGACAATGGCCTTAAGCGCGTCTTGAGTTTGGCTTTGGCTATGATCAGATGCTCCCTCTAGAAGGCCCTGGGCCTCTTTAAATTCTTGGTTAGCCGCCGCATAGTTGCCCTGCCGGATAAGCTCTTTTCCGGCAGCATAATGCTTTTGGGCATTCTGGAGCTTTTCTTGGCGCTTAAGGGATTCGGTATCCTGGGCAAAACCCAGAGTGACTAGCAGCCCGTAACCAATCTGCCCTGGCCAGAGAAATAGCAGGCAGGCCAGAGTAACCCGCAAGATAATCTGCCTTTTAAATCTGCGTAATCTGCCTTTTTCCCGGCCCTCTATTATCTTTTGGGATGACGGGATCCCGCTTTTGCGGGAATAATCTGCGTAATCCGTGTTTCTCATTTGCCCGTCTCCCGGGTTACATTTTGTGCAGGAGTTTCACCGGCAGCGCTTTCTTTTGTTTCATTCGTATCTCCTGCAGGAACTAGTTCCACCTCAATCCTTGCGCTCTCTTCTTTAGGTGGTTCGACTACGCTCAGCACAGCTAAGGCAACACCAGCGTCTCCGGCAGGCCTGAGCATCTTTAAGATTTGGGAGGACTGGTTTTCTAATTCGTTTAATCTGAGCTTAGCACGTTGTAATTGATTTTTAAGCTCTTCTCTTTCTAACTGCACCGCTACATTTTGTTCTCTTCCCAGCGCGGACTCTTTTTCCATCTCCGTATATTTTAATTGCCTATCAGCTAATTGAACCTCCGCCTTGGCCAGCTTTTCCTGGAGGACTAAAATCCTGTCCGCCCGCCTGCCCGCTTCTATTTCATTCTCTTTAAGCGCCTCCTGGGCTCTGAGGTATTCATTTCGTAAATCGCTATACGTCTTATTTAAAAGTTCTAACTTGACCCGCAGCTGTTCTGTTTCTTTGCGCATTTTTTCTATTTCGCGGCTGGCGGCCCTGGCCTCCTCCAGCTCTTTTGCCAGCGACAGTTTTTCTTTACTTGATTGCCCCAGAGTATTCTTTAAGGAGGTTAATTCTTTTTCCGATTTATTAATTTCAAGCCTAAGCGATGTATTGGTTGTTTTATCTTCGTCTTTCTCCTTCTCGGCCTCGCTAAGGGCGCGTTCCAGGGCGGACTTTGCATTTTTTGCCATCTTCAATTCTTCGGAGATGCGGTTAAGATTTCTACTCGCAGCCTGCTGGTTTACATTTTCTTGGTTAAGCTGCCCTTTCAAAGCCGCCAGGGCGCCTTCTTTTTCTTTAAGCTGTTTGGCCAGGTTTTCTATCCGGCTTTTGTCCTGGCTTTTGGCGCCAGTATTTTCCTCTGCTTTCATCGGCCGGACTAATCCTAAGCTTGTCTTTGCCTGGATTAGTTCCTGCCCGAGAGCTTCCTTTTGAGCAGTAACTTCTTGAAGCTTTTGCATGAGGTCGTCTTGAGGCTTTTCCTGTTCTGCTCTATGGCGGGCGAGGTTTGCCTGAATTATTGCCTGCAAGAGGTCATTGAGCTGCTCTATTTTTAATTCCAGTTCGGCAGCGCCGCTTTTTTCGGCTTGGGGAGTTTGCTGAAGATGTTCCTTTTGAGGAAACTGTAATGAAACGATATAGCCGCAAGCAGCTAAGAGCGCTATTATGACCAGAATATTCCGGGGCTTCATTGATTAGTCCCTTGCTTTACCGCTCTCATCCCTAACTTAAAGGGGCGCGGGGGAGAAGTGATCAGGTTGCTTTCGTAAGCAAGCAATGGCGCATCAGTATCTTTAATTATACGGGCAGTGACAAAGATTAGCAAGTCAGTTTTTTCAGTCGGGCTGGAGGTGGAGCCAACCTCTTTCCTGGTGAATAAGAGGCCGATAAGAGGGATATTACCCAGGATAGGGATTTTGCTTATTTTGGTAAAAGAATCATCTTTGATCAATCCGCCAATGACTACGGTTTGGCCGTCCCGTATCATTACTTCGGTTTCTACGGTTCGGGTTGAGGTAATCACGTTGGCATCATCGCTGCCTATTTTTACAGTACTGACGATACTGCTTATTTCCGGCTTGAGGATTAATTTTATATGCCCATCCGGGCTGATTTGCGGGGTAACCTCTAAGCGAACCCCTACCTTTTTATCGTCGCCCCAGCCGGTGATTTCCATTTTGCCGGTGGATTCATTTCTTTCAAACGTAGGAATAGGGACATTTCTTCCCACATGGATAAGCGCCTTTTGATTATTGATCGCCACCACCCGGGGATTAGCAATGAGCTTGGTATCGGTGCGGCTCATTAAAACATCCAGCACGGCCTTGAGCGAACTGGCATCAAGGGTACCGAGGGTAAAATCGCCCTTGACTGCCGTAGGAAAGGCAAAGGGATGGCCGGTAGGAAAATCCGAGCTTGATGCGGGATCCGGCGGAAAGACGTTCTCCATCCAATCCCTGTCACCTTTAGGCTGAAAAGGCAGAGTGGTAGGCCTTTTAGCTCCGCTTGCGCTAAGCGTGGTGGTCCAGTCTATTCCCAATTTATCGCTTTTGGTTAAGGAGGTCTCAACCAGCTTGGCTTCAATTAGAACCTGCGAGGTAAGGCTGTCCAAATCAGGGATTATTTGTTCAAGTTTGTTAATTACCGAGAGGGTATCGGTAATTACCAGAGAGTTGGAGCGGCTGTCTGCTTCAAGAGAGCCGTCAGGAGATAATACCTTAGTGATGGTTAGTTTAAGTTTTAAGGCGTCGGCATTATTTAATTTAAAGAGTTTTGTTTGTTTTCCCTCCCGCTCTGCCTCCTCGGGAGTGGTGACTTTGAGCACATTATCCTTCTTGGTATAGGTAAAACCATTGATGGTAATGATAGAATCCAGGGCTTCATCTAAGGTTACATTGTTTAATTGCACGGTAATCAAGCCGAGGACCTTCTCTGAGAAAATGATATTGAGGCCAAACTGTTTGCTTAATTGCCGCAGGACATCTTTGATGTCCACCTCGCGGAATTCCAGGGATTCAATTGTTCGGTTACGCTCGCCATTGACGCTGAGCGAAGCCGAAGTGTCAATGGCCGGTTTCTCTAAGGGCGCCTCCTGGGCATAAAGAGGTTTAAATTGTAAAGCCAGAAGCCAGAAAATAACCAGCCGCAAAAAGTTCCTCAGCTCTTTTTTCATTTTTGTCTACCTCTAAATAACAATTTAGCCATATCTTCTTAGCAGTTTATTCCTGCGGCAAGGCCAAATAAAAATTCTGCTCCGCTTTTCGTAAGAGCACTTTGCGCTTTTCGACTTCAAGGACCTCATAGCCACCCATTATATCACCTTTTTTGACAATTTCATTATTTATAAAAGCAAAGCCTTTTTTGTCTTTTCCAAAAGATATCCCCTTGAGCTGGAGATTGGCTCCGCTGAATTCTTTACTGATTTTTGCTGCGGTGAATGGGTCTCTTCCCCAGTTTAATTTTGCCTGTTCTTTTTGCAAAGAAAGTTCTTCAGCATTAACATCCGGAACGGCGGGCGTTGCTTCGGCGCCTGCGGCAAGGTCAGCCTTAGGCGCAGCTTTTTCAAGCACGCCCTTGCGCAGAGGCCCCGTTCCTGCGGGCAGGGGCGTGGCAGGAGCGGGGTTAACGGCCCTCTTATCAGAAGGTTGTTCTTTGGCCGGTTTCTTTTTAAGATTTCCGGCAATAATGCCCAGAATTATAAGTATGCCAGCCGCAATTACGATAAGCTGCAATTTCTCCTTAGTCAATTTATATCTCCCAGACCATGTAGGTGCTTAAGAGCAAAGTAATCAAGAGCTCCTCCGGTATCTGCGCATATTTTTCAGAAGATTTCTTATCGGAGAGGGAGGCCGTGGCTTCATCCTTTTTTTCCATGCTCATCTGCTCGACGATAAAGGTAACCGGTAATTCGTTGACGGCTTTGGTATATTCCGCAAATAATTTATAAGCACAGCCCAACGTTAACTCAATAAAAACCTTGCTCACCCCCGCCGGCATATTTTCATCGCCGGGCCTGATATCATCGCGAGGCCGTATGGAGATGATATTGATATTCAGTTTGGTGGCCGTAAGCGCAAGCGACTGAATGAGCCGGGGCAGCTGCCGCGAGGTTGTGCCCATCTCTTTGAGTTCGCGGACCTTCTTTTCCATATCCTCAAGCGCCTTTTGCGGATTGGAGAAGGATTTGACTAATAGCTGCGCTTCCCGCAGCGTATCTTGGCTTGATTTAAATTCACTCTTCAGGCGCTCAAGGTATTTAAAGAGGGTTTTGTTAGCGGTAAAATAGAGCAAGAATAAAAAACTCAACCCGCCAAAAGCGATAAGCCCCAGCTGAAACGGCCTATTTTGTAATCTGCTGCGCATATCCATAATTTAGTACGTTAACTGGCAGACGAGTTCAAAATCTGCCATAGGAACAGGTGAATACATATCGGTTTCGCAAGCAACCTGCTGCACGTGGCTAAAAAAAGGTGAATCCTCCAGAGTTATCTGATACTGGCTTAATTCCAGATTCACATTGGTATATTTTGCATAGATTTTCCCTTCAATGCGGATTTCTTTTGGTTGCTTAAGTTGTTCAGCCCTGAGCTTGCGCAAGACCACTCCTTCAGGCGTGATATTGCTCAGCTCTTTCAGGATGGCCCACCAGAAGGGTTGTCTTCCCCGCGCCTGTTCAAGAAGCGTCTTTCTCTGCTCCAATTTTGACTTGGCAGAAAGATATTCCCTGGCCTGGTTTACCGTGGGTGCTAATTTGCGTAATTGTATTTCTGTGTCTAAGAGCATTTTTTTATATTTAAAGGTATGGGTATAGGTAAGGCCAAAATATGCAAGACTTAAGATTAAGATGAGAGGAAAGGAAATTTTTAAAAGGGTAGTGATAAAAAATGCTTTCTGCTCTAACCTTTCCTTTGCCGGAAGGAGATTTACCTTGCCGCCGTTTCCTAAGCAAAGGCCGAATGCCGCGGCTAAGTGAGGAGCGGCCTGTTCCATCATTAATTCCTGCCTGAAGACGCTGGTATCTTTCCAGCCTTTGATGCTCTTCAGGGAATTCAGGCTTTCTATTTTTTTCAACCCTTTTAAATTATCCAAAAAGAACTTATTGAGATTCTTAAGCCGGGATGAACCGCCGGTGATATAGAGTTCTTCTATCTGGGGGGCGTTAAATGTGGAGGCGTAATAGTTAAAAGTTCTATTGATTTCCATAATCATCCGTTCAAGGGTTGTGCGCAGCATTGCCGAGATCTGTTCGCCTGAGAGTGCTCCAAAGTCAGTGAGGTATTCTATTTTTGCCTCTTCTAACAAGGGTATGCCGCACTGGCGCTTAATTTTTTCTGCCTGGTCAGCGTCGATGCTTATAGGGCCGCTGGGCGAAGGTATGGTTTTGGCTAAGGCGTGGGTCAGATGATCTCCCCCAATGGGTATCTCGCGGGAGAAGCGTAAAGCGCCTGCCTTGTAAAAATTAAGGGTTGAGCTGTTTGCGCCCATATCAAAGAGCGCAACGGTCTTTTCCGCAGGCAGTCCTTTAAGGCAATAGGGGAGGAGATTCCCCAGGCAGTCGGCAATCACATTTATCCCCACGGGCCTGATGCCCATCTCTTTTAAGGATTGCAGTTGTTCCTCAAGAATAGCGCGGTCGCAGGCAATGCAGGTTGCCTGCAATAAGGTAAGCCCCTTCTCGTCGCGCAGCTGACCGGTAACAAAGAAATCAAAAACAATGTTGTCCAAATTTAATTGAAAGGGCAGCCGCTTTTTAAGTTCTATGCTTACCGCGCCCCGCAGGTCTTTCTTATTCAGTGATGGCACAGAGAGAGAAAAGATAAAAACGCCTTTTCCCCAGATAGAGAGGCGGCCAAGTCCCGACTTGAGGCGGCTGTCAGCAATGAACTCTTTTACCAGCTCCTGAACTAACCTTTTTTTCTCAGGCGGATTGTCTTTGAGATTACTGGGCACGGTGCGGACAATATAATTGATCAGCAGGTAACCCTTGGAAGTTTTTTGCAGTTGGGCTGCCTTTATCACGTTTGAACCAATATCTATACCAATGATGCTTCGGGCAGAAGCAAATATATTTCTAAGAAAAGAGAGAAAAACTCCGAAGGGAAATTTGAAGCTGGGCCGGGGAGATTGCGCGGGGACTTTATTTTCCGTAACCTTCGGGTTATCCATCTTGTTTAATTCTATAGACTTTAGACTATAGTGTCAAGCGAAATAAAACCTTGTTACCCTCGCAGGTTGACAAGGTTATCTCTTAGACGCCCTTACCTTAATAATCGCGAGTTCCTGGAAGATTTTTTCCTGATTGCTTAAAATCAGGTCCAATTTTCGCAGGATTTCCTTATTTGAGTTTTTAAGCTCATTGTTCAATCCGTCTATTTTTGCTTCTAACTTATCCAGGCCTTCGGCACAATCAGCGGCCAGCGTTTGTTCTGCGGTGTATTTTTGCGCGCTGAAAGCAAATTTTAGGCAGAGCGAGGAAAAAATAATGAGAATGAAAATAAGTATAAGTTTTTTTAACATCTTAGCGCCTCCGCAACAATCTCAATCTACTGCTCCTGCCATTGAATATCAGGAAAGCCCCAGGTAAAACCGGTTAATCGGGTAAGGTCCCTATCGTAATTTAATATGACCTGTCCGTCAAAAGTAACCTTATTGCCATATACCGCCTTGGCATCTAAATAGTTAAAATCAAGGCTGCCGTCCTGGGTATAGATAATATCATCAAAATTCCGCTGTCTCCGCCTCGCGTTATCGCTGCCTCCGCTGGGAATATCAGGAGAAGTTAGGTTGCCATTTTTGCTGGCTAAGTTAGGATAAATAAACGGCCTTTCGTCAAAACGGATCTCGTTTGGGCCTTTGATTGCTATATCGCCTTCTGCAGCTAAGCTGGTTCTCCGAAAACGTATATCTCCATTTATGCCTCCGGGCTCCCAGTCTTGATTATCGCGAAGGTCAAAAAGCGCGTCCGCCATAATATACCAGAGATATTCATTACTAACGTTGTCCCTATATCGTTTTACCAGGCCTGCCTGATTATTACTAGCCCATGCAGAAGTCCCTAAATCAACACTGTCATCTATTCTTACAATTGCCCTCCTGGTATTTGGCGCACTTTGAATTACGCCCCAATCACTATATGCCCAGGTCCCCCGGCTAAAATTCCTCATTGCCTGATTATTCCATTGGCTCAAAGGAGCGGTAAAGTAGTCACAGGAAAAATCTACCGTATAATATCTACCGTCTCCATCGCTAGCCCAGGGAGTAGTAGAAATTTTTGGCACTACGCTAACCCTATCGCCAATCGACCAATTCACTATACTGGTCAAATCTACTGTATCAGTACTTAAAGTACTCTGAATTTCTCCCCAATTTCCTGCTGCCCAGGTTCCCCGTGTAATATTTCTCAGCGCCTGACCGTTCCATTGTCCGCCTTCATAGTCACTAAAAATAGCAGAGCTAGGGAGAACCGTTATCTCGCTTACACCCCCTATTGTTTGAATGTCACTAATCGTGGCTGTGCGGGGAGGAGCCCAGGTATTAGGGCCTGCCGGGGAATAGGAAGCTGTGCCTGCCTGGGTTTCAAAATAAGCCATGTCTATTGTAGGATAGGGTAGAGAGGCGATCGTGCGCTCATCGCCAGTTCCGTCGGGCGGCAAGGGCGAGCTTCCCTCCTCGTAATCTATGTTGGGCTCGTTGTAGTTTGTGTCGCCATCGCCGTTATAATATAATGCCTGAATGTCTCCATTTATCCTTGAGCCGGAATGCATAGCGCTCCAGTCAAAAAGGTCCTTTGCCTGGAGAACTTTTGTAAAACTGCCTATGTTTACCAGCAGTTTAATTTCACGCCTCCCCCGATAGTTTGCCTGGTTAGGAACATAACCTCGCGCTTCAATGGCGGCAGTGTATCCTAACGATGACTCAGCCGCGCTGGGATTACGGCAGCAGATATTATATTCTCCGGGGCCAAGGCTATGGGGTGTGTTTAACCAATCGTTATTATCATTGCAGTCAGCGTCTGCGGAATTGCAATCTCCGTCGGTTCTCCAGCAGGAGTCAGCGGAAAGTTGATTTACCGCCCATTGCGTCCCTGCCTCAGCTAAGCCCAGGGCTCTTTCTGAATCAAGGTTGCGCAGGTTGATTTCAAAATCTCCGCTCTGCAGATTTGCCAGGGTCCAGCCTAAAACCGCAAAGAGCATCATCGCGAAGATGACGATGATTAAAGCCACGCCTTTTGCGTCCTTTATGGCGCGATAAATCGCAGCGCCTTTGGGCGTGCGATAAATCGCACCGCTACCAGGTTTTGTAGCGGTGGCATTTATGCCACCGTAAATGCTATCCCATTCAATTTTTTCTTTTAATGGATTCTCTTGGATATATTTCCGTATATTGTAAAGCGCCTTTTCGTCCCTTACTATATGTTCATAATAATTCCATTCCCAAAAAGGCTTACAGCCGGTAGATTTTGTTACCAATGCTTTAAATGTTCTCACGATGTTACCTAATCTTACCTTTGCGTTATTTAAGACAAATATGACATGAAGATGGTCAGATGCGATATTATAAAAATCTACCGTAAGACCGGAAAACCGTTTTGTTATATCTTTAAGTAATATTTCAACTTCTATCTTATATTTTTCCAACAACGGTTTTCTCATAGCAGTACACATAGTAACAAAGTAATACCCATTTGTTTTATAATCGTAATTTTTGATTCTTATGGCCTTACGATATTTCATTTATCTTTGCTGGTGCGATAAATCGCACCGCTACAGGTTCCTGGGATACAACTGGAGGTTTAAGGTTTTGCTTTCTGTGCCGGATTCCATAGTTAATGAAATATTTATCCGACGTATATCGGTATTATCAGGCGAAACTTTCGGCACAGTAAGCGCTTGGTTATCCGCATCGTAATAAGTAAAACTAAGCCCGCTGACTCCGCTCGCCAGAATATCGGCATTACGCAGCAAATTATTTCCCGAGAGCTGGTAATCAATAGCAGCATTATTTATATCCACAAATTGAAATTGGGAAACATTTGCGGTATTTACCGAGAGATCATCGCGGATTTGCCTTGTCTCTCTTCCCATGCGCAGTAAAGCCGTCCTTACCTGCGCCGTGACTTCGCTGCGGAAAGTAAGGAAGCGCCATAAGTCTATAGTTTCCTTGATGTACATTGAGGAAACGGCGGTCAAGATGCCCATAACGGTAATCACCATAATCAGTTCAATTAAGGTAACGCCTTTTCTGGCCGCAGGCCTCAGGCCGCAGGCCCCAGGTTTAACTTGTGACTTGCAGCTTGTGACTTCTGACTGTAGATTGTCTCGTTGGAAATTTATCTGTGTAATCTCACTTTTAATCTCTGTAATCATCATTTTAACAAAGTCGTATTCTATTTTAACCTGTGACTTGCGGCCTGTGATTAGTATCTAATACGCCGCTACTATGGTTACCAGGTTGACATCATTGGCTAATCCGTCACTGCGCGATACAGTAACGGTGATGCGCTTAAAATTGGTAATGCTTGCGGAATCCTGCCAGGTAGTTCCGCTCAGCGCGGCATAGTTGACCGTTGCAGAGCGATTATAACTTGCAGCAGGGCTCGTGACCTTTGTGTCAATACATCCCAGAAAGTCATCTACATCATTAAATGAGTCTTTGTTATTACTGTTTTCTCCGCTATCTGGGCCAAGGTCAGCACTTGCTGTCCAGGGAGCGGTAGTGCGCTGGTCAAATCTTTTTGATTTTATTTCCTCCATTAAAGCTTGAGCATAGAAGGCGGCATCGGCAAGTGATTCTGAACGGGCAGAGCGCCAGGCGATATTTGCCCAGGAGGTCAAAAGCGGCGGTATGGCCATTCCCAGAACTACGATCACGACGACCATCTCGATGATGGTCAATCCTTTACCGGCCGCAGGCCTCTTTCTGGTCAGGCGTCCCATTATTCTACCCTCACCCTGCCTGTATTTGGGGTAACAGCTATCGTATTGGCGTTTCCCCGGTATAAAAAGTTCACTGAACCATCGCTGGATAAATCTGCCCCGCTGGCGTCTTGTGGAATTCCCTGCCAGTTAAAACGTAACGTTTGCGTGTCCCCAAAGTTAACCGCAGATATATCTATTCCTCCATACTGCGCATCGCTGTTAAAATTAACCTGAAGATTGGCGCGGGTAAAGGGATCGCTTATCGCTGTCCAATTTGCGCTTCCGCAGTCTCCCGTAGCGCAAGCGCCGTCAGCATCATTGCAATAGCACGTTTGATAACTATTGCCTGCCGGGTTAAACTCTATTCTGGTATCCGCATGCCGGGAAACTGATAATTGCTGAACATAACGTATATCCGAAGCTACTTTTTTCATTGCTCCGCTGAGCTTGAGAAAATAGAAACTTTCAAAGCGCGGGATAGCTGTGAGGGCCAATATTCCCACAATGACTATAACCATTATCAGTTCAATTAAGGTAACGGCTTTTCTGGTCTCAGGTCTCATGTCGGAAGGCCATAAGATTAATACAAACGCATCGACAATCTAAAAAAGTTTCCTCTTTAAATCAGTATATACTTTAATTATAAAGTTTTCAAGAAAAATCTGCTCTCCAATATAAAAATTACTTTTAAATTCTACCTGCTTGTGGTATATTTATGCTATGCTGGCAGAAGAAAAAAATATCATTGAGTCACTGGCTAGGGAGTTTCTTGACAACGCGCTTACGCTGCGTTATGATATCTGCACCTGCCAGCTATGCAGGAATGATATGCTTACCAATATAATATCAAAAATTCCACCTGAGTATCTAAGCCCCCCGCAGCTTACCCAGCAAACTGTTATGGAGCAGGCAAGGCTTAAATATAGAGGAGAAATTGTCCGGGTTGCCCTTGCGGCAATAGAGAGCGTAAGCAAAAATCCCAGCCACTCACTCAGCGAAGACAGAAACCATTCTTTTAAATCCCTGCTTAATCAAATCGTTCAGGATAGGGGCCTGGATTTCAGGCAGTATCACCAAGGATTGATCAAGAGAAAAATAGCAATGCGCATGCGCTCGCATAAAGTTGAATCTTACGCTGGCTATGGGCGTCTTCTAACAAAAAGCCCTGAAGAGTTTGATAAATTGCTTGAAGAGCTCTGCATCAATGTTTCCGAATTTTTCCGTGATAAAGAGGTCTGGATAACCGTAAAATACCTCTTAGAGAATCTGATTAAACAAAAGAAAATAAGAAATGATAGATCCTTGAGGATATGGTCTGCCGGCTGCGCTAACGGCGAAGAACCATATTCCCTGGCGATTTTGCTTCAGGAAATATTAAGAACAGAGCCGTGGGCTTTTGAGCTGGAATTAGCGGCAAGCGATATTGATAAAAAGGCCTTGCTCGCCGCTCAGGCCGGGGCGTACCCAAAGGAAAATTTAAAAAATGTTGAGGACAGGTATCTCAAAAATTATTTTATCACCCTCGCTGACGGACGCTTCCAGGTGAAGGATGCAATAAAGGCTATGGTTAAATTTCTACGCCTGGATTTGATTCGCGATGACAGTATCAGGGAAGCCGACGTGGTAGTCTGCCGCAATGTCTTTATCTATTTTAACCGCAGCCTCCAGGAACAGCTATTGATGAAATTCTATAGATCCTTAAAAGCCGGCGGATATCTGGTTATGGGTAAAGCAGAAATCCTTTTAACTGAGGCAGAGGAAATTTTCAAAGAAGTAGATAGTAATGCCCGTATATATCAAAAGAAAGAGGCGTAGGCAGATTTTTCTTGACTTCTCCTTGACGAATCCCGCTTTAGTTTTATAATAAGGACGGTATGCCTTTTCACCGCAACAAAAAATCCTAAACAAAAATAACGCTAATTATCAGTGTCATCGGCGCTCAAAAAATGAAAATTCCATCTAGTGAAAGCAGTATCTTAATCCTCGTTGAAGACAGCCCAACCCAGGAATTCTTATCCGACCTCTTCAGGGGAGAGGGTTATGATGCAGTTATCGCCAAGAGCCAGTCCGAGGCCTTAGAGGCCTTAGGCCAAAAGCCGTTTAACCTGGCAATCCTGGATTTTGAAAGCCGGCAGATCAAGGGAATCGAATTTTGTAAGAGCATTCGCCGGAATTTCCGCCTTCGTCATATCGGATTAATCCTGCTTATGGATACAAAAGACCCCTTAGATAAGATAAAAGGCATCTATGCCGGAGCGGACGATTACGTTAATAAACCTATTGAAGCAGCAGAGCTCCTGGCAAGGGTAAAGTCATCTTTAGTGCGTATAACCAGGGACTTAGACGCTAACCCCGTGAGCAAGCTTCCGGGAAACGTATCTTTATTGAAAGAGCTTGAAGAAAGAACAAAATCGCAATTGCCGATGGCAGTCGGGTATATAGATTTAAGTAAATTCAAGGAGTTTAATGACCGTTATGGCTTTGAAAAAGGCGATGAGGTTATCGGCCATCTCGCCGTTATCATCAGCAAGACGCTGGAAACGCTGGGAAATTCTGCAGATTTTCTCGGGCACATCGGTGGAGATGATTTTTTGCTTATTACCACTCCGGATTGCATTGAAGACGTCTGTAAAAAAATCGCAGAAGATTTTGATAAGAGCATCGCCTCTTTTTATAGGCAAGAGGACAGAGAGAGAGGTTATATTATTACTAAAAACAGGATTGGCAACCTTGCTAAAATTCCCATTATGAGCCTCTCTATCGGGGTGGTTACTAATGAACATCAAAAATTTTCTCATATCGGAGAGATAATTCAGATTGCCACGGATTTAAAAAATTATGCCAAGACCCTGGGTAAAAGTATCTATGTCAAAGACAGGCGTAAAGAGCCGTTTGCTTAGGGGGGGTTGCTATGGATGAAAGGCGTAAATATCGCCGTTCACCGGCGAAAGAAAAGACATTCTTAAAGAGCAGTGAAGATAAGCCGCATGAGGGTTTGCTTATGGATGTAAGCTCAGGCGGGATGCGGATTTCATCAGAGGTTAATATTAAAGTCGGGACCGCGCTTAACGGACAATTTAAAATAATGCCTAATTTAGGGAATTTTTACGTGAGCGGAGAAGTTATCTGGAGTAAGCCGGCAGGCAAAGAGGCGCTAGAAACAGGTTACGAACTCGGGATTAAATTTAATAAGGTAAGCACTATTCCGGTGGTATAGTTTTTCGCAAGCCACCTAAGGCGAATGAAAAGGCGGGGTATGAAAACTCCGCCTTTTTACTGTATTTTATGGAAAGTATACCCTTGCGGGCAGATTTTTCTTGATTAGAGTTATTTAGAATGATAATATATGCT
This sequence comes from Omnitrophica WOR_2 bacterium RIFCSPHIGHO2_02_FULL_45_21, assembly GCA_001805575.1. Taxonomy (GTDB): domain Bacteria; phylum Omnitrophota; class Gorgyraeia; order Gygaellales; family UBA12090; genus 2-02-FULL-45-21. The sequence goes on along the minus strand of MHGN01000055.1, from coordinate 6,341 downwards.
ATATCTTATTTAAATATGAATAAGTTTGTAGATAAAATCGCCAAATGGTTGAGCTCGATAAAGACAGCAGTGATCATCTTGTCCCTCGTCATCCTTGCATCCGCAAGCGGAACTTTTATTCCTCAGGGCCTTGCTGATTATGAATACATGCGCAGGTTTAACCAACCGGCGTATCATCTGCTGCGGTTTTTTGGCTTTACCGACATTTATCATTCATGGTGGTTTATCGTTCTGCTGATTTTGTTGTGGTGTAGTATTTTTATCTGCACCCTGAAGCGGTTAAAATTCAACCCTTCGACCCAGCTCCCTACCGTTATTACCCATCTGGGTTTATTAATAATTCTCGCCGGCGCGCTGGTTACCAGAATTCTCGGCGAAAAGGGATTTATGATTATTTATGAGAAACATAATCAGGATACCTATATTGACACGGATAATAAATTTAAGACGTTGAATTTTAAAATATATCTGGATGATTTTTCCCTAAAAGATTTCAGAAGTAAAGTCGTCATCCACAAGCAGGCCCAGGAAATACTTAGAGAAACCATAGAGGTCAACCGTCCGCTTAGCTATCAGGGCTACAGCTTTTATCAGGCAAGCTATGGCCGGGATAATTTTAATGGCATGGGAAAGTATAAAGCACTTTCCCAACCACTGAAATTGGCTGAAAGTCTTGGCCGAAGGCCAGTTTCTTGGTGGACAGGATTAGAGGTAGTCAGGGATCCCGGAGTTCCTTTTGTCTGGTGTGGATTTATACTGCTCAATCTCGGGATAATCTTACGTTTCTATTTCAGGCCTAACGCGCTGTACCTAAAGCGGTATATAGATAATTAATTGGAGGCCAAATGAATATAACCTATATTAACATAGCATTTGCGGGATATTTTTTGGCGATTATTATCTATTTTGTTACTACAGCTTTTAAGGCACAAAGTTTCTTTAGAATCGCAACCATAATATTTACAATAAGTTTTGTTTCTCATACTGCCTATATCTTTGAGCGTTGGTTTATCGCAAAGCGGCCTCCTTTTGTAGGGATGTATGAGTCAATTATCTTTTTTTCCTGGGCAATTTGCTTGGTTTATCTGGTTATGCAAAGGCGTAAGAAAGCCAAGCCCTTAAGCATTCCGCTCAGCTTATCAGTGGTTCTTATGTTAGGCGCTGCCTCCCTCTTAGATAGGTCTATCAAGCCCCTTATGCCGGCTCTAAAAAGCAACTGGTTAGTTATTCATGCCACGAGTTATTTCATCGGTTATGCGGGTATGGCAATTTCTTTCTTGGCCAGTATGAGGTATCTTTTTCAGAAATCGTTAAATTCCCCGTTAGCTTTGGATTTAGATTGTTTAAGCTTTCGGCTGGTCACCTTTTCCTTTCCCTTCTTGACCATTGGTTTAACTACCGGCAGCGTCTGGGCAAAGCTGGCCTGGGGAGCTTACTGGAGCTGGGACCCCAAAGAAACCTGGGCCTTGATTAGCTGGTCTGTATATGCAGTGTATCTGCATCAGCGCTTATTGAAAAATTGGCAGGGGAAAAAAGCCGCCTATTTAAACGTCGTTGGGTTTCTCTGCGTGCTTTTTACTTTTTTCGGAGTGAATTATTTGTTCAAAGGCCTGCATAGCTACTTATAATATGTCTATCCGCGTAAAACTCATCATTACCTTCCTGCCCCTCGCGCTCATCCCCATATTTCTGGTGAGCAGCTTAAGCTTTTTCCATGCCAGGGACTCTCTGGAAGAAGCGGTCCTGCACGGATTAAAGGTGGCCGCGGCCGCTAAGAAGGCCGAGGTGATGGAATATTTGATGGGTAAAAAAGGCAGAAGCATAGACTTTGCCTCTGACGGATTTATCCGCGAGCAGGCAGAGTTTATCTCCGCCGCTGCCAGCGGCGAAGAAATGCTGCGCGCAAGCAGAAAGTTAAACGAGCATCTCAAGGTTAACAAGAAACCATTAGACCCGGAAATCTTAGAAATACGCGTTCTGGATTTGAGCGGAAAGATTATCGGAACCAGCGAGGCAGATTACCTGCTAGGCCTTGGTAGCGCTAACAATCAGCCCTATTTTTTAGAGGGGCAGTATAAAACCTATATTCAGGATGTGAGCATATATATTTACCATGGTCTTGGAGAATCCCAGGAGGTGATCGTTATCGGCACTCCTTTAAGGGGCAGGACCAGCGGAAAAATCATCGGCGTTCTGGCAAACTTCTATAACCTGGTAGATATTAAGGATGTTCTTTTGGGAGCGGGCAGCCATGAATGGGGCAGGCTCCCCACGGAAAAGAAGGTAAGCTCAAGGGATATATTTTTAGTAAACCAGCAGGGCCTGCTGGTGACTCCTTCAAAAAAGATTACCGATTACCGGCCCTTAAAATTTAAAATAACCACAGAACCCGTATTAAAAGGCATGGCGGACTCTCAGGTTATCAATAAGATCTGGATTGATATGCAGAAAAATGAGGTTTTGGGTGCCTCGGACTTATTAGAGATAGAGCCGGATTGGAAATGGATTCTGGTAATTGAACAGGATAAGCATGAGCTGCTTGAGCCGGTATATAACCTAAGAGTGTTCTCTATGGCCATCGGCTTAGTCAGCGCGCTTTTAGTTATCGGCATTGCCCTGCTTACCGCCAGTTCAATTGCAGAACCGATTAGAAAGGTTACCGAGGCCGTGGACAAAATCAGTAAAGGCGTTACCTGGGCCAAGATAGATATTGCTTCCATATTTCGCTCTTCCTTTCCTTTTGGAAAAGAGAATCGAAATATGGATGAGGTGGGAAAGCTGGCAGCTTCTTTTAATCGCATGGTGGATAAACGTCGGCATATTGAGGATGAGCTTAAAGTTGCCAGAGCCAAAATCGGCGAAGAAAAAACAAAATGCGAGATAATCCTGGCAAGCATCGGAGACGGGATGCTGGTGGTAAACCAGGAAGGATTCATTATGATGATGAACCATGAGGCAGAAGCAATGTTTGGCTGGGATATCCGGGAGGCGGTGGGGAAAAGCTTTATTGAGCTTATCCCCTGCGAAGATGAAAAGGGAAACTTTATTCCCTATAAAGAACGAATTATGTCTCTGGCGCTCTCCAGTAAAATCCCGGTGCATTCCATAGGTTATTATTACCGGGAAAACAATAGCAAATTTCCCGCTAACGTAACCGCCTCTCCCATTATTTACGAAGAAAAAATCATTGGAGCAATCGGTATATTCCGGGATATCAGCAGGGAGAATGAAATTGATAAGATGAAAACGGATTTTATCTCTACTGTTTCGCACGAGATACGCACTCCTCTGACCACGATCAGAGAAGGGGTCTCGCAGGCCTTAGACGGTATCCTGGGAGAAGTCAGCGAAAAACAAAGAGAAGTCTTCTCCATTGTCCTTGAAGACTCAGACCGGCTCAAGCGCATCATTGATAATCTCTTGGATATCTCTAAGATTGAAGCCGGAAAAGTTGAATTGAGGAAGGAACTTATTGATATTGTAGAAGTGGTTAAGGGGGTTGCCTCTGCTTTTGCGCTGCAGAGCCAAGAAAGGGGCCTGAAGATAAGCGCATATTTTTCTAAAGCCAAGCTCAAGCTTTACGTTGATAAAGATAGGCTGATTCAGGTGTTTACCAACTTGGTAGGCAATGCCATGAAATTTACTGCGCATGGCGCAATAGATATTTCAGCGCTGGATAAAGAAAACGAAGTAGAATGTTCGGTTTCCGATAGCGGAAGAGGCGTTTCTAAAGAAGACCTGCCCCAGCTTTTCAGCAAATTCCAGCAGTTTGGCCGCGCCCACGGGCCGGGGGAAATGGGGACCGGTTTAGGCCTTTCGATCAGCAAGGGAATCGTTGAGCTGCATAAAGGAAAAATATGGGCAGAGTCCGAATTAAATAAGGGAACAAAAATCAGCTTCAGCTTACCCAAGCATACAGCAGATGAGCTTTTTAGGGAGTATGTAGCCAATGGATTGAAGAAGTTAAGCAAGGAAAAACCGTCTTTGTCCGTGATCGGTTTTAAGATTAAAAATTTAGCAGGCCGGGTTGAGCCAGGGCCAGGAGGGGATGATGCCGCCTCTTTGGCCGCAGATGATTTAGAAACGTTGCTTAGGCGCAAAATCCGCTGTGAGAGCGATGAGCTGGTTTTAAGCAACGAACTGCTCTTAATGCTGCTCCCGGGAGTAAAAAAAGAAGAGGCAATAATTGTTTCAGAGCGGATAGGCAATGTTTTTGCATACTACTTAGCAAAGAAGGGCTGGGAAAAGAAAATTGATATTGCCTGCAAGGTATTTAATTATCCCGATGACAGCAAGAGCGAAGAGGAATTAACGGTCAAAATACTCGGAATAAAAACAGGGTGAAAAGGAAAGGAGGGTGGTTATGGCGAAGAAGATTTTGGTTGTTGACGACGACCCCAATATCGTCAAACTGATCAAGTCAAGGTTAGAGGCAAATAAGTATGAGGTGATTACCGCTTATGACGGCGAAGAGTGTATGCAGAAAATCTTATCCGATAAGCCGGATTTAATCATCTTAGACATATTGATGCCCAAGGCTGACGGATACGACGTTTTGATTGGTATAAAAGAATCTAAGGCGCTCAGCGGGAAAATCCCCGGGGTACCGGTTATTGTGCTGACTGCTTTGAGTGATCCCCGGATAAAAGGTATGATTGAAAAAGAGGAGATTAAGGATTATATTGTCAAACCGTTTGAGTCCGACGACCTGCTGGATAAAGTTAAGAAAGCCATTGGTGAACCCAGCCCTTTCTAAAGGGGTCTCCGAAGGGTAGATTTTGCTTGACAAAAATCAGGATTTATAATATAGTAATTTTTAACTGTAAAATTTTTCTATTTTTTTAGGAAGCAGACTTTATTAAATTTACCCCCCACCCAGCTAAGATATTCACTTTTTATAATTTGATGCTGGGTGTGGGGTTCAATTCGCGCAGACAACTTATATTCGCTGCCGCTCCATAAGTTGTGCGCTCATTGAAGGAGGGCAAATGTTTAAAAAAGTAAGCGCTCTCATCGTCTTATGCGCGTTTATCATAGGCGCGGCTGGTATATCACAGGGGTTGGCCGCGGAAAAAATTGACGTAAGAAAAGCAGCCGAGGACTTAGCCCAATTTTTAGTTTCTACCCGGCGCATCATCGCCCAGTTAGTAGATGTAATCAATACCCACGGGGCAAAGGTTGAAGAGCCGCTTCCCAAGGATGCGCCTTATGCTTTTAAGGGGATTATTCCCGCGTATATGGGAAGGGTGATTGGCGAGGATTTCTTCAAGAATACCGGCATCCAGGTGAAACAAACCACCTTAGGTAAAGGCGAATTTGGCCCGCGTAATCCTTACAATGCCCCTGATGAATGGGAAAAAGAGGTGCTCACCCGTTTCTATGAGCCGGCATACCCTAAAGGCAGAGGCTATGGCGAAGAAGCAGAAATGGAAGGCAAGAAGGTATATCGTTACGCCCTTCCCATGTATATAGAGAAGCCCTGCCTTAAATGCCATGGAGATCCCAAAACCTCGCCTACCGGTGACGGTAAGGATATATCCGGTAAGCCAATGGAGAATTATCAGGAAGGCGATGTCCGAGGCGCGGTGAGCGTGATTATACCGCTGGAAGAAAAAACAGGGGTATAAGCATAAGAAAAAAGCGAAACAGCCGCTCTTCCACCTCGCAAACTACGCCAAAATTCTCTCCCCCCACTGATTCGTTTTGCATTCGCAAAAGCGAATCAAAACGGCGGGGGTCATTGAGGAGCTAAAAGGATGGGGAAAAAATCATATAGAAGTATCCGCGTAAAACTGCTTACCTGGTTTATGGGTACCTCCATTGTGTCTCTTGGTGTTCTTGGCGGCATAGCCTATGTCAATATCCGGGGAATATTAGATAACAGGATAAGAAACGAGCTGAATATCTCTGTTAGGGGTATTGAAGGCAAGGTATCTGCTTTTATTGAAGGAAAGAGGGGGCGGACTCTTGACTTCTGCTCTGATGGTACCATCAAGGACGGGCTCACCTATCACGACCCAGATGACCCTGCCGTTGACGCTCTGATCAAAAACACCAACCAGCACATTAGCAAAAACAAGCTTTCCCTTGACTCCTCTCTTAATGACATCCTCATCCTCAACCTCAAAGGCAGGGTTATCTTTAGCACCAATGAGAAGAACTTAGGCAAAGACAAGTCCAAAAAGGACTATTTTCTGGCCAGCAGCAAATATTTTAAGGACAAGGAATTCTTAAAACGGCTGCAGCAGGATCCCGCCCTGAGTGTCTTTGCCACTGGCTTCTACTTCTCCGATGACCTGAAAATTCCTACCCTGTCCATCTCTAACATCATCACTGCCAGG
>MHGN01000054.1 GCA_001805575.1 Omnitrophica WOR_2 bacterium RIFCSPHIGHO2_02_FULL_45_21 | reverse complement strand
TAAGACGGTTGATTTTTTACGTTTTATTGCCAACAATAATTATTCGTTTAACATTGAAGGACGCAGGCGTAGTTTAGGAGATAATATAACTTTTGATCTGGAGATGCTGCCGTATGATTGGATGAGCTTTGAGTCAGATGCAAAGTTTGATCGCAGGAAACGCCATTTTACTTTCGCCAATTTTGACCTTAAGGCATCGGGAAAGGATATTTCTTTCGGAGGCGGTTACCGTTACGAAAGGAAGTCAAGCAGTCAGATGACCGGAGAAATTTTATTTAACTTAATAAAGGGATGGTCCTTTAAGGTCTATCAAAGATTACAATTTAAAGGCAATAGTTTGGTAAAGGAGCAGGACTATAGTCTTTCTAAGGAACTACATTGCTGGATATTGGATATAAAGTATAATGTGTTAAGGGAAAGAGGAGAAACAATCTGGCTTGCCTTGCGGCTGAAGGCATTTCCTGAAATGTCTATTGATTATGGCCAGATTTACCATGAGCCAAAGCCGGGTTCTCAGGGGTATCGGAATGAATAACTTATTTTTATGAATATTTCTATTATCGGCACAGGATATGTAGGTTTGGTAACGGGAGTCTGTCTTGCGGACTTAGGCAATAGCGTAATCTGCGCTGATAATGACCCTGAGAAGATAAAGCAGCTTAAAAACCTGCGCATGCCTATCTATGAACCAGGGCTTGAAGATCTGGTGAGAAATAATGCTAAAGAGAAACGACTGAGGTTTACCGCCAACATAAAAGACGCGGTGGAAAGCTCCGAGATTATTTTCATTGCCGTAGGCACACCCTCTCTTGAGAACGGGGAAGCAGATTTAACCGGGGTGGAGAATGTGGCAAAAATTATTGCCCGGAATATGAATGGCTATAAGTTGATTGTAGAGAAATCCACGGTTCCGGTTGAGACCGGTTTTTGGCTTACGCATACCATAAAGGTAAATCTGCCCAAATCCAGAAGAGAAAGGCTCACATTTGACGTTGCCTCAAACCCCGAGTTCTTGCGTGAAGGCCAGGCCATACGTGATTTTATGAATCCGGATAGAATTGTAATAGGCGTGGAATCACAGAGAGCAAAAAAGCTGCTCCTTGAGCTCTATAAACCTTTGAGGGCACAGATCGTCATTACTGATATTAAGTCTGCTGAGCTGATCAAGCACGCCTCAAATTCATTCCTGGCAACTAAAATTTCTTTTATCAATGCCATTGCCCAGATTTGCGAGCGGGTTGGCGCTGACGTAACCAAGGTTGCCGATGGCATGGGACTGGATAAAAGAATTGGCAGGGCCTTTTTAGATGCCGGGGTAGGATACGGAGGTTCCTGTTTTCCTAAGGATCTGGACGCCTTTATTACAATAGCCAGAAAAATCGGGTATGATTTTGAGCTTTTGAAGGCGGTAAGAGAGATTAACCAGGCTCAAAAAAGACATTTGATTAAGAAGATTAAAGACGTCCTATGGCTGCTCAAAGATAAACATATAGCCATATTAGGTTTGTCTTTTAAGCCCAATACGGATGATTTACGTAATGCGCCGGCCTTAGAGATAATCCTGCAGCTGCAGAAGGAGGGCGCAAAGGTAAAGGCCTTTGATCCTCAGAGTATGGACAAGGCATCCAGGATTCTTAATGACGTTAAGTTCTGTAAAGATGTTTATCACGCTGCAAAAGGCAGCGATTGTTTGGTGATTACTACCGAGTGGAATGAGTTTAAAGAGATAGATTTCCTGCGCTTAAAGAAAATCATGGCTCAACCGATAATTGTTGACGCCAGGAATATCTATGAGCCGCAGGAATTAAAAAAATTAGGTTTTCACTATATCGGCATTGGCAGGGCTAATGGTAAGTAATGTTAATAGCATCTGTCAAATAACTCATCCTGATAACAGAATGACTGTTGAAGATATATAAGCCTAGAAGATGATAAAAGGAGTTAAAGTAAAAAAACTAAAACTGCTCACTGATGAGCGCGGACGGCTTATGGAGCTGCTGCGCAGCGATGAGAAGATTTTTTCAAGATTCGGCCAGGTCTACTTTACCACCGCTTATCCCAAGGTAGCCAAGGCCTGGCATTATCATAAAAAGCAGGACGATTATTTTGCCTGCGTAAAAGGAGTAATGAGGTTAGCTCTATATGATGCTAGAAGAAAATCAAAAACCTATAAGGAAATCAATGAATTTAAGCTGGGCTTAGATAATCCTTTCTTGGTTAAGATCCCCAGGAATGTCTATCACGGTTTCAAATGCGTTAGCAGCGATGAGGCAATGGTAATCAATATCCCGACAGCGCCATATAATTACCGTAAGCCCGACGAATATCGGCTCGACCCTTATGACAACGATATCCCCTATAACTGGAGAAGATGATGCCTGAAGATGGCTATCTCAAGGGAGTAGTTTTATGCGGCGGACTGGGAAAGCGCCTTGAACCGTTAACCCGCATTACCAATAAACACCTCTTGCCGGTCTATAACAGGCCGATGGTGTTTTATCCGATCCATACTCTTGTTGAGGCAGGAATAAAAGACATTATGATTGTCACCGGCGGAAATAATGCCGGGGATTTCTTGCGCCTGATTGGTAACGGTTCAGAATTCGGCCTGCGCCATATAAATTATACTTACCAGAGAGGAGAAGGCGGCATCGCCGAGGCCTTAGGCCTGACGGAACATTTTGTTGATCGCTCAAAGGTGGTGGTTATCCTGGGAGATAACCTTATCGGAGGCTCAATAAAGAAGTATGTTCAGAGATTTAAGAAACAGGAAAACGGGGCAAGGGTTCTGATCAAGGAGGTCAGCGACCCGCATCGCTTCGGAGTCGCGGAAATCAACGAGGGGAGGATTATTTCTATCGCCGAGAAACCCAAAAAGCCAAAGTCTAATTATGTGATCACCGGGATATATATGTATGACCATAAGGTCTTTGACATTGTCAGGACTCTAAAGCCCTCAAGGCGCGGCGAGCTGGAAATAACCGACGTAAATAATGCCTACCTGAAAAATAATCAGCTCTATTATGATATCCTGGATTGTTGGTGGACAGACTGCGGCATGCCGGAGACTCTCTACCGCGCGACAGCCCTGATGAGAAAGAAACTCTTGCGAGAAGATAAAGAATAACTATATGAGATTATTAATTACCGGAGGAGCGGGATTTATCGGCTCAAATTTTATTAGATATATTTTAAACCGGTATCCTTCCTATAAAATAATTAATCTGGATATATTAACTTATGCGGGGAATCTGGATAATTTAAAAGATATCGTAAATAATAGAAACTATACCTTTGTCAAAGGCGATATCTGCGATGAAAAACTTATGCATAGGCTTGTTAAAAAAATTGACGTAATTGTTAACTTTGCCGCTTCAACCCATGTTGACCGTTCTATCAAAGACGCGTCAGATTTTATTAAAACTAATATTTACGGGACATTTGTTTTATTAAGCGCGGCGCAAAAGAGCGGGATAAAACTTTTTTTTCAGATATCTACTGATGAAACTTACGGAAGTATTCTAAGCGGGAGGTCTAGGGAAGTTGACCCCCTTCTACCCAATAGCCCTTATGCGGCAAGCAAGGCCGCAGGCGACCATTTGGTGAGGTCTTACTATGTAACCTACAAACTTCCCATCGTGATTACCCGCTCCTCTAATAATTTTGGCCCTTACCAATATCCGGAAAAAATTATTCCCTTATTTGTAACCAATATTTTAGAAGGAAGAAAGGTTCCGCTATACGGGGATGGACAAAACAGGCGTGATTGGATTTTTGTCTTAGACAACTGCAGCGCTATTGATTGTATCCTGCATAAAGGGAAAGTCGGAGAAATCTATAATATTGGGGCAGGTAATGAGATTACGAATATCGTAATGACCAAGAAGATTTTAAAACTTATGAAAAGGCCTCAAGAGTTTATTCAATATGTAAAGGATAGGCCCGGTCATGATAGGCGCTATGCGCTGGATTGTGCTAAATTAAAAGGCCTGGGCTGGCAGCCGAAATTCTCTTTTGCTCAGGCGCTAAAATTAACTATTGATTGGTACGGAAATAACCAGCGGTGGTGGAAAAGGCTAAAGAGACAATCTTGATCACCGGCGCCAGGGGTGTATTAGGAAGGGCCCTGGTTAAACGGCTAAAGTTAAAATATAAAATAGCCGCCCTTACCCATAAAGGTTGTGAGATTACCGATACAAGAAGGGTAGCTGCTCTCTTTGCGCGGATTAGGCCAAGCATAGTAATTCATACAGCCGCCTTCACTGATGTTGATGGCTGTCAAAGGGATAGTAAAATAGCCTACGCAATAAATACCCAAGGAACATATAATATAGCAAAGCACGCCAAATCCGCCGGCGCATTACTAATTTACATAAGCACAGATTATGTGTTTAATGGCAAGAAAAAATCGCCTTATCGCGAAGAAGACGACGCTTACCCTTTAAGTATTTACGGTGAGACTAAGCTTAAGGGAGAGAAGTTTGTAAAGCAATTAGTGAAAAGGCATATTATTATCCGGACGTCCTGGATTTTTGGGCAAGGCAAGACGGGCTTTGTGGATAAAGTTTTAGCGCGGGCCAAAGGCAATAAAGGCCTGAAAATCGTCTCAGACAAGTATGCAAGCCCAACGTACGCTGTTGACCTTGCTAAGGCAATAGCCAGGATTATTGATGCAGTTGACAGTAGCGTCTGGGTTGATAATCTGTATGGCACATACCATATCTCTAATTCCGGATTTTGTTCCTGGTATGAGTATGCAAAATTTATTTTAGAATCAGCCGGGCTTAAAGCTATTGAGATAGAGCCGATACCTATAGCAGAAATGAACTTTTTAGCAAAACGGCCCCTATTTTCAGTTTTAGATAATTCGAAATATGCAAGGGTATTTAAAAGCCGGCTCAGGCCGTGGCAGGAAGCGGTTAAGGAATATATCGAATGCAGATACAATTAGAGCAAAAGATAAAAGATAAGAGCGTTGAGATTGCCGTGATTGGTTTGGGTTATGTAGGATTGCCTTTAGCGGTGGAATTGGCCAAGTGCGGATTTCACGTTACCGGTATTGATACTGACAGGGATAGGGTAAGTAACGTTAAGAATGCGGTCCCTTACATTCTGGACGTTGATATTGAAGACATAAAAAAATTAGTAAAGTGCGGATGCTTAACACCCAGCGCTGACTTCAGAAAGCTGCAGCAGGCGGATGTGATAATCATCTGTGTGCCTACTCCTTTAAAACGCAAGTATCAGCCGAATATAAACTATATCAAACAGGCAGTGAGGAAAATAAAACAGCATTTAAGAAGAGGCCAGCTGATTATTTTAGAAAGCACCACCTATCCCGGCACAACCGATGAGGTTATTTTGCCGATCTTAGAGGAAACGGGCTTAAAATGCGGCGAAGATTTCTTCTTAGTTTTCTCACCGGAAAGAATAGACCCGGGTAATCAGAAGTTTCCTTTAGATAAGATTCCCAAGGTAGTTGGCGGAGTCAATGAGCAGGCATCAGATTTATGTAAACTGCTTTACGAACAGATCATTGAAAAGGTTGTCGTTGTCTCAAGCCCCCGCGCCGCAGAAACGGTGAAGCTCTTAGAAAATACCTTTCGCTTGGTGAATATCGGCTTAGTCAACGAGTTGAGCATGATGTGCCATAAGATGAATCTGGATATCTGGGAGATAATTGACGCCGCCAGAACCAAGCCCTTTGGCTTTATGCCGTTTTACCCCGGCCCGGGGGTTGGCGGCCACTGCATCCCAAAAGATCCTTTATATCTTTATTGGAAGGCAAAGCTGCACGGTTTTAAGTCGCGTTTCATAAAGTTAGCCGCGGATTTGAATTCGTCGATGCCCGCCTATATCGTGGAACGGCTTAATCAAATTATCCCGCTAAAATCAGCGAAAATTTTGGTTTTAGGGGTTACCTATAAGAAAGACATTAAGGACCTGCGCAAGTCTCCGGCCTTAGAGATAATTGACTTGTTAAAGAAAAACAATGCCCATGTTTTTTACGCTGACCCGCTGATCCCCTATCTTAAATTTGACCACTATAATCTAAAAGCCGCCCCCATCACTGCCCGGGCCTTAGCAGAAATGGATTGCTGCCTTCTCGTTACTGACCATAGCGGATTTGATTACGAGCTCATTCTTCAGCGCTCAAAGCTTATCTTTGACACCCGCAATGCCTATAAAGGCAGAAAAGTAGATAATTTAATCCGCCTCTAACCTAAAGGCCACTTCTGTAATTATTGCACCTATTTGTAGCTAAATGTAAAAGAATGTAAGATTTTGCTTGACTTTTCCAGCTTTTAAAGTAAAATTGGAGCATATGCAATACGATGCCCTGATGACTATCGATGATTTGGCGTATTACCTGAAAGTGAAGCCGCGCACGATTTATGAGTGGCTGAGGAGAAAAAAGATTCCCGCCACAAAGGTTATCGGCCAGTGGAGGTTTAAGCGTGAAAGAATTGATAAGTGGCTTAATATAGGAGAAGGAGGAGCGGATAATGTACTTTAAAAAATTAGAGTTATTTGGATTCAAGTCCTTTGCTGAGAAAACCACCTTACATTTTGAACCGGGCATAACCGCTGTTGTCGGTCCCAATGGCTGCGGGAAATCGAATATCGCGGATTCCATCCGCTGGGTGCTGGGGGAGCAGTCGGTAAAATCACTACGCGGAACAAAGATGGAGGATGTGATTTTTAACGGCACCGAAAGTATACCTGCCTTAGGATATGCCGAGGCATCCTTAACTTTCTCTAACGAAACCAAGGCGCTTGCTCCCGTTAGGGGGCTTGCCATTAACTATGATGAGGTAACCGTTACCCGGCGGCTCTTTCGTTCCGGAGAAAGCGAGTATCTGCTCAACAAAACCCCTGTGCGCCTGAAGGACATTTTAGAATTGTTTATGGGAACCGGAATCGGCGCTGAAAGTTACTCTTTAATTGAGCAGGGTAAAATTGACCTTATCTTAAGCTCGCGGCCTGAAGATAGGCGCTTAGTTTTTGATGAAGCAGCCGGAATCAGTAAGTATAAATCACATAAAAGAGAAACCATCCGTAAGCTTGAAGACACCGAAGCCAATTTGCTGCGCATCAATGATATTATTGCCGAGGTCAGGCGCCAGATAAATTCACTTGAGCGCCAGGCTGCCAAAGCCAGACGTTATAAAGAGGTATTTGAGCGTTTGAAGCAGCTTGAGACCGCCGTCTCAAGTAGTCAGCTTAAACGCAGCCAGGAGCAGCTTGCGAAGCTAACCCAGGAGCTTGGCCAATCAGAGAGCCGGCAGGCTAGCGACACGCAGGAGATCGAACGTCTCAATAATACGCTCAGCAGCCGCCGGCAGGAATTGACGCTAAGCGAGGAAAATTTAAATAACCTGCGCAGCCAGCTGCGTAACCTTGAGAATACGGTTTCGCGCAATGACCAGCAGCGCGGATTTAATCGGGAACGCACCGGCGAACTCAAGCTAAGGTTAGAGACGATTGCAAAGCAAAAAGAGGAATTGTCTGTTAAAATATCCCAGGATGAAGCAAGGCTTAATACTCTCAGGGTTGAATTCGATCTCCTTGCTCAAGAATTAGAGCAGAAGAAATCTCTAAGCGCCAAGGCGCAGAGTAAATTAGAGGAGATCAGTAATACCATCGCAGGCAGACAAATTTATATAGCTGAAGCAAAGAAAAAGGTCATGGGATTTGCGGCAGAAGAAGCAAGGCTGAATAACCGGATGCGGGAATTGGCTAGTTCGCTCAATCAGGCGCTTGCCCGCAAAAAAAGGTTAGATATGGAGAAGGAGAAAACCGGGGAAGAGCTCACGGTAATTCAGGATGAGCTTACCTCTGCTACCTGCCAGCAGGATGAGGCCTATCAAAAGCTGCTTGCCTATAAAAAAGAATATCAGGCGCTTAAGGCGCTTTATCAAGAGAGTGTTCAGGAAAAGGAGGCCCTGGTTTCGCGTATTAATAGCTTAGAAAACGAAGAAAGCGCGCTTAGTTCCCAGAAGGAATTTTTATGCAATCTGAAGCTTAGATATGAAAATATTACCGAGTCTTCAAATGCGTATATACTCCTGGATTCATTGGCGCCTGAGAAAATAAGCGGTATGATTATTAAAGTCACTGATATTCAAAACGCTGTAGAAAGCGATAGCGCAATTTTTAATCCGGCGCGGTTTAAGCTCAAAGGCACGGCAAAGCCGATTTCCCTTGACCCTCAGGAAATAATTGATAAAATCGATAAATTAGGGCAGGAAATTATGCGGGCAAAAAACGTTCTGAGCGATAAGGTAGAGTTGACGCTCGAGTTTTATTCAAAGCTTTCATCGACAGAAGAGGCCTTACGCAAAATCGAGCTGGAATACAATAGCAGCTGTAATCGAAAAGACAACATCCGCAAGCAGTATGATAAGTTAAAGGAAGAACTTGAGCTCGTAGGTTTGGAGTCTAAGGAAACGGTTGATGAGCTGAATCAATTGAATGTTGATGAAAGGCAGTCAAATGCGCAGCATAATGAGCTTAAAGCCAGGGTGCAGGCTAATCAGGAGGCAATTGATACCGGCTTGGAAGAAATAACTGCTCAAAACAACCTTAAAGAGGAAACCTTATTAGTAATTACTCAAGTCAAGACCGAGATCCGCGGCGGTGAAGAAAAGGTTTTGGGTTCTTTAGGCACGTATAAGGTATTGGAAGAGGTTTGCCGGAAAGATAAAAGCGCCTTGAGTTCGTTGGAAGAGGAAGAAACATCCTCCTCGGTGCGCATCCAGGAATTAGACGGGTCTTTGAAGGCATTAGCAGCCGAAATCGATAATGCTTATGCGCAAAAAGGCCTGCTGGAAAAAGAGGCCGATGGCATCTCGGGAGGTTTAGCCCAGATAAAAAATAATCTAAAAGATTTAGAGGATGCGATTAGCGGGCGCAAGGATTGTATTGATCAGAATAAGACTAAGATTCATGGGCTAAAAATGCAGCAGCAAGAATTGACATTCCAGCAAAACGGTATCTATGAGCGCATAGAGCAGATTTATAAAGTTGACGCTGACACCTTGAGGAATTCCTCTGCCGGGGCTGATTGTCCCGTTGAGGAGGCAGCTTGCGAGATCGAGCTGCTAAAGACAAAACTTGAGTCGTACGGCCAGGTGAATCTGGTAGCCATAGAAGAGTTTGAGGAATTAAAGCAGCGCTTTGATTTCTTAAGCCAGCAGCAGGCGGATTTGCTCAGAGCAAAAGAATCCCTGCACGAGGCAATCCTTAAGATTAACCGTACTACCAAGAAGATGTTCCTGGAGACCTTTGAGAAGCTTGCGGTTGAATTCAAAAATTATTTCCGCCTGCTTTTCGGTGGTGGCGATGGTCAGTTGTTTCTGATTGACGAACAGGATGTCTTAGAAAGCGGGATTGAGATTGTCTGCCGGCCGCCGGGAAAAAAATTACAGAATGTTTTATTGCTTTCAGGGGGAGAAAAATCAATGGCGGCAATCGCCTTATTATTCGCTATTTTTAAGGTTAAACCGTCGCCGTTTTGCGTCCTGGATGAAATCGATGCCGCCCTGGATGAGTCCAATGTGGATAGATTTGGCCGGATGCTGGCAGATTTTACCTCGCAATCCCAGTTTATCGTGATTACGCATAACAAGAAGACAATTGCTAACGCCAACATTATGTACGGGATTACTATGGAAAAGGCCGGAATTTCAAAGATTGTCTCGGTAAAATTGGCTGAAAATAAGCAAGGGCAGGAAGTAGAATCTCCCGCAAAGAACGAGCAAGGGCAGAAGGTATTAGAACCCGCCTGAAATACTAACCGCAGATGCGATTCTTTCCCTGGTGTTTGGCAGCATAGAGCGCCTTATCGGCATGCTCCAGTAATAATTCTTTGCTCTCGGCATCGCCGGGAAAAACGGCAACCCCCAAGCTTACGGTAAGTTTTTTATTGGCAATGGTTTGGTCATGAGGAAAATTATATTTTTCAACTGTCAGCCGTATCCTTTCGGCAATAATATATGCCTCAGATTTAGTTGTCTGCATCAATAATATGGCAAACTCTTCGCCCCCGTAGCGATAGATGGAATCCTGTTTTCTTGCCGAGAGGGTTAAGAGCTTGGCAATTTGAACTAGGAGCTGGTCTCCCTCCCGATGCCCAAGCATGTCGTTATAGGTTTTGAAATTATCTAAGTCCGCCATGATGACGCAAAGCGGATGCTGGGCTTCTTTAGCAATATTTATTTCTTCCTGCAGCCGGTATTGGAAGTAGCCGTGGTTCCAGAGGCCGGTGAGCGAGTCGCTGTGGCTTTTGAGCAGGGTCTTCTCGTATAACTGTGAGTTCTCAATGGCCAGCCCGGCCTGGTTGGCAAACATGGTCAGCACGCGGATATCATCATTGGTGATTGGTTTGTGGGTATAGGGGTTATCAGCAAGAAGGACCCCGATAATTTTATCCTTTGCTTTTAAAGGGACGCTGATAAACTCCTCGGACTTAAGAATATTAATCAGGGCATCGTGCTTTTGGGCAGCCATTGCCTGAGGGTTGATATGCAGCGGCATACCGTCAAGTAAGGTCATAGTCAGAATACCGCCTTTTTCTTCCGCAAGCGGCAGGCGGATGTCTTTAACCAGGCGATTAAGCTGGCTGCCGGAAAGCTGGCCTGATACCTTGTAATTGCTGATCAGGTCCTCTAAATTCATTTTTTCCTGCTCAACGTAGGTCCAGATACGGTTTGCCTCTTCGCCGCTGTCCGGACCGATGCCCATTTTACCTTCCAGGATACCCTCTTTTTCATTCACCAGAAAAAGTATGGCCCGGTTAAATCCTAATCCCACATGAGCGGTTACCGCGGTAAGGATAATGTAGAGGATTTCATCCGGCTTTAAGGTTGTATGCATGGCATTTGAAATTTCATAAAGGAGAGCTAATTCATTGCGTGCCCGCTGGAGCTCTTCGTGGGTATGATTAAGAGTATCGTTTTCCATAATGATTAAAATGTAACACATATTTTATTGAAAGTCAAGCTTGACGGAAGGGGTTTTAGGAGTTATAATTAAAGCTTCTTAAATTCTATGGCCATAATTAAGGGAAATTTTAAGGGGGGGATAAAAAATGACACAAGAGAAGAAGGCGCAGATAGAAGCGAAGTCAGAAAATAGGCAGGAGCAGGGCGCAAAGCAAAAAGCGCTGGAATTGGCATTGGCTCAGATTGAAAAACAATTTGGCAAGGGCTCGATTATGAAACTCTCCAGCGATATCAAATTAGATATTCCGGCAATTCCTACCGGGGCTTTATCCCTGGATTTGGCTCTGGGTGTAGGAGGACTGCCCCGGGGCAGAGTGATTGAGATCTTTGGCCCTGAATCGTCCGGTAAGACCACGCTTACCTTGAGCGTAATAGCTCAGGTGCAGAAGACAGGCGGGGTTGCCGCATTTATTGATGCCGAACATGCCTTTGATTCAATTTATGCCAAAAAAGTCGGGCTTAATCTTGACGAACTGTTTATTTCCCAGCCGGATACCGGAGAGCAGGCATTAGAGATTACCGAAACGCTCGTGCGTTCCAATGCCGTTGATGTGGTAGTGATTGACTCAGTAGCCGCGCTTACCCCCAGGGCTGAAATAGAAGGCGAAATGGGCGACAGCCACATGGGTTTACAGGCCCGTCTTATGTCTCAGGCATTGCGAAAGCTTACCTCGGCGATAAGTAAGTCCAAAACCTGCGTTATCTTTATTAACCAGCTGCGTGAAAAGATAGGGATTATGTTTGGCAATCCTGAAACCACTCCGGGAGGAAGGGCTTTGAAATTTTATTCCTCTGTCCGCCTGGATTTGAGAAGGAAAGAACAGATTAAATCCGGGGAGACAGTTATCGGCAACCGGGTAAGGGCACGGGTGGTTAAAAACAAGGTTGCCGCGCCTTTTCGCGAAGCAGAATTTGAAATCTTATTTGATGAAGGTATCTCAAGAGCCGGCAGTATACTGGATATAGCAAGTGAAATGGGTATTGTACAGAAAAGCGGGAGCTGGTTTGCTTATAATAATGAAAAGATTGGCCAGGGCAGGGAGCAGGTTATCCAATACCTTAAAACGCAGGCAAAGCTGCTTAATGAATTAGAGGAGAAAGCGCGTAAACAGGCGCTGGCTTCGCCGGCGAAGCCAGCGAAGGCGAAGGAGGGCAGCTAGGATGAGAAAAAGAACAAAAATAACTTTTATCATAACCGGTATCTCTATCGGTATAATTATTGGTTTGGTCGTTGCCGCCAGGTTTGATTTTTATCATCCCATCGGCGCGCTGGATAGCGCCTATGATATTTCCGGGACAAGTTTTGAGCATAGCGTAGAGGCTGTAGCCAGGGTAGTAGGGCCGGCAGTGGTCTCGATCAGCACTGAACGTACAGAAAAGATTGCTGCCCCGCGCATGCGGCGATACAGTTTTGGCGGCGGTCCTTTTGAAGATGAGTTCTTCAGTAAATTCTTTGAGGATTTTTTTGGCGAACTGCCTGAAAGGGAATACAAGCAGTCAGGTTTAGGCTCGGGAGTGCTCATTGATAAGCAAGGATATATTCTTACTAATGAACATGTAGTGGGAGATGCGGATAAAATTACCGTGACTCTATCCGATGCAAGGGAGTTTAAGGCTGAGGTCAAGGGAAAGGATAAGCGTTCTGACCTTGCGGTAATTAAAATTCAGGGAGATAATTTTCCCGCGGCTAAGTTAGGCGATTCCGATGCCCTGAGCATTGGACAGTGGGTGGTAGCCATCGGTAATCCTTTTGGATTTGCGCTGCATAATCCGGAGCCGACAGTTACCTCAGGCGTGGTGAGCGCCTTGCATCGCTCATTAGGCAGGATGATTTCCGGAGAGAGGGATTACGGCGACCTTATCCAGACAGATGCCGCGATCAACCCCGGTAACTCCGGCGGGCCGTTAGTGAATCTAAAAGGAGAAGTGGTAGGCATCAATGTGGCTATATTTTCTACCAGCGGCGGATACCAGGGGATTGGTTTTGCCGTGCCGGTTAATTCAGCTAAGCGCATTGTCGCAAAGCTTATTGAAGGCAAAAAGATTGTCTATGGATGGCTGGGTGTTATCGTGCAGGGTTTAGACGAAAAGTTAGCAAACTATTTTGGCCTCACTGAGAAAAAAGGCGTTCTGGTGGCTAAGGTTTTAGCGGATAGCCCCGCCCAAAAATCCGGCGTTAAGGAAGGAGACCTGCTGCTTAGATTTGACAACCTGGAGATTAATAATGTCAATGCCCTGCTTAAAATTGTGGGTAATATTGAAGCCGGGAGAAAAGTAAGATTAGAGCTGATCAGGGATAAGAAGCCGATTACCCTGGATGTGGAGATCGGCGCGCGGCCGGATAATTTAGAAGAGTTGGGTGAATCTGTCTTAGAGGAAGAGCCGTCTAATTCCTGGCGGGGACTGCGGGTTACGGAAATCACCCCGGAATTAGCAAAACGTTTTAGAGTGAGCAAAGAGGAAGGGGTGCTTGTGGTTGAGGTGAGGCCTGAGAGCGAAGCTGATCAGGCCGGGCTTATCCAGGGCGACGTAATATTAGAAATCAATAAGAGGGGCATCGAGAGCATAGCTGCCTATAGAAATATAATTAAGGAGATTAGCGGGGATGTGCTTGTGCGTACGGCGCGCGGATTTTTTGTCTTAAAAGAATCCTCGGCCAAAGAACAATAAGTTTTATGAATGGGGACAATGCTGATGCTGCCAGCCAGAATAAAGAGGAAACCAGGGCCCGTAATTATGTCTGGCGCCTGATTAAGGGAAGGCTGCGCAGCGAAGAGGAGATTAGGCAAAAGCTTAACCTTAAAAAATACGCTCCCCCTGTAATCGCAAAGACAGTCAGTTATTTTAAGGGATTAGATTATATTAACGATCTAGAATTTGCTCGGCGCTGGGTTAATAGCCGCCTGCGTAAACCGCTGGGCCTTAAGGCCATCGCCATTGAATTAAAGCAAAAAGGAGTTAGTAAAGAAATTATAGATGAGCTGATAGAGCAAAAGAAACGCGTTGTTGATGAAAGAAGAGTTGTGCAGGAATTAGCAGAGGAATATTTTGATAAATTAAGAGGGAAAAAAGAGCGCCCTGAGAAGCTCAAGGCCAAACTCTACGGCTATCTGCTTCGCCGCGGATTCTCAACTGAAGTAATTAGCGATGCGATTAATCGCTGCACTTCCGAAGTGTAGGAGAAGGTATTGTGGATACAAATACGCTACGCAAAAAATATCTGGATTTCTTTGCCTCCAAGGGCCATAAAATTGTTCCTTCCAGTTCGCTGGTTCCTCAGGATGACCAGACACTCCTTTTTACCTCAGCCGGAATGAATCAGTTTAAAAATGAATTCTTGGGACAGCTGACTAACTTTCGCAGAGCAACAAGCTGTCAAAGGTGTTTACGCACCGACGATTTGGATAAAGTCGGAGCGACGGCGTATCATCATACATTTTTTGAGATGTTAGGAAACTTCTCTTTTGGCAGTTATTTTAAGGAAGAGGCAATTGCCTGGGCCTGGGAATTCATAACTGAGACGCTGAAAATAACCCCTGATGCGCTCTGGGTATCGGTGTATCAGGAAGATACGCAGGCATATGATATCTGGAAGAAGAGGGTTGGCTTTCCTGATAAGAAAATCGTAAAGTTAGGGCCCAGAGAAAACTTCTGGCCGGCCAACGCAATTGAGGATGGCCCCAACGGCCCATGCGGGCCCTGCTCCGAGATATTTTTTGACTACGGGCAAAATGCCGGCTGTAATAAGCCGGGCTGTAGGCCTGGCTGTCCCTGCGGAAGATTTGTGGAAATATGGAATCTGGTTTTTACCCAGTTTAACCGTAAGGACGAAGGTGTTTTAGAGCCATTGCCGAATAAAAACATTGATACCGGAATGGGCTTAGAGAGAATGGCTGCGCTATTGCAAGGGGTAAAAAGCAACTTTGAAATCGACATCTTCAAGCCGATAATTAAAGCCATCTTAAACTATCCGCTCTTCCGCATCCGCTATCCGCTTATCAACGCCATTGCCGACCATATCCGGGCAATTATCTTTGCAATTTATGACGGGGTTAGCCCTTCAAACGAACAAAGAGGATATGTAGTGCGCAAGCTTATACGCAAAGCGGAATTTCATGGTTATACTTTAGGAATCAAGAATCCCTTCCTGCATCAATTGGCCGCGGTAGCTGCCGATACCTTTAGCCTTGTTTACCCTGAGTTAAAAAACAATATTGCGGAAATATCAAATATTATTCAGCAGGAAGAAAAGAATTTTATTTCAACCTTAAAAGAAGCCCCGCGTATTCTTGGCTTAGAGTTTAAGGGCAGTAAATCTAAGAGCCAGGGCGCTGGCCATGTTGCTTTTAAACTTCACGATACCCACGGCATACCGCTTGAAATTACCAAAAGCTGGGCGAGAGAGCGCGGATTTGAGATTAGCGAGGAGGAATTTAATCATGACCTAAGGGAACAGCAGGAACGCTCCAAAAAATCAAGTAAGCTCTTAGGGGGAGTTTTTGTTGGTGAGGTTAGGAAGTTAGATATTAAGAAAACTAAATTCTTAGGCTATCAAAGTCATCGCGTTGAAGATGCGAAAATTTTGATCGTGATTAAGAATGCGATACCGCTGGCCTATGCATCAGCCGGTGAATCCTGTGAGATGATTTTGGATAAGACCCCCTTTTATGCTGAGTCAGGCGGCCAGATCGGAGACCGCGGCCGGATTCTAAAAGGCAAAAACATCTTTATGGTTGAAAATACGGTAAAACAAGGCAGGGTATACCTGCATTCCGGCAGAGTTGAGAACGGTAAATTCAAGAGAGGAGATGTGGTCTCAGCCCGCATTGACGTTGACTTCCGTCAGGCTGTGAGCAGAGCCCATAGCGCAACTCATCTTTTGCAGGCAGCCCTGCGCGAGATTCTCGGTGAGCACATCAAGCAGGCGGGTTCTTTAGTGGAAGCGGACAGGCTGCGTTTTGATTTTGTTCATTCCGAGAAGATTCCCGGAGAAACCTTAGGCAGGATTGAGGCCTTAGTGCAAAAAAATATCTTAGGAAGTTATGAGGTTAAGGTGAAAGAGTCAACTTTAGAACAGGCAAAGAAATCCAGGGCCCTGGCCTTCTTCGGGGATAAGTATGAGTCAAAGGTGCGCATTGTCCATATCGGAGATTTTTCTAAGGAATTATGCGCTGGTACCCATTTAAGAAATTCATCCCAGGCAGGGTTATTCAAGATAATTTCTGAATCTTCAATTGCCAAAGGCCTGCGCAGGATTGAGGCCTCAACCGGCGCGCTTGCCTGGGAGGCCTTCAGGCGCAGCCAGAGCCGGTTAGATGAAATTTCTGATTTAATCAAAACAGCGGATGATAAAATCATACCGGCGCTTGAAGATAAGTTTAGCAGGTTAGCCAGTTCGGAAAAAGAGATTTTGCGTTTACGGCTTGAGCTGGTTAAATATGACCTAAGCGCGCTCATCGATAAGGCTCAAGACGTCAAGAATACAAAAATAATATGTAATAAATACAACGATCTCGGGGTGGATATGCTGCTTCAGATTGCGGATATGCTCAAATCCAGACTATCTTCCTATGCCTTCTGTCTGGCGGCGGTTCAAGGTGCGCGGGCCGGGTTAGTTACCGGGCTATCAGATGATCTGGTTGCAAAAGGCTTAGATGCCGCAAAAATCATAAAAGAGGTTGCCATTCTTATTGATGGCTCAGGCGGCGGGAGGCAAGCGATGGCCCAGGCCGGCGGCAGCAATATCAAGCAGTTAGATAAAGCCCTGGAAAAGTTCAGGGAAATTATAGGCGCTTACTTAAAATAAATGAAAATCATAAAATACGGCTCAAAGGAATTAGAGAAAATTTACCAACGTTCACTCTACCGCAGGCCCAAGGTTATCTCCCGGGTGGGTAAGATTATTGAGGAGGTGCGGCTCTACGGCGATGAGGCGGTAATCCGCTACACTAAGAAGTACGACAGGGTCAAGCTTACGGCAAAACAACTGCGTGTTTCTCAGGCAGAGCTTAGCGGCGCCTACCAGAATATTGAACCCGACTTTGTGGCGAACTTAAAAATAATCATTGATAACGTCACTAAATTTTATAAGCGTCAGAGCAAAAAGTCCTGGCGGATTAAGGATAGGGAAGGCGTTGTCATAGGCGAGCAATTCGGCCCGCTTGAATCCGCGGGCATTTATATTCCTGCGGGGACAGCCCCGCTGGTATCTACGGTCTATATGACCGTGCTTCCGGCAAAAATTGCCGGAGTCAAGCGGATAGTCTTGCTCAGCCCGCCGGATAAATCCGGTAATATTAACCCTCATATTCTGGTGGTTGCGGATTTACTTAAGGTTGATGAAATTTACAAGGTCGGAGGCGCGCAGGCAATTGCCGCCTGCGCCTTTGGCACAAAGACGATTCCGAAAGTGCAAAAGATAGTCGGACCGGGAAATATTTATGTTACCGAGGCCAAGCGCCAACTTTATGGTTATGCGGATATTGATATGCTGGCAGGGCCAACGGAATTGGTGATCATTGCCAACCGCTATAGCCATAATTCATATATTAAGGCTGATCTTTTGGCTCAAGGCGAACATCGCGGCGGATTAGCCATTCTTATCACAACTTCCAAGGCCCAGGCAAAACAGTTCAGGCAGGAATTAGCCAGCGGTTACATTGTTCCGGTTAAGAACCTCAAAGCCGCAGTTGAGGTGGCAAACGCCATAGCGCCGGAGCATTTAGAAATCCTGATTAAGAATCCATTTAAAATTGTCAGGCAGATAAAAAATGCCGGTGCGGTGTTCTTAGGACACTACAGCCCTGCCGCAGTGGGTGATTATGTTGCCGGGCCAAGCCACGTCCTGCCGACTTCCGGAACGGCAAAATTTTTCTCAGGATTGTCTCTGTCTGATTTTATTAAGTCAAGCCATATTATCAGCTATTCTAAAAAGGCGCTGGAATCCGTAAGGGGCCCTTTGGAAAAAATAGCCAATATTGAAGGGTTGACTAAGCACTTAGATTCGGTAAAGGCAAGATTCTCATAGAAAGCTTCGGTGCAAAATGAAAGCAAGAAAAGCAAATATTAAACGCAAAACTACTGAGACCGATATTACCGTAGGGATAAATTTAGACGGTAGCGGTAAGTCCGATATTAAAACGCCGATAAATTTC
This sequence comes from Omnitrophica WOR_2 bacterium RIFCSPHIGHO2_02_FULL_45_21, assembly GCA_001805575.1. Taxonomy (GTDB): domain Bacteria; phylum Omnitrophota; class Gorgyraeia; order Gygaellales; family UBA12090; genus 2-02-FULL-45-21. The sequence continues at coordinate 37,601 of MHGN01000054.1, read as the reverse complement.
TTAAATCACATGCTGACTTTGTTTGCCAGGCATGGCTTATTTGATTTGAAACTCAAAGCTTCCGGCGATGTTGAAGTTGACATGCATCATACCAATGAGGATATCGGGATTTGCCTGGGGCAGGCAATAAAAAAAGCATTAACAGATAAATCGGGCATCAGGCGGTTTGGTTTTTCCTCTCTGCCGATGGACGAGGCGTTAGCCGAAGTTAGTTTAGATATATGCAACAGGCCTTGTTTAAAGTTCAGAGTTCATAGTTCAGAGTTCATGGCTGAAGGTAAAGAATACAGCCTGAATTATTTGAAGCAGTTTTTGCAGGCCGTGGCCAGTAATGCCGGAATAACCCTGCATGCGGAAATAGTCTATGGTGAGGATTCCCACCATATCATTGAGGCAGTTTTTAAGGCCTTCGGCAGGGCCTTGAAAGATGCGGTGGCCATCGATCCGCGTATCAAGGGTATTCTATCAACCAAGGGCATTCTATAGATCTGTGTCAAAGTGTCAAAGTATTTTTATTTCTTTACTTGATACTATGATACCCTGACACTTTTTACTGTGATTGCGATTATTGATTACGGGATGGGGAATTTACGCAGCGTGGCAAAGGCCTTAGAGGCAGCCGGGGCAAAGAACGTCAAAGTTACCTCAAGCCCGGCATTGATTTCTAAGGCCAATAAGCTCGTCTTGCCCGGTGTCGGCGCAATGCAAGAGGCGATGCGTGAGTTAAGGAAATTGAGATTGATTGAGGTAATTAAAAAAAATATATTCATCAAACCATTCTTGGGTATTTGCCTTGGCCTGCAGCTTCTTTTTACTGAAAGCGAAGAAGGCGGCAAGGTCGGGGGTTTAGGGATTTTTAAAGGCAGGGTTAAGCGGTTTTCCCATCAGCTGAAGGTTCCGCATATCGGCTGGAATCAGGTAAAACTTAAGACGCAGGACCCAGGAGGCAGGAGGCAGGAATGTTTTATGCTCAAGGCCATTCCCGATAATTCGTATTTTTATTTTTGCCATTCTTATTATGTAGTTCCCGAGGATAAGAGTTTGATTGCCCTCACAACTGATTACGGTATTGAGTTTACCTCCGGCATCCGTAGAGACAATTTATTTGCCTGTCAGTTTCATCCTGAGAAGAGCCAGCGTCTGGGCTTAAGGCTTCTGGAAAATTTTCTAAAGCTCTAAAATGCTTATCATTCCCGCGATTGATTTAAAAGATGGCGAGGTGGTCAGATACACCAGGGGCAGGTTTAATAAAAGGGTTTATTCTGCCGACCCTGTATCAGTTGCCCTCAACTGGCAAAGCCAGGGAGCAAAGTTTATGCACTTAGTTGATTTAGACGCCGCTATGACCGGTAAAGCGAAAAACCTGAAGCTGATCAAAAAAATCATTGCCGTGAGCAAGATTCCGCTTGAGGTTTCAGGCGGCATCAGGGATTTGGCGATGATAAAAAAGTTCATTGCTCTTGGCGCCAGCAGGGTTGTGCTGGGCACGAAAGCCATAGAAGATATCGGCTTCTTAGCCAAAGCAGTAAAAGAATTCGGCCGCAAAATCGCCCTGGCAATAGATGTCTCCGCGAGTGGTATAGGCATAGAAGGTTGGAAGAGGTCAGTTAAAATTGAGTTTACCCCTTTAATAGCGAGGCTAGAAAAAATGTGTTTAAAAACTATCATTTATACCGATATAACCCGTGACGGCAGCCTCAAGGGTTTAAATTTTCCGGCGCTTAAAAGAATGCTTCAGGCAACCTCGATTGATGTTATTGTCTCCGGAGGCGTTTGTTCGTTAGAAGATATTAAAGGACTTATCGCGCTCAGCAGCCCTAACTTAAAAGGGGTGATTATCGGCAAAGCGCTCTATGAAAAAATGTTTTCCCTGCCCGAAGCTATTGCAATGGCAAAGTAGAATGCTTAGCAAAAGAATAATTCCCTGTCTTGATGTTAAGGATGGCCGGGTGGTAAAAGGGGTGAAGTTTTTAAAGCTTAAGGACGCAGGGGATCCGGTTGAGGTTTCTAAAAGATACGAAGACGAGGAGGCGGATGAGCTTGTATTTTTAGATATAACCGCAAGCGCCGAGAATAGAAAAATTATTTTAGACGTCGTCAGGCGCACTGCCCAGAATGTCTTTATGCCTCTTACCGTCGGCGGAGGGGTAAGGGACTTATCGGACATCAGGGCCCTGCTTAATGCCGGTGCGGATAAGGTCTCGATCAATACCGCTGCGCTAAAGAATCCCGCCTTGATTAAAAAGGCCTCAGATAAGTTTGGGAGTCAGTGTATTGTAGCGGCGATTGATGCTAAAAAGGCCGCAGGCCGCAGGCCGCAGGCCGCAGGTAAAACTTTTTGGGAGGTTTATATAAACGGCGGCAGGACGCCGACGGGTTTAGACGCGGTTAAATGGGCGCGGCAGGTAGAGAAATTAGGCGCGGGTGAAATTCTTTTGACCAGCATGGATTATGATGGCACAAAATGCGGGTATGATTTAGAGCTGACTAAGGCAGTAACCAGTTCCGTAAATATTCCGCTGATTGCTTCCGGCGGCGCAGGCAGGAAAGAGGATTTTTATACGGTATTGACTCAAGGCCGTGCGGATGCGGCATTAGCGGCCTCGCTTTTTCATTATCAGGAATTAACCGTTAAAGAGCTTAAGGGTTACTTGAAGAAAAGAGGGGTTGCCATAAGATGTTAAGAAAACGCGAAATCTTGAACTTACAATATGATGCTGCCGGGCTTATCCCGGCGATAATCCAGGATTATAAGACCGGCGAGGTTTTAATGCTTGCCTATATGAATAAGCAGTCATTAAAGCGCACCCTCAAGCTTAAGAAGGCCTGCTTCTGGTCGCGCTCACGTAAGCAATACTGGGTAAAGGGTGAAAGCTCAGGCCACTTCCAATTTATCAAGGAAATTTATTATGACTGTGATGCCGATACACTTTTGATTAAAGTCCGGCAAATTGGCGCGGCCTGTCATACAGGTAATAGGTCTTGTTTCTATCGTCAAATTCACTCCGAAAGCGGCGGGGCTGATTGAATATGTATTTACCTTCAGAAAAAGAAGCTATAAACCTGTCTAAAAAGGGAAACCTTATTCCAATTTACCGCGAAATCCCCGGGGACTTAGAAACCCCGGTTTCGGCATACCTGAAGCTTGCCGCAGAAAGCGAATACGGCTATCTGCTTGAGTCGGTAGAGGGGGAGGAAAAAATTGCCCGCTTTTCCTTTATCGGGTGCGCGCCCTCCGCTATCCTCAAGCTAAATGGCGCGCAGTTAGAAATTCTCAGCAAAGATAGTTCAGGTAAATTTAAGCATAGAAAAGAAATTATAATGGGTAATCCCCTTTCCAGGCTTAAAGAATTTATGTCAGTTTATAAATTCATAGACGTTGATGGCGCTCCGCTATTCTGCGGAGGGCTGGTGGGTTACCTCGGCTATGACCTGGTGCGCTCCTTTGAAAATATCCCGGATAAGAATCCTGCTCCTTGCGCTATGCCGGATGCGTTTTTTTTACTCAGCGACACCTTTGTGATCTTTGACCATCTTAAGCACAGCCTGAAGATTATTGCCTGCGCTTTTTTAACTGATAAAAATCCTAAAACCATAAGAGCGGCTTATAAGAAGTCAATCGCCCGCATTGAGTCAATCGTCAAAAAACTTAGAGAACCGATAGCTAATGAGCAGGGCGGGGCAGGCCCCAAAAAAGCTCTTCGGGTAAAGGCCTTGACCGCGAAAAAAGATTTTATGCGCATGGTAGAAAAAGCCAAAACGTATATTCGTAAGGGCGACATTATCCAGGTGGTGCTCTCGCAGATTTTCTCAAAGCCGATGCGCCATAAGCCATTTACTATCTATCGAAACCTAAGGAATCTAAACCCCTCAGCGTATATGTTTTATCTAAAATTTAAAGACCTCTATCTCATCGGCTCGTCCCCCGAGATGCTCGTGCGCTGTGAGAAGGGAATGGTTACCACAAGGCCCATTGCCGGAACCAGGCCAAGAAGCGCTTCTGGGCTCGAGGATTTGCGCTTAGAGAACGAATTGTTGAAAGATGCGAAGGAAAGAGCCGAGCATATTATGCTGGTTGATTTGGGAAGAAACGACCTGGGCAGGGTCTGCGAGTACGGCTCGGTCAGGCTGAGCGAATTTATGCGCATCGAACGTTATTCGCACGTGATGCATATTGTCAGCGAGATACAGGGAAGGTTAATCAAAGGAAAAGATATTTATGATCTTTTGCAGGCGGCCTTCCCTGCAGGAACGGTTAGCGGAAGCCCAAAGGTAAGGGCGATGGAGATTATTGATCAGTTGGAGAGTTTCCGGCGCGGGCCATACGCAGGGGCAGTGGGCTATTTTGGCTTTTCCGGTAATTTAGATACCTGTATTACCATTCGCACCATAGTAATAAAGAAGAACATTGCCTATATCCAGGCCGGGGCCGGCATCGTTAGCGGCTCAAAACCGGAAAGAGAGTATCAGGAGATACTGAATAAGGCAAAGGCGCAGTTAGAAGCGGTCAAATGAGGAGGTTATAAAATGGCAGTTGCAGTCAGGATGCGCAAGATAGGTAAACTTGCAAAAAAGAGATTTTATTTTAGAATCGGGGTAATCAATGAGCAAAAGAACCGCGATGGCAGGGTTATTGAGGATATCGGCAGCTACGAGCCGGCCAAAAAAGAGGACAATTTTAAAATTGACCTCGGCCGTTATGAGTACTGGAGGCAAAAGGGCGCGGTAATCTCGCCGACGATAAAGAGTATGATTAAAAAAATAAATAAGGGTAAGTAGCCGGCGCTTTCTCAAGGCCGCGCCTCCTAAACAAGGCGCGGGCCCGGTTAGCTTCGCTATTTAAAGAAGGAGATAAAAATGCAGCCACAGACAGTTCCGCCGTTGTTACAGCTTATGCCGATATTTTTAATTTTCATAATTTTTTATTTTTTGTTAATCCGCCCCCAGCAGAAGCAGGAAAAAGAGCGCCTGGCAATGCTTAAAGATATCAAGAAAAACGATGCGGTGGTTACTACGGGCGGAATGCATGGGGTTGTGCTTAATCTCAAGGATAAAACCATAACTGTGCGTATTGACGATAATGTCAAGGTTGAAATTGACCGCAGCGCTATTTCACGAATTGAAAAGATAGCCTGAAGTCATCCCCCTGCGCAGGGTACCGCGGGCTTTAGTCCGTGGGGTTGCATCATAATAGTGGAGGAAATTTTTGATGGCAACAAGAAAAAATCTGTTGTATAAGGCGCTTCTTATTTTGGGATTAGCCGGGCTTTCGCTATGGCTTGCCTATCCCTTAGATAAGAAGATAAACTTAGGGTTGGATTTAAAAGGCGGTATGCATCTGGTGCTTCGGGTTGATCTTTCCCAGATGGATGAGAAATCTAAAAATGGCGCTGTTGAACGGGCACTGGAGATTATCAGCAACCGGGTGAATGAATTTGGGGTGGCCGAACCGCTCATCCAGCGACAAGGAGGAGAGCATATTTTGGTCCAGCTTCCCGGGGTTACTGACCGAAAGCGGGCAAAAGAATTGATTGGCAAGACCGCTTTGCTTGAGTTTAAATTAGTTAATTCCCAGGCCAAGGCTCTTTCTGAGGCGGGGCAGGCGGGAAACCCGCCAGAGGGTTATGAATATGTCAATGATGAGGAAGGAAAGCCATTGCTTTTGAGTAAAAGCGCTTCCCTGACCGGCGAGGCGATCAAGGATGCCCAGGTGGGAGTTGACCAATATGGCCTGCCTTCAGTTAAGTTAGAGTTTAATGAAAAAGGCAGAAAAACCTTCGCGGAGATTACCGCAAGCCAGATCAATGAAAGGCTGGCCATAGTCCTTGACGGTATGATTAAGTTAGCGCCGGTGATTAATCAAGGAATAGATTCCGGAGAGGCAGAGATTACCCGCCGGGGCGGTTTTAGCTCTCAGGAGGCAAGCGACATAAGCATTGTCTTGCGCTCAGGAGCTTTGCCGGCTCCAATGGTGATAGAAGAAGAGCGCACCATCGGCCCCCTCTTAGGCGCGGATTCAGTGCGCAGCGGAATTAAGGCCTGCCTGATCGGGAGCGCGCTGGTTTTTGGATTTATGTGTATTTACTATTTGCTATCAGGCGTTGTTGCCAGCATAGCCTTGATCCTGAATTTTGTCCTTATCCTGGGGTTTATGGCTTATTTTAATGCTACCCTTACCCTGCCGGGCATTGCCGGTATTGTGCTTACCTTAGGAATGGCAGTGGATGCCAACGTGTTGATTAACGAGCGTATCCGCGAAGAATTAAAATTAGGCCGGCCTCTTTCTATCGCCATAAGCAGCGGTTATACCAAGGCCTTTAGCGCGATATTGGATTCTAACGTTACTACCCTGATTGCCGCCTTCTTTTTGTTTCAATTTGGAAGCGGGCCGATCCGCGGATTTGCCCTCACTTTAAGCGTGGGTTTGCTGGCGAGCATGTTTACCGCCATATTTGTTACCCGGACTATTTTTGAACTGCTGTTTTTAAATCGTAATTTTAAGAACTTGAGCATGCTTCAGTTAATCGGCGCCACTAAATTTGATTTTATCGCTAAGCGCAGGTTTTTTTATGCCCTTTCCGTACTGGTGATCGGAGCGGGTATGTTTATCTTTTTGAAACAGGGTAAGAATGCCTACGGCATTGACTTCTCCGGCGGCCAGATTCAGGAATACCGCTTCCAGCGGCCGGTGCCGGTAGAGCAAATACGCCTCCTGCTGAAAGAGTCGGGGATTAACGAGGCGGCCATCCAGCAGTTCAAGGAAGACCCCAGGATTGTTATGCTGCGCAGCAGCCAGGATACTGCGGAGTTGGCCTCAGAGAAGTTCAAAGCTCATTTCAAAGATAATCCATATGACCTCTTGCGTATTGAAAACGTTGGCCCGGTAGTAGGAAAGGAATTACGCCAGAAGGCGCTCTCGGCGCTCGCCCTCTCACTTAGCGGCATATTAGTCTATGTGGCATTTCGCTTTAAACATTTTAATTTTGCCGCTGCCGGGGTGCTGGCGTTATTCCACGATATTCTGGTTACCCTGGGGTTTCTGGCTTTAAGCGGAAAACAGATAGACCTGCTCATTGTTACCGCCATCCTGACCATTGCCGGTTATTCTATCAATGATACCATTGTTATTTATGACCGCGTGCGCGAGAATATGCGCTCTATGCGTAAAATGTCCTTAGCGGAAATCATAAACCTGAGCGTCAATCAAACCTTATCCCGGACCATATTGACCAGCGGGGTCACCTTGCTTATGGTTATTGCCCTATTTTTCTGGGGGGGGGAGGTGCTGCATAATTTTGCCTTTTGCTTGTTAGTTGGTTTTATCTCCGGGATATATTCTACGGTTTATATTGCCTCGCCTTTAGTCTTAGCCTGGTCAAGGAAAATCAGCCCCAAGGGCTGATTTTCCTTGATCCTTCGGCGCTCGTTTCTACAATATCTGGAAGCGCCGAAGGATCTAATTTAGCTAACCCGATATCATTTTTATGCCCTCAAGAATAATCAGCCCTGCGGGAAAGTAAGATGTTTAAGTCAATTAAGCTCTATCCGGGCCAGGAAATAGACCTCGAGCAATTGATTTCCACGCTGCTAAGCTTTGGTTACCAGCGCCACGACTATTGCGCTGATGAAGGCGATTTTTCGCGCCGCGGAGAAATCATTGACGTTTATCCGGCTACCTTTGAGTGTCCGCTGCGCATTTCACTTGACTTTGATAAAATTGAATCTATCTCAAGCTACGACCTCTTACATAATAAGGTTATCTATAGCCATGAGCTGGTAATTATCTTACCCCGGCAGCACGGCTACCGCAGAGCAGCCCTGCAACAAGCCCCGCTCTTTGAGAGCGCTGATAATCGGAGGGTTGACTTTACCGAGGAGCTGCCGCTTAATCTTTTTCTGGAGTTAAAAAAAGGCGACCTCGTAGTGCATAATCAGCATGGTCTAGGTATCTACGCGGGGATGCATAAATTGCCGGCTGCCGGAGGGACAAGCGATCACTTATCTATTGAATACGCGGATAAAGAAAAACTATTTGTTCCTCTAGAAAGCGCTCATCTTATCCAAAAATATATCGGCATAAGCGGCCGGCGCCCCAAGGTTAATCGTTTAGGCAGCAAAGAGTGGCTTACGGTTAAGAAGCGGGTCAAGAAAGGAATTAAGACAGTAGCCTTAGAGTTATTAAAGGCGCAGGCAGAGAGATCCCTTGCCGGCGGCTTTGCCTTTAGCCGGGATACTGACTGGCAGGCTGAATTTGAAAAAACATTTCCTTATCAAGAAACCCCCGGCCAGGCAAAGGCACTCGCTGAGGTTAAAAAGGATATGCAATCGCAGCATCCCATGGACAGGCTCTTATGCGGCGATGTCGGCTATGGGAAGACCGAGGTTGCCTTGCGGGCTGCTTTTAAGGCAGTGATGGATAATAAGCAGGCGGCTTTTTTGGTCCCTACTACAATTTTGGCCGAGCAGCATTACCAGAACTTTATCCAACGTTTAAAAGATTTCCCTGTAAATATCCAGATGCTCTCGCGTTTTAAAAGCGATGCCGAGCAGGAGAAGATAATCAGCGGCTTGAGGGAAGGTAAGGTGGATATTGTTATCGGGACGCACCGCTTGCTTTCCGCGGATATTGTTTTTAATGATTTAGGCCTGTTAATTATTGATGAAGAACAACGTTTCGGAGTCAGGGCCAAGGAAAGAATCAAATCCCTTAAGAGCAACGTTGACATCCTGACTCTCACTGCAACGCCGATACCAAGAACCTTATACCTGGGGCTTATGGGAATAAAGGATCTTTCCATGATTAATACCCCTCCACAAAATCGTATGCCTATTGCCACCTATGTGGTAGAATATGACAATGCACTTATTGTCCAGGCTATACGTAGAGAAATCGCGCGCCGCGGCCAGGTATTTTTCGTGCATAATCAGGTTTATGATATTGAAAAGATCTGCCAGCGACTGAAGAATCTGCTCTCAGCGGATGTGCGCATTGCCTATGCCCACGGACAGATGCCGGAAAAGGAATTGGAAAAGATTATGCTTGGCTTTCTGCAGAGAAAAGTTGATTGTTTAGTTTGCACAACGATAATTGAATCCGGCATTGATATGCCATACGCGAATACCCTGTTAGTCAACAATGCCCAGGCCTTTGGTTTACCTGACCTGCATCAGCTGCGGGGAAGGGTGGGTAGGTTCAACCGTAAGGCCTACAGCTATTTTTTAATACCCAAGGATGAAATTTTGACTGCGGATGCCCGCAGGCGGCTTGAGGCAATGAAGGATTATTCCCAGTTAGGCGCGGGTTTTGAGCTGGCAATGGAGGATTTGGAAATCCGCGGGGTAGGCAACGTATTGGGCTATGAGCAGCACGGTTTTATCTATTCAGTCGGCTTTGATCTCTACTGCCGCCTTTTAAAGGAAATGGTAAGTTCGCTAAAATCTCCAGGAGAACAATTGCAAGTTAAGTGATTATGGCTAAAATAATTAGGCTGATTAGTTTACCTATTTTCTTAAAGTTATCGCCAAAGGCGATTTTCTTGACCTTAATCTTCTTTTTGCCTTGTGCTTACAGCTCTGGAGAAACGGCTGCGCCGGCAGACAGGATTGTGGCTATTGTGAATAAGGAGAGCATTACTCAGTCCGAAGCCGATGCCTTTCTCAATCTGATTATTATGCAGTTAAGCCAGCGCTATCAGGGAAAGGAATTAGAGGAAAAGATTGAGCATGAGAAACAAGAGCTGATGGGTAAGATGATTGAGGAACGGATTATCTTACAGGAGGCAAAACGTAAAAAACTTCAGGCCAGGGCGGATATGGTGAAAAAGCGGCTGGAAGAGGCCAGGAGAAGCTACGGCTCAGATGAAGAATTTCAAGCGTCCTTAAAATTGAGAGGGTTAACTCTAAGTGATTTAGAAAAGAGAATGGGTGAACAAATGATGCTCCGGGGGCTGATTGAACAGGAGGTAAGGTCTAAAATTGTCATCAGCCCCGATGAGGTAACTGTATATTATGAAAAACATAAAGATGATTTCTTGCAGCCGGAAATGCGCAGCATAGAGTCGCTCTACTTCGAAGATGAAAATATTAGAGAAAAACTGGCCGAGGATTTAAAAACAGGCGCCGATTTTAAACAGCTGGCAGAGCGCTACAAGCTTGCTTACGCTAAAGATGCGCTGTCCAAGAGCCAATTAAAACCTGAAATCCGGGAAGCGATTTTTTCGCTTAAGCTTGATGAAGTATCCGCCGCCGTAAGATTGGACAAAGGTATATGCGTCTTTAAGTTATTAGAAATACATCCGCAAGAACTTAAGGATTTAGCTGGCGTTTCCGAACGCATTTACAATTATATTTTTGAAGAGAAATTAACCGTAAAATTAAGCGAATGGATTGAAGAGTTGAAGTCAAAGGCGTATATCGTGGTTAAGTAATGGCATCGGCTCTATGACTAAGGTTAGATGTGCAATAACTATGGGGGATCCTTCGGGGATTGGGGCCGAAGTTATTCTTAAGGCGCTGGGAACCCCCGGACTTTCTAAGTCAGCAGATTTTACCGTAATTGGGGATAGGCGGGTGTTTGAGAAGTGTCAAAGTGTCAAAGTGTCAAAGTATCATGATTTTGTGGTTATTGACCTACGGAATGTGCCTCAAAAAGGATTTAGATTTGGAAAAGTTAGGCCAGAATATGGTAAGGCGGCGATGGAATATCTGCAGAAAGGGCTGGAATTGATTAAATCCCATAAGATAGATTGTTTGGTTACTGCTCCGCTAAATAAGAAGGCGGTAAGCCTATTAGGGTATCATTTTAGCGGACAGACCGAATATATCGCCCGGACATTCCAGGTCAGAGATGCAGTGATGATGCTGTTTAATAAGAAATTAAGAGTGGTTTTGGTCACTAGACATATACCCTTAAAAGACGTTGCCAAAGGGCTAAGCGCAGAAAAAATATCCAAGGTTATTTCTACAACCGCCTTAGGGCTAAAATCACTCTTTGGCATTAAGAAGCCAAAACTTTCTATCTGCGGCTTGAATCCGCATGCTTCGGATAGCGGTGTTATGGGCAGCGAAGAAAGAAAATTGATAATTCCGGCAATGGCAATGGCAGAGAGATTAGGGATTAAGGTTAAAGGGCCATATCCTGCAGATACTATCTTTCAGAAAGCAAAAGCCGGAAATTATGATTGTATAGTCTGTATGTATCATGACCAGGGGCTTATTCCTCTTAAATTAAGCGGATTTCAGGAAGTAGTGAATATTACCCTGGGCCTGCCTTTTGTGCGCACCTCCCCCGGGCACGGGACCGCCTTTGATATTGCCGGAAAAAATCAGGCTGACCCCGCCTCTATGATACGGGCTATCCAGGCCGCCGTCTTATGCACCAAAAACCTAAAAAGAGCTTAGGGCAGAATTTCCTTACCGATAAGAACATCCAGGAGAAAATAGTCCAGGCCTGTAAGCTCAAAAAAACCGATATAATTTTAGAAATCGGCTCAGGCAGGGGAGAGCTAACCCAGCATTTACTTAAAGTAGCTAAAAGGGTGATTGCTGTTGAGGTTGATAAAGAGCTTTGTGAATTATTAACCTCTAAATTTTCGCTATCTAGTAATTTTGAGTTAGTCAACAAAGACATCCTTAAAACTAACCTTGTTAACCTCATAGGTTGCCAAGGTTCGGGGAGGATTAGGGTAATAGCGAATATTCCTTACTATATCTCTACGCCGATTATCGCTTACCTCTTAGATTATAATCAATCTATAGAGGTTATCTATCTTACTTTGCAAAAGGAATTGGCGCTGCGTTTGACGGCTGGCCCGGGAAATAAAAGTTACGGAGCCCTTAGTTGTTTTGCGCAGTTTTACACTCATCCGAAAATACTTTTTTCAATTAAAGGTAGTTCTTTTTGGCCAAGGCCGAAGGTTGATTCTTGTTTTGTAGAGTTAAAAATGCTGCCTAAACCAAAAGTCAAGGTAAAGAACGAAACGTTCTTCTTTAAGCTTATCCGTTTAGCATTTAATCAGCGCCGCAAGCTCTTAAAAAATAGCTTAGCCAGATTATTCCCTCAAGTTAAAATCGCCGATTGTCTTAAAGCAATCGCTTTAAAACAGAAAATAAGAGCCGAAGAATTAGCATTGTCTGATTTTGCGAAGGTGGCTGATTATTTCGCTGATAAACACATTCCTGATTAGCTCTCTTTTCTATCAGCGCTTTCTATCAGCGCTTTCTATCAGCGGCTTGAAATTTTCTATTTTTGTGGTATACTTTCTCTAAGAGTAGAAAGAACCACTGATAAAGGTAAACCTTGAGTAATCAGGGGGCGCAAAGCTATGGATCCTCTAGAAGAGGACCGCCAGGCTGCCAAAGGGTAGAGGAGTAATCCTCATTTCCAACCTAAGGTCTGCGCCTTAGGTTTTTTTTCTTGACAAAGCAAAAGTTAACCGTTACTATATACATATGCCTAAAAAGCATAAAGGAGGAAAAAATGCGTATTAAAAACAAAAAAGGTTTCACCTTAGTGGAAATTATGATCGTGGTTGCAATTATTGCATTACTGGCTGCTATAGCTATACCTAACCTTCTACGCGCAAGAGTAAATGCTAACGAGGCGAATGCGCAGGCGACTTTAAAAACAATCGCCACTGGCTGTGAATCTTTTGCTTCAGCCAATAACGGAAATTACCCCACGGCTATGACCGACTTAACCGGCGCCACCCCAGCATATCTAAATGAGGATTATACTACTACAGACCCGGCCGGTTATGACTTTGAGTGCGGTACCTTGTCGGCGACAGCTTATTCCTGTACAGCTGTTCCGGCAGATTGCGGCACAACCGGTACCAGGGATTTCACGGTAGTTACCGGAGCAGTAATGAGCCAGGCTGCTTGTTAGCAGTAATAGCAAGAATATGATTGTTGTTATACCCCCGCATCTTTAAAGGTGCGGGGGTTTTTAATGGGTTGGGAAAGAAAATATGCAGCAGGGCTTTCTATCAAAACAGGGCTTTACTTTATCTGAATTACTTGTGGCATCAGGAATTATGGCTTTTGTGCTGGCGGGGCTCTTACATTTATTTATTACCTGTATTTTCTTAAACGAAGCAAACCGGAATCTCTCGATTGCCACTGTGCAAGGACAATATATATTAGAGGAAATAAAGAATACGAATTTTGCCAATTTTAAAACCGGCGTAATTGACGCAGATACCTACTGGGATTGGGATAGCGCGGCCATAAATTCTAACGGCCTTGCCGCTTTAAACAGCGAGGCCATCGAGACCAGCGCTGACTGGGTTGACGTCGGCGAGGACCGTTTGGATATCAGCCTAACCGTTTCCTGGAGGGATTTCGGGATTAGGCAGCGCAGCTTGGTTTTGCGCACACTGATTACCGAGCCATGAAAAGAGGACAGGGGTTTACCCTTATTGAGATTTTAATCAGCGCGGCTATTCTGAGCTTAGTTGTTTTAGGCATTCTTGGGGTTCTGCAGTTTGCCGATATGGCCTGGCATTCGGATATGGGGCTTTTAGACCTCCAGCAGGCCGCCCGCCAGGCAATGGACGGGATGAGCCGGGAAATACGCCGGGCCGACCGCTCAAGAGAGGTAAGCATGGCCGCAGACGGCACAACTATCCAATTCTATATTCCTGATTACAGCGATGCTATTACCTATTCCTTAAGCAATAACCAGATCATCCGCGAGCATCCCGACGGTACAAATAAGGTTTTAGCCAATGATATAAGCAGTTTAACTTTTTGCTGGGTGCATGGTGACGGTTCCTGCACCACCGAGAGGGATTGCTCCGGGCTCTGCTCTCAATCATATCTGGCCCAGGTTCAGTTAAGGGCCGCTAAAACCGTAAAACAGCGGGAATTGCTCTTTCCCGCAGCCGGCGCCTTAACCGAGCAAGCGAGGTTGAGAAATGAATAAAAAAGGCATGGCCTTAATTATCACCTTTGCCGTAATTCTTCTGCTGACAATTTTAGGCTCGGCAATAATTTCGCGCAGTATTTCGGAAAATAACATTGCCAGGAGATATTCGGAAACCGCCCAGGCCTTCTGGTTATCCGAAGCCGGGATAAACCGGGCGCTCTATGAGCTGCGCAATGACTACAATTCAAGCTCAATTAGCGCCACGCAGTTGGGTTCAGGCGGATACGAGGCAACTATCTCTTCCAGCGGAGGAGACCGTATTGTCAATTCTACCGGCTATTTTCCTTTTAGCGGAGCGCAGCGGGCCTCGCGCAGCATCGAAGCCACGATGTCAAAAAGCATTCCGCCAAACTTCTATGATAACGCTATATATTCTGCAGGCGAGGTTGACCTTAATGGAAATAGTTATAGCATAACCGGAGACATCCGTTACGCGGATGAGATTGACAATACCGGCAATGTAAACGGCACGATTACCCAGGATAACTCAATTAATCCTTTAGCCAGATTTGATTTTCAGCAGCTACGCGCCTTAAGCAGCGGCCAGCAGAATGTCTATGTTATCAGCGGAAATAACTTAGTAAATGAAGCAACAGGAGAGCAGGGCTTCCCCGGCTCTTTTTGGTATTCGCCGCCCACTGACCCCGATGACCCCGCCACCGGCACGCCGAATATTGTTTATATTGAAGGAGATTTACAGCTTAATGGCAATATCGGCACCATCGGAGGATTTTTCGTGGTGGCCGGAGATGTGATTAATAATCTCGGGGCAACCTATGATGCTGATGTCAATGGCCGAGGTCAGATTGACGGAGCAATCTACACCCGGGGCGAGTTCAGGATAAACGGCGGCGGAGGAAATCTTAATATCAATGGCGGAGTTTGGGCCGGAGAAGAGGCTCGTTTAAACGGCAATGCCCACGTCGCTTATAATAATACGTATATGAGCGCGTTAGGGAGCCTTAATCTTACCGCTGATGTGCAGATTAGTTCCTGGAAAGATACTCAAAATTCTTATCAACTCACGCCTTGAGGCGGCAGCCCTGACGGCTTATAAGCGGATAGATGTTCATAAATAACAATTTCAGGAAAATTTTTGCAATATCTTCCATTTTTATTCCTCAACAACGCTCAAATATCGCCTTAGATATCGGCTCCTCAAGCATCAAACTGCTTGAGCTGGAAGTAAAAGGCAAGGAGCGTCTGCTCAAGCAGTTATCCTTTTCCGCGCTTACTCCGGGCGTTGACTTACCTGGCGCCTTAAAGGAATTTGCTGCAGCGCAGAAGATTTCCGGCCGCTCCGTGAATACCTCAATATCAGGGCAATCCGTAATTATGCGCTACCTTAATCTGCCTCGCATGAACCTGCATGAGTTGAAGAGTACTATGCAGTTTGAAGCCGGCCAGTATATCCCATTGCCATTGGATGAGGTGGTTTTTGATTGCGCGATCGTTAGAGATAATGCTGAAGACAATAAGATGTTAGTGGTGTTGGCCGCGGTGAAAAAAACAGTTATCCAGGAGCGGATAAGCTTGCTGGAAAAGGCAGGGCTTACCGCCAAGGTGATTGATATTGACTGTTTCTGCCTGTCTAATGTCTTTAACCATAGTTACCAATGGGCGTCTGAAGCGAAAACAGCCAAAAGCGAAGTCATCGGGTTGCTTAATATCGGAGCCAATTTTACTAATATGGTAATTCTTGATGGCGGCACTTTAAGATTCAGCCGCGATATCGCCTTTGGCGGCAGTGAGCCTTCCCTGATAAATTTATCCGGTGAAATCAGCTCTTCCATTGATTATTTTGAGAATCAAAGCGGTAAACGGCTGGAAAAAATGTATTTGAGCGGGGGAGCGGCTGAGGCTTTAGAGATAGTAAAATTTCTAAACCACCAGCTGGGAATTTCAGTCGCGCGTTACGATTTTTTCTCTCCCCTAAAATACGGCCCCGGTATAAATACAGAAGAGCTAAAGGCTAAAAGGAATACATTTGTCATTGCCCTGGGACTGGTATTAAGATGATTTTAGAGATAAATCTTTTACCCGAAGAATTACGCAAAAAGCGCCGGGCATTTCGGCCTAAGCTGTCGGTTGATAGCTTAAGAAAAATTTTAGGCCCGGCCATTGCCGGATTCGTTTTCATTCACCTGCTTATTCCCGTAGTTACATTTAGTCAAAAGCTCAGCTTGGGGCGGGCCAAGAAAGCTTTTCTGGATATTCAGCCCCAAAAAGAAAAACTGGATGAAATTAGAAACCAGCTTAAGGGCTTCGGGAACCTGGATGAGCTATTTAAGCGGATGAGAGGCCAGCGTTCAGGGATTGCCCCGCAATTAAACATTATCAGCGATTATCTGCCGCAGGGCATTTGGCTATCCGGACTCTCCGTATCAAAGAGTGCCTGGGAAATAAAAGGCAGCTGTATCTTCGGCACGGAGGGCGAGATGGCCCAGATTGGAAAGTTTTTACAGGCCTTAAAGTCCGATGCGCGCCTTGACAAGGATTTTGCAAGTTTAGAGCTGGTATCGGTAGAGAGGAGGAAATTGGGCACCACTGAGCTGGCCGACTTTATCCTCGGTTCAAAAACTAAAGGCAAAACTTCTGGCGGAGGAAAAAAAATAAATCCCGCGCCTTCCAAATCTACCGATGGCAAAAACGATTAGCGAAAAGCAAAAGAAAATTATTTTGATTGCGCTGGGAACAGTTACGGCTTTATATATTGACTTTACCTATATTCTTAAACCGCAAACCCGCAATCTGCACAAGCTTTCTTCTGAGTTGGGCCAAGTCAGGATGAGCCTAAAGCAATACAAAAAAGGCGCCAGCGAAATCCGCGCCCTGCAAATTAATTTAGATAATCTGAAGGCCAAATACGCGGACTCAGAAAACAAAATTTTCTCTGAATCGGAGATAACCACGCTTTTAGATGGCATCTCAAAAAAAGCCTCTGCCTGCGGCCTTAAGGTTATGCAGATGCGTCCGGAGATGCTATCGGCTGAGCGGGAAAAGGAGGCGCTGAACAGCGCTGGTTTGCGCCTCCTACCGATTGCGCTTAAATTAGAGTTAACTTCCGGTTACCATCAGTTAGGCATGTTTCTATCCGCACTGGAAAATAACCCCCTGATTTCAGTTAGCCAGCTGAAGATTAATCCGGATAGCGAAGGATTCACTAAGCATAAAGTTGAGCTAACCCTTAAAATATATGCCAGCAAACAATAAATACTTTTATTTACCCATAGTTTTTGCTATAATGTTCCTATCGCTAAATACGCGTAGCCAGGCAGAAGCCGGCCCAAAGCAGCCGGCTTCTGCCGGCGGCTCCATAAACCCGGCCCTTGCGGACAAGGGTTGGGTTTATGAGGCGAAAGGGAAAAGAGACCCTTTCATTGCATTGGTAACCCCTGACGGAAGAATTATAGAGCCACCTGCGCCTAAAGAAAGGGCAGAAGGCCCTCCGCAATTAGAGGGGCTGATGTATGATGCCAAAGGCATATCCTATTGCGTTATGGATGGGGAGGTATTTCGCGCCGGGGATATGATTGGCGATTATCAAATAATACGCATTGACCCCAATAAAGTGATTGTGCAAAAAGCAGGCCTGGTGTTTGAGATTAAATTAAGGGAGGACTGATAAATGAGGTTGAAAGTCTTAGTCGGGATTTTTCTTCTCTCTGGTTTTTACGTCAATGGGTATTCCCAGCCAGAAGAGCTCGCTGTATCGCCTGCGGCGGCAGAAGAAAGCTCAGGCGCTGATAGCGGTATTTCCGACCAGAAGATAACCCTGGATTTCAAAGATGCGGATATCCGCAATGTCTTAAAGGTGATCGCCTATAAGTCAGGGGTAAATATTGTCGCCAGCCCCGAAGTGGCAGGTACGGTAACTATCAGGCTAAGCGATGTCCCATGGTTAGATGCCTTAAGAACTATAGTAAGCATCTACGGCTATGGCTATGAGCAGAGAGAAAATATCGTTACCGTTGCCCCTATTGAAAAACTCACTAATCAAAAGAAGTTAGAAGTGGAGCTTACTCAGGTTCAGCCAACGATCACTGAGGTTTTTTCTCTGAAGTACATAGATGCCGCTGATGCCCGTAAGGCTATTGAGCCGCAGATATCCGGCCGGGGGAAAATTACTATTTTGGAATCCACAGGACAGGCAGGATGGGAGTTTGGCGCAGGAGATGACGTTGGCAAAAGACAGCGGATAACCGAGGGAAGGATTTCCCGCTCTAAAACATTGATTATTACCGATATCCCTCCGGTGTTAGATAAGCTCCGAAAAATGATAGTTGATATTGATGTTAAACCGCTGCAGGTTTTGATTGAGACCCGGATTATGGAAGCGAATATTGACCGCCTGAGAGATATCGGCTTAGACTGGGGAACCGGCTCAAGCGGAGCCTCTAGCACAAGCGGAGCGCTTACTTTCACTCCTGCCGGGAAAAGGGCCGGGATAGATACCTCTCAGGTTGCCGGGCATTCCTTAAGTGACATCATTACTCCCTCTGCCTTCGGACCTAAGTCCCAGGGGTTAACCACGGCAAACGCCGGATTAAAGGTAGCCTTCAGAAGATTAACCGGAGCCCAATTTGAGGCAATTTTACACGCCCTGGAAGAAGACATAACCGCGAATACCTTATCAGCGCCGAGGATTTTAACCCTCAACAATCAAGAGGCAGCGATATTGGTCGGGCAGAAGTATCCGTTGATAAAAACGGACGTCTCTACGGAAAGCGGAAAGATTACCGGCTCAACCCTGAGTAAATATCAGGATATCGGGATACAGCTTAATGTAGTGCCTCAGATTTGCGATGTTGAATATATCAATATGATTATTCATCCGGCAGTTACCTCTTTTACCGAGACCTTAGATGTAAAGAGCGAAAGCGGGGCTACGCTTTCCAAATTTCCTATAATAAATACCAGAGAAACCGAGACCCAGATCTTAGTTAAAGACGGCGAGACCATCGTTATCGGCGGCCTGCTGAAAAATGTTAAGACCAGAGGAAGGACAGGAATACCTTTCTTAGGTAAAATACCCATTATTGGCTTTCTCTTCCAGCGTCAGACAGATGATATTGAAAAGATAGACCTGCTTATTTTCATCACTGCCCGCATCATCAAAGAGGGAGAGCTTGACGCATCCTATATCGCTACCCTGGAAGACAGGTTAAATACCCTGGAGCCAAAGAAAAAAAGAAGCAGGAAAAATTCGCAATAATTCATGGTACAGGAAAGTATAAAACACTAACCCAAACCACTGCGAAAATCGCCAAAAGTTATCGCCGATCACGCCTACGGCGGGTCCCGCCAGAGGCGGGAAGGCAATTTTCTTGTGCGGTTAAAGGGGACAGACACTGTTTTATTGACATATTTTTAGATAGTGTCTGTCCCCATTATATATGGGGTATGCGGTTTCAATTACCTTTACAAAGAATGGCGAAAGCAGGTATATATCGCATCTTGACTTATTGCGTCTTTTCGGCAGGGCCTTACGCCGCGCCGGGGTGCCATTTGAGGTTTCCAAGGGCTTCAGCAAACATCCCATGATCAGTATTAAACGCGCCTTAAAGTTAGGTATAGAAAGCGAGAACGAAGAAGTAAAATTCATCTTAAGCAAAGAGATGCCGGCGGAAGAATTCAAGCAAAGAATGCAAGAGCAGCTCCCCGAGGGAATTTTAATCAAGCAATGCCAAACGAAATTTTAGTTAATGTTGAGATGCAGGAAAAACGGGCAGCCATTGTAAAAGATGGTTTACTTGACGAGTATTATATAGAACGCCCCTCAGAAAAGACAATCGTGGGAAATATTTATAAGGGCAGAATAGATGCTATCGTCGCCTCAATCGGAGCTGCCTTTGTAGATATAGGCCTAAAGATGAAGGGCTTTCTTTATCTCTCAGACGCGGTTGATCCTATTGAGCCTATTGCGCCGGTTGCCACGTCGCAAAGAGAATTTAAAAAGGGACAGGAGGTTTTAGTCCAGGTAGTCAAAGAGCCCATCGGGACTAAAGGGCCGCGCCTTACCACTCATATTGGGCTTGCCGGCAGATACCTCGTGCTTATGCCTGAAGATGCCCACCGGGGGGTTTCCCGGCGCATTGATAATCGTGAAGAGAAGGCAAGGCTCTTAGGATTGCTTGAGGAAGTAAATGTGCCGACTGATATTGGTTATATTGTGCGCACAGTTGCCGAAGGCAAAGGCAAGCGCGAGCTTCAGCGCGATATCCTGTTTTTGATTAAACTCTGGCGCAGGATTAGCTCTCACGCGCAAAGAAGCCCCGCGCCTGCGTTAATTTACGAGGACTACGATGTGGTGCTGCGGGTTATCCGTGATTCTTTTGGCGCAGAAATTTCAAAATTAATAGTTGATGCTAAAGAGGAATACAAAAGGATTTATAAATTCCTGCGCGTATTCTCCGACGATCTGATTAAAAAGATAGAGTTATATGAGAGCACGCAGAACCTTTTTGCCGCCAAGAATATCGAAAAACAAATTGCCCGGATTTACGAACGTAACGTTTACCTAAAATCAGGAGCCTATTTAATCATTGAGCCGACAGAAGGGTTGGTGGTTATTGATGTAAATTCAGGGCGTTTTCGAAAAAAATATGACCCGGAGCGCATGGCGCTTGCCGTTAATTCCGAGGCCGCCAGGGAAGTGGCCCGCCAATTACGGTTACGGGATTTGGGCGGGATTATTGTCATTGATTTCATTGATATGGAAAAGGAAGAAAACCGGAGAGAGGTTTTGCGGGTATTAAAAGATGACCTGAAAAATGACCGCGCCAAATATGAAATTATCGGTATCTCTAAATTCGGACTGGTGGAAATGACCAGAGAAAGAGTCTATCGGGCGATAGAAAGCCTTTCCTATGCAAGTTGTCCTTATTGTCTTGGCAGGGGTAAGATAAAATCGGCCTCAACTATGGCTATCTGGATTTTAAAGGAACTCAAAAGAATATTCTCCGAAGATTCTGCCAAGCGCGACGCCCAGGTTACCGCCCATCCGGATGTGATTAACCTGCTTCTAAAAGAGAATGAAAAATCTGTGCAGGTGATTGAGAGGCGTTTCAGGGCGCGCATAGGATTTACTTTAGCTCCCAACGCTCATATTGAAGAGGTAAAAATCGTATAGGTCTTAAAGAGGCAGCTGCTGATTAAGGAGAATAAAGATGTATGCAATAATTGAAGCCGGCGGAAAGCAATACAAGGTAAGCAGGGACAGCGTCATAGATGTGGAAAAGCTGGGCCTCAAGCCGAAGGATGAGATTAATTTTGATAAGGTGCTCTTAGTTGCTAATGATAATGAGGTAAAAGTTGGCGCGCCATTTGTCTTGGGCGCAAAGGTGCTCGCCGAAGTCGTGCGCAATTTTAAAGACAAGAAAGTCATCGCTTTTAAGTTCCGGCGCAGAAAATCAAGCAAAAGCAAAAAAGGCCACCGCCAGCAACTTTCAAGGGTAAAGATTAAGGAAATTACTTTAGCTTGATTTTGGGCTTTTCTATTTCCCATACCACTGCGAAAATCGCTGACAGCCAGAGGGCTGATGGTGCGGCAACCGAATAGCCGCAGCCAAAAGTTATCGCCGGAGGAGATTTTCTTGTTTGTTGATAATGTCAAAATAGCCGTAAAGGCCGGAGCGGGGGGTAAGGGCGCTTACAGTTTCTATAAAGATAAATATTGGCGTTACAAAAAGCCTGACGGCGGAGACGGAGGAAGGGGCGGGAATGTAATCGTCCGCGCCGATAAAAATTTCTATACTCTCTATGATTTTAGATACCGCCAGCATTTTACCGCTGAAAAGGGCGGACAGGGGATGTCCAATCGTAAAAAAGGCCGCGATGGGCAGGATAAAATTATCGTTGTTCCGCTGGGGACTTTAACCATAGACAGCCGGACAAATTGCCGCTTAAGAGAACTGCTTGAAGATAGTCAGGAATTTATTGCTGCCAGAGGCGGTGAGGGCGGCAAGGGAAGCGTGCACGCGAAGCTTGAGCAGGAGCTGCAGGGAGCTCCCGGCGAAGAAAAAGAATTAATCTTAGACCTAAGGCTGATTGCCGATGCCGGCCTGATAGGATTTCCCAACAGCGGTAAATCTACTTTAATTTCCAAAATCTCAAATGCCCATCCTAAGATTGCGGGTTATCCCTTTACTACCAAAGAGCCGGTTTTAGGGATAGTCAGCAGGGAAGGCGCTGCTTTTTCAGTTGCGGATATCCCGGGTTTGATAAAGGATTCGCATCTCGGTAAAGGACTGGGAGACAGATTCCTGCGCCATATTGAAAGGACAAAAGTCCTGGTGCATCTTATGGATATGGCAGGCGTTGACGGCAGGAGCCCTTTTGAGGATTATCGTGTCATAAAAAAGGAGTTGCAATCTTACAGTGAGGAAGTATTTAAGAAGCCCGTGATATTGGTTGCCAATAAAATGGATTTACCTCAGGCAAAAGAAAATCTGGCTCTCTTCAAGCAGAAGGTAAAAGAAATGGTTATTTCGATTTCAGCTTTAGAATCCCAGGGGTTGGATAGATTACTCAATGCAATCCAAAAAAAGCTTCTTGCGCATAGTAGTTAAGACAGGCTCAAGCCTGATTAGCCCCAGAGGCAGCTTAATTGACCTGAAATACATAAGTAGTATTATTGAGCAGCTCAATGGCTTGATAAATGAAGGCATAGAGGTAGTTCTGGTTTCATCAGGAGCCATAGCCTGCGGAATGTCCATATTGAAATTAAAGAAAAGGCCTCAGGAAATTTCCGGCCTCCAGGCAGCAGCCAGCATCGGACAAAGTGAGCTTATGGGCATCTACCGCAGGTTACTCAAAAAGCATAATCGGCTTTGCGCCCAGCTCTTGCTTACCTGGGAGGACTTTGAGAATAGAAAGCGTTATTTGAACGTAAGGCATACGTTGGCGAATTTATTAAAAAACAAAGTGTTGCCGGTGATCAATGAGAATGACACCGTCGCCACTGACGAAATCCGCTTCGGCGATAATGACAAGCTTTCGGCGCTGGTAGCTGTATTGCTGGGAGCTGACCTTTTAGTTATTTTATCCGATGTTGAAGGGCTATATCGCTTGCCGCAAATGCAGGTCATACCGGTAGTTGAGAAAATAACCCCGGAAATAAACCGTTTATGCTGCAATACTGAAAAGCTCGGTAAGCCCTCGCAGGACAAGCAGGGCTGTGTCGGAGGTATGTCAAGCAAGTTAGAGGCAATTAAAATAGCCACAGGTTCAGGAATATCCTCTATTATAGCCAGCGGAAAATCTCCTGATGCGCTTCTAAAAGCCGCGCGTGGCGAACCTGTGGGGACTTTTTTCCCGGCTCAGGGCGCAAGCCTGAAAGCCAGAGAGCGCTGGATAGCCTATGGGGGGAGAGCCAGAGGAACTATTATTGTTGATCAGGGAGCAAAGAATGCGCTTATTAAGAATGGGAAAAGTTTACTCTCCGTAGGAATAATCAGCGTTCGGGGGAACTTTAAGCAAAATGAAACCGTGAGCATCGCTGACCCTGCAGGCAGTGAATTTGCCAGGGGTAAGGTCAACTTTTCCGCTTGCGAATTGCAACCTCACATCGGGATGCCTGTTCGCGCAGGCGAGGCAGGCAGGCGCCTGGAAGAGGAAGTAATCCATCGGGATAATCTGGTGATACTATGATTAACCTTCTAAACCTGCGAGGTTAACAAGGTTTGAGCCTGGCAGGTTTTTTGAAAAGTTTAGAGGATATGAGCATGAAAAAACTAAGGGGATTAGCGATTAAGGCGAAAAAAGCCTCTTATGAGTTAGCTGTTTTATCTTCTAAATTAAAGGAGCAAGCGCTAATCAAGATGGCGCAAGCGCTGGAAAAAAATTACCGAGAGATAATCCGAGAAAATAAAAAGGATTTGATTTCGGCTAAGAATTTATCAAAAGCGCTGATAGACCGGCTTAGCCTGAATGATGCAGGCATTCGCTTGATGGCAGACTCCCTGCGTCAGGTAGCATCACTCGCTGACCCGCTCGGAGAAGTAATCAGAGGCTGGCTTAGGCCAAATGGCCTTTGGATACAAAAGATAAGAGTTCCCATCGGCGTTATAGGAATTATTTATGAAGCTCGGCCGAATGTAACCAGCGATTGCATTGGTTTGTGCCTTAAGTCCGGAAATGCTGTTATTCTAAAAGGCGGCTCTGAAGCGATTAACACTAACAGGGTAATTTATGAGATTTTGCATGAGGCAGCAAGGAAGGCATCTATTCCTGATGGCGCGATAAGCTTTATAGAGGCCAGCGAACGAAAAAGCTTAAGTTATCTCCTTGGCCTTAATGAATATATTGATCTGATTATTCCCCGGGGCGGCGAAGGGCTAATCCGCTTTGTCCAGGAACATTCAAAAATCCCGGTGATCAAGCACTATAAAGGCGTCTGCCATATATTTGTGGATGAATTTGCGAATACGGACATGGCTGAGAATATCTGTTTTAACGCCAAGGTTTCCAGGCCCGGGGTCTGTAATGCGATGGAGACCCTCTTGGTGCATAAGGGTATTGCTAATGTTTTCCTCTTGAGAATGCTCAAGAGATACAAGGATGCGGGAGTAGAAATCCGCGGCTGTCCGAAAACGCGTAAAATCGTCAAAGATATAAATAAAGCAAAAGAAATCGACTGGCATAGCGAATACCTCGACCTTATCTTATCGGTTAAAGTTGTTGCGAATATTGACGAGGCAGTTATGCACATTAACCATTACGGCTCGCACCATTCCGATGCTATCGTCACCGAAAATTATCAGAATGCATTAAAGTTTATGCGGCAGGTTGATTCAGCCTGCGTTTATGCGAACGCATCGACCCGTTTTACCGATGGTTATGAATTTGGCTTAGGCAGCGAAATCGGCATATCCACAGATAAAATCCACGCCCGTGGCCCTATGGCGCTGGAAGAGTTGACTACCTACAAATATATAATATTCGGAAATGGACAGATCCGCTAAACAAACCTTGGGTAAATTAAGATGAAGATAGGCATCTTGGGGGGGTCTTTCAATCCCATACACAACGGCCACCTTATACTTGCTGATGAAGTAAGGCAGAAGTTAGGCTTAGATAAGGTTTTTTTTATTCCAGTGTATCTTCCGGTGCATAAAGAAGAAAAGGATTTGCTTGCGGCTGTAGAGAGGTTCAAGATGGTAAGCATGGCGGTGAAAGATAATCCGTATTTCGAAGCGCTGGCTCTGGAAATAAAACGCAAAGGCAAATCCTATACTATCGATACCTTAAGAAACCTGCGCCAGGCCTATCCTGAAGTTAAGAAATTTTTCTTTATTGTCGGCTCTGACGCCCTTGGTTATTTAGATAGCTGGAAGGATATACTTGAGGTAATGAAATTAGCGAAATTCGTAGTTGCCACAAGGCCGGATTATCCGCTGAAGAATCTCAGCGAGGCGCTTCTGCCGCTTGCCATTGAAGCGATTGATATTTCAGGATTCCGCCTGCGCCAGCGGATTAAAAATGGAGAATCAGTGCGCTATTATTTACCGAAGGAAGTATATGAGTATATTGAGAAAAAAGGCCTCTATAAGTAATGAAAAGGTTAAGCCTTTTCAGACATTACATGAAGATTAAGATCGCTCCCTCTTTATTAGCCGCTGATTCTTCGCGTCTTGCCGATGAGGTTAAATCCGTAGAGAGCCTGGGCATAGATTTCCTGCATATTGATGTTATGGACGGCCATTTTGTCCCCAATATCAGTATCGGCCCGGCAATTATCAAAGACCTGCGCGCGCATACGGATTTGCCATTTGAGGCGCATCTTATGATTAAGCAGCCCTTAAAGTACATTGAGCGCTTCGTTGAGGCAGGCGCAGGTATGA
Organism: Omnitrophica WOR_2 bacterium RIFCSPHIGHO2_02_FULL_45_21; assembly: GCA_001805575.1. GTDB lineage: Bacteria > Omnitrophota > Gorgyraeia > Gygaellales > UBA12090 > 2-02-FULL-45-21. The sequence continues at coordinate 11,831 of MHGN01000054.1, read as the reverse complement.
TTACGCTACACATTGAAACCATCAGCGCTTCGGATTTTCGTAAGCAGGCGAGGTCCCTGCATAAAAGAGGCCTAAGTCTTGCCGTTGCCCTTAATCCAGGGACTCCGGCAGCAAAAATAAAAGCCCTCTGCGATAGTGCGGATATGGTTTTGCTGATGACCGTCCATCCGGGTTTTGGAGGGCAGAAGTTTATGTATGAAGTAGTCCCTAAGATTGCCGAGGTACGCTCTTTTTACAAAGGCGACATTGCTGTTGATGGGGGGATTAATGACAAAAACGCGAAAGCCGCCGTAAAGGCAGGAGCAAACGTGCTTGCCTGCGGGTCGTATATTTTTAAGGCAAAGGACAAAAAGAAGGCGATTGAGAAATTACGAAATGCCTAAGATAAAATTCGGAACTGATGGCTGGCGGGCAGTTATTGGAGAGGATTATACCTTCGCGAATGTTATGCTTGTAACTCAGGCAGTGGCTGATTATTTAGGCCCCGGCAAGAAGGCAGCGGTGGGATATGACAGCCGTTTTATGTCAGGCCGCTTTGCTGAGCTTGCCGCAGGAGTTTTAAGCGCCAACGGAATTAAGGTTTTTCTTTCGGATAGGATTATCCCGACGCCGGCATTAAGTTTTACGGTAAAAAATAAAAAGTTGGATTTAGGCATCATGATCACTGCCTCGCACAACCCCGCTGAATATAACGGCTTTAAGCTCAAGGTTTCAAGCGGGGGAGCGGCGGGCCCCGAGGTGACGCAGGAAGTAGAAAAACGTTTAGGCAGCTCAAGGGTAAAATATTCAAGTAATCCAAATGTTAAGAAAGAAAATCTAATCAGCGACTATATAAAATTCATCCGCGCATACATTGATTTTAAGCAGCTCAAGGTAAATAAATTTAAAATTCTCATTGACGCTATGCATGGCTCCGGCGATAGTTATATAGCCGAAGTACTTAAAGGAACGGGCATCAGATTAGAATTTATCCGTAATAGCATAAATCCTTCCTTCGGAGGCATAAGCCCTGAGCCGCTGGAGGAAAATCTAAAAGAGTTAAAACAGCGGGTTAAGAAAGGAGGCTTTGATATAGGTATTGCTTTGGACGGAGACGCTGACCGCTTGAGCCTGGTGGGCCCAGGCGGCATATTTATCCATCCGCAAAAAATATTGGGTTTATTGGCGTTGCATCTTAATCAAGATAGAGGATGGTCAGGAGGTATTGTCAAGACCATTGCCGGCACAACAATGATTGATCAGATCGCAAAATTCTTAAGGGTTAAGCTTTATGAGACGCCCGTGGGATTTAAATACATCTCAGGCCTGATGGAAAAAGAAGATATTCTGGTTGGCGGAGAGGAGGCAGGCGGGATGGGGGTAAAGGGCTATATCCCGGAGCGCGATGGAATCGTTAGCGGACTGCTGATTTTAGAAATGATCTCTTATCGTCGAAAGACGCTTGGAGAAATCCTCTACCTGATGGAAAAACAATTTGGCAGGTATTATTATTTGCGCCGCGACCTCAAGCTTGAAAAGTGGCTCGCACCCGAAAGGAAGGATTTACCCGGCGAATTATTAGGCAGGAAGGTTGTCCAGGTCAAGGATTATGACGGCATAAAGCTCATCTGTGACGACGAAAGCTGGCTTATGTTCAGGGCCTCCGGCACTGAGCCTGCCTTACGCCTTTACAGCGAGGCCCGGACATTAAAACGCGCACGCGAATTACTGGTGTTAGGTGAAAAACTCATTCGTATGCTCCGCTGATGTTTATTTACCGCTTGTTAAAACTGTCCGCATTTGTCCTCAGCAAGTTATTCTTTCATCTGGAGATAAAAGGCAGGAAACTTATCCCGCGCCAGGGTGGCTTTGTGCTGGTTTCCAATCATAGCAGCTTTTTGGACCCTGTAATTTTAGGCGCCGCCTGTCCCCGGGTGCTCAACTTTGCCGCGCGCGACACTCTTTTTAGAAACCGGTTCTTTGCGGCGTTGCTGCGTAAGGTTTGCGCATTTCCCATAAAGCGCTGGTCAGCTGATTTTTCCGCGGTAAGAGAATCGGTGCGCAGGCTTAAAGCTGGCGCAGGGTTAGTGGTATTTCCTGAAGGCACAAGAAGCCTGGAGAGCGAAATGCAGAATATAACCTACGGTTTTGTTCTGCTCTCTTGTCGGGCAGGGGTGCCGATTATTCCGGCATGGATTTCAGGCAGTAAGAGCGCATGGGGCAAGGGCGATAAAATGATTAAGTTAGCCAGAATCAAGGTAATTTTTGGACAGCCGGTTTATCTAAGCTCAAGCCGTTCTTATTCCGAAATTGCCCAGTATGTCCATAAACAAATACAGCAATTAAAATTAAAATATATATTTGACAACGCGATGAAATTATAAGATAATAGCAGATTGAAATACCCCGCCCTGCCTGCGTTACCGGTAGGCAGGGCGGGGCGAAATTTACTTCGCACGCTTCGGGATTAATTCGCCCCGCCGTTGGCGGGGCTCATTAAGGAGAGTGTCTGTAATGGTTGAAGAAAAAACGCAGGAACTTAAGGATCTCTACGAAAGTACTTTTAAGACAATCAGGGATGGACAGGTGGTTAAGGCAAAGATCGTGGCTATAAGGTCTAAAGAGGTTATGGTTGACATCGGCTATAAATCTGAAGGGATAATTGCCATTCATGAGTTTTTGCCGTCCGATCTTGAAATCGGCAAAGAAGTAGATGTTTATGTGGATTCAATTGAAGATGATGCCGGCACGGTCGTTCTATCAAAGGAAAAAGCTAACAAACTGCAGGGTTGGGATAGGATAGTGCGTTGTTTTGAATCGGGAGAGTTAGTTGAGGGCAGCGTAAGAAGAAAGATTAAGGGAGGATATATCGCTGATATCTCCGGTATCGAGGGGTTCCTGCCGGTTTCGCTTGCTACCTTCAGGAATATGACCGACCAGGAAATAATGAATAAATTGTTTAAATTCAAGCTGGTGAAATTAAATAATATGCGCCACAGTATCATCGTTTCGCGCAAAGAAGCAGTAAGTAAAGAAAAGGCGGAGGGACGCGAGAAGCTCTGGTCGGCATTAAAAATCGGCGAGGAGAGAACCGGCACGGTTAAAAGCATTACCGATTTCGGCGCCTTTATAGATTTAGGCGGCGTTGACGGGCTCCTGCATATCACGGATATGAGCTGGGTGAAGATTTCGCATCCCTCTGAAATCCTGGCGGCAGGCGATAAGATAGAGGTAATGATTTTGAATCTTGACCGCAAAGAAGGCAAGGTTTCATTGGGCCTGAAGCAGAGGCTGCCGGACCCCTGGGCCCAGATAGAGAGTAAGTATGCCAAAGGTTTAAAAGTAAAAGGTAAAGTTGTGAATATTCTGCCCTATGGCGTATTTGTGGAATTGGAGAAAGGGGTTGAGGGGCTGATTCATATTTCAGAGATTTCCTGGGCAAAGCGGATTACCAGCCCTCAAGGGCTCTTTGCGGTTGGTGATATCATAGAGGTTCAAATAATAAGCACCGATAAAGAAGCACGCAGGATTTCCCTGAGCGTAAAGCAACTTGAGACAAATCCCTGGCTTGAGGCCGAAGTAAAATACCCGCTAGGCACTAAAATTACAGGAAAAGTCAGGGGGTTCACCGAATACGGAGCATTTATTGAATTAGATAATAATCTTGAAGGGATGATCCATGTCTCTGATATGTCCTGGGTAAAAAGAGTTGCCCATCCGCAGGATGTTCTCAAGAAAGGGCAAAAAGCGGAGGTGCTCATTCTTTCTGTTGATGGGGCGAACCGCAGGATATCTTTAGGCCTGAAACAGCTTCAGCCGTCCCCCTGGCCGGAAATAGCAAAGGCCTATCCTTTGGATACAGTTCTTGAGGTTGAAGTAGCGCAGCTCGCTCAATTCGGGGTATTTGTAAAAATAAACGAGAACCTCGAAGGTTTAGTTTATTCTAGCGAGATAGATAAAGAAACTCTTGAAAAATTAAAACCAGCAGATAAACTCCGGGTAAAGGTAATCAAGATTGATGTTGAACAGGCAAAGATAGGCCTATCTGCCAGGGTTTAATATGGATGCTTTAGGCCAGCTGGATAAGCTTAAACGCGGTTGCCTTGAGCTGATCAGCGAGGATGAACTAAAGCATAAGCTTACCCGGAGCAATAAAACCAAAACCCCGCTTAGAATAAAAGCGGGGTTTGACCCCACCGCGGCCGACCTGCATTTAGGGCATACCGTCCTCTTAAGTAAACTGCGTCAATTCCAGGATTTAGGGCATACCGTCTTATTCCTTATCGGCGATTTTACCGCCCGGATAGGGGATCCCAGCGGTCAAAATAAGGCCCGCCCGCCGATGTCTGATGAGGATATCAAAAGAAACGCCTCAACCTACAAATCACAGGTTTATAAAATCTTAGACCCCAAGAAAACCGAAATGGTCTTTAACAATGATTGGTTTTCTAAGATGTCAATATATGAATTTACCGCCTTGATGCGCCATGCCTCGGTTTCTCAGATTATTGCCAGGGAAGATTTTCAACAACGGCTTAAGAAGCAAAGGGAAATCCGGATTAATGAATTTATTTATCCTCTGCTGCAGGCGTATGATTCAGTGCATTTGAAAGCGGATCTGGAAATCGGCGGCACAGACCAGAAGTTTAATTTGCTTCTGGGAAGAGAACTCCAGCGCGATTACGGCCAGGAAGAACAGGTAATTATGCTGCTGCCCCTTTTAGAGGGAACCGATGGCGTGCATAAGATGAGTAAGTCCCTGGGAAATTATATCGGCATAAACGAATCCCCGGATGAGATCTTTGGCAAGATTATGTCTATCAGCGATGCGCTTATGTATAAATACTATGAGCTTCTTACTGATGAGGATTTACCGGAAATTAAGCGGCTCCATCCTAAAGAAGCCAAGGAGAAATTGGCTGTTATAATCATCAGTCAGTATCATAGCATATCAAAGGCCCAAGAGGCAAAGAGCGCATTTGAAAAGGTATTTAGCCATAAAGCAGTTCCTACCGGTATCCCCGAATACAACATAAATACCCAAAAGAAGATTCTGGATATCCTTACCGAAAGCGGCCTGGTGAAGTCCAGAAATGAAGCCCGGCGCCTAATTCAGCAAGGTGGAGTGAGTTTCCTTGATAAGAAGATAAAAGATGAGAATTTTACGGTTTTGGCATCAGGAATAATCAAGGCTGGAAGCCGCCGCTTTCTAAAAGTCGTTATTTGAATTAGCTTACCAAAACTCACTCGCCAATTCTTATTTATAACCTTTCCTCAAACCCCCGCGGTTAGTAAGGAGAGCATTACGCACTATGCGTTTAGACACTTTCGCTAAAAATAATATCATAATGTTTCTCGCTAACAGCATCGGGTCTTTTTTTAGCCTCCTCTATCAGCTGGCAATGCTGCGATTGGTATCCAGGGATATTTTTGCATCCCTAAATTCTCTTTTATCATTACTTGTTATTATTTCAGTTCCCGCGGCTGCTTTTACGACTATGGTTACCAAGCACGTCTCAACCCACAACGCGCGGAAAAATGACCAGCAGCTAAAAGCTCTCTGGCAGAAGTTGTTATTCCACGCCGCATGCTTTAGTATAGCGGTATTCTCTCTGATTATTCTGTTTAAGGATCATATTGCCGGGTTTTTACAGATTGGCTCGTTAGACAGCATTACCCTCTTAGCGGCGATATTCTTTTTAAGCGGCATAACGGCTGTGGTAAGCGGAGGGCTGCAGGGATTAGAGAAATTTAAATGGCTGGCAGTTATTGGGATTGGCGCCGGGTTTCTGAAATTAGCCTTTTCTATCGGCTTAGTAAGAAATTTTTCCGATGCCCTGGGCGGAGCGCTTTTTGGCTTTTTGCTGTCTATACTTATTGCCATCCTGGTCAGTATCTGGCCGCTTAAGTTATTGCTGGCGGGTATTGCAAAAGAAAAAATTGCCTTAAAACAACACTATCTATATATACTGCCGGTTCTGGCGGTCTCATTGTCTTTTGCCTTGCTTACGAATATTGATATGGTTCTCATAAAGCATTTCTTTAAAATTGAGGCTGAGGATTATGCTCTGGCTCAAATGATAGGAAAGATTATTCTCTCTATATCGGGGATGGCCTATGTGGTTATGTTTGCGCGCGTTGCTAACCTGCACGCGGTAAAGATTAATTCCAGGGAAATCTTAAAGCGCAGCATCACTTTTGCCTTTATCTTAAGCTTTGCCGCGGCCGCATTATTCAACCTGTTTCCGCGCTTTATTTTTCATCTTTTGGCCGGCAGCGTCAACGAACAAGTTATCATGCTGGGGAGGGTTTTTAGTATCAGTATGCTTTTTTATGCCCTAAGTAATGTTTTATGGTATTATCAGTTATCCATTGAGCGCTATAATTTTATAAAACCATTGATTGCGCTGGTTATCTTAGAAATTATCGCTATCTGCCTGTTTCACAAAACAACGCTCTGGGTGGCTGGTATATCAACGGTTTTTTCCCTGCTCATATTCATCGTTAACCTGAGGTCAGCGTTCAAGGCAGCGGGCAGTGGTTTGCCTTCTGATAGGCAAAGCCAGAGAGCGGCTATTTAAAATGAAATACATCAAAGGCCAAATATCGGTCATTATTCCTGCTTACAACGAAGGAAATATGATCGCTGCCAGTTTATCTGAGACAATCAGGGTTTTTGAGGAATTCGGATGTAGGTATGAGCTCATCGTCGTTGACGACGGCAGTAAAGATGATACCTATAACAATGCCTTAAAGTCCGCAGAAGGGCATTCCAACATAATCGTTAAACAAATCAAGCATAATCGCGGCAAAGGTAGGGCGCTTAAGGTAGGCTTCCGGCTAGCGACGGGAGATTATATTGTATTTTTGGATGCCGATATGGAGCTTCACCCGGCCCAGGTGCAGACCCTCTTTGATATTATGCGGCTTGACGAGGCGGATGTAGTTATCGGCTCAAAACTCCATCCCAATTCGCGGTTATATTATCCTTTTGACAGAAGAATAGTCAGCAGGGTGTATTTTTTCCTGATCAAACTGTTATTCGGGCTGCCGATCAGGGATACACAGACCGGCTTAAAATTGTTTAAATATGAAGTCCTGCAGAAGGTTTTTCCCAGGATCTTGGTAAAGGCCTATGGGTATGACTTAGAGATTTTAGTTAACGTGCACAGGTTAGGTTATAAGATTGCCGAGGCGCCGATTGTGCTTAACTCCAAACGTTACGGCAGGGTCGGGCTGGAGGCGATATGGACTACCTGGAGGGATACCATGGCAGTCTGGTATAGGACATATATCCTTAAATACTATGACCGTTTCGATTATCGTCGCGGTAAAAGGGGATAATCCTTACTTAAGGGAATGTATCGCATATTGCCTTCGCTTAGATTACGTTGATTTTGAAATATTAGTCTTGCCGGATAGCGAGCTAACCTTAAATTGCCCGAGAACAAGAGCCATTCCTACGGGTGAACTAACGCCTCCGCAAAAAAGGGACATCGGCATATCCCAGGCACAAGGTGAGATTCTGGCATTTCTTGATCACGATACCTATCCGGCTAAAGATTGGCTGACTAAGGCGTTAAGGCATTTTGAAGATAATGAAATAGACGCTGTAGGAGGCCCCGCGGTAACGGCTGATTCAGACAACATTAATCAGAAGGCAAGCGGTTTGGTCTACAGCTCGTGGCTTATGAGCGGGCAGTTCGTCTATCGCTATCAGCCAAGAAGAAAAAGATACGTTGATGATTTTCCTTCCTGTAACTTCCTGATTAGAAAAACAGTAATCCGGGAGCTGGGCGGCTTTAATACCAAATTTTGGCCCGGAGAAGACACCTTTTTATGTTTAAGAATCATAAAGAACCGAAAAAAGAAAATTATTTATGACCCCGAGGTTTTGGTTTATCATCATCGCCGCAGCCTTTTTATCGGACACCTGCGGCAGATTGCCAACTACGCGCTGCACAGGGGTTATTTTGTCAAAAGATTTCCCCAGACCTCGCTTAAATTTGTTTATTTCCTGCCTTCACTGTTAGTATTCGGACTGATTATCGGGTTCCTCCTTTCTTTTTTAAATCCCGCGTTTAAACTCCTCTATATTTCGGCTGTTGCCCTATACCTCGCGCTTGCCTTTATCTCAAGCATTAGCAAGGACTTTCGTTTGACCTTTTTTGTCTTCCGGGGTATAATAATAAGTCACCTTATATATGGTTTGTATTTCATAAAAGGGCTGTTATCCCCGAAGCTAAAAGAAGAATGAAGGTTGTAATTTCATATCCACCGTTAGATACTTCCAAGGGTGTCCCTCTTTTATCCCAAAATCGTCAGTTCCAGTATTTTAATAAGCCGACATACATCTATCCGGTAGTTCCTGCGACAGCCGCAACTCTTTTAAAACAAGCAGGTTATGATGTCCTCTGGAATGATTGTATTGCCGAAGGCTGGAGCCTGGAAAGATTTTATAATTTTGTCGCAGATGAAAAGCCGGATCTAATTGTCTTTGAAAGCAAGACCCCGGTGATCAAAGAACACTGGAAGATAATTGATAGTCTCAGGTGTCAGGTGTCAGGTGTCAGGTGTATATTGTTTGGTGACCATGTTACTGCCCTGCCGGAAGAATCTTTTCAAAACAGCCAGGTTGATTTTGTGCTCACCGGCGGCGATTATGACTTTCTTTTGCTTAATTTATGCAATACAATTAAAGAATCAAAACTATCCGCCATTCCGCTTTATCCGCTATCCGCTAAATTAGAGCCGGGCATCTACTACCGCGAAAACGGCCAAACCAAAAATACCGGTAAATTCCAGCTTAACCATAATTTAAATACCCTGCCGTTTATTGACCGCAATTTGACTAAATGGGAGCTTTATGCTTATGAAAACGGTAATTATAAGAATACCCCCGGCACTTATATTATGTCCAGCCGCGACTGCTGGTGGGCAAAATGTACCTTCTGCTCTTGGCCGACAATGTATACCAGCTTCAGGAGCCGCTCGGTAGAGAATGTGCTTGATGAGATAGGTCATCTGATTGAAGATTATAGCGTGAGGGAAATTATGGATGACTCGGGCACATTCCAGGCCGGCGAGTGGTTAAGGGATTTTTGTCAGGGTATGCTTGAACGCGGCTATAACCGTAAAATTAACCTTGACTGTAATATGCGTTTTGGAGCTTGTCTTGAAGAGGATTATAAACTAATGAAAAAAGCGGGCTTTCGCCTGTTATTATTCGGTATAGAATCGGCAAATCAAAATACCCTGAATAGGATAAATAAAGATGTAAAGGTGGAGAATATCATTGATTCCTGCAAATTAGCGCGCAGATGCGGGCTCTATCCTCATATTACCATTATGTTCGGCTATCCCTGGGAGACTTATCAAGAAGCGCTGAATACCTTAAAATTGGGAAAGTGGCTGCTCAGAAAAGGTTATGCCTACACAATGCAGGCAACAGTGGTAATCCCCTATCCGGGTTCGCCTTTATTTGAGGAATGTAAAGTGAACGGTTGGCTAAAAACCCAGGATTGGCGCGCTTTTGATATGAAGGAGCCGGTAATGACAAGCCCTATCGCCGTGGATACGATAATGAAACTTGTGCAGTCGCTTTACGGCATCGCCTTAAATCCTGAGTTTATATTTAACCGCTTAATATCTATAACAAGCTTTGAGGATATGGCATTCTTCATCCGCTCGCTCCCAAGGATCTTCGGCCATATCTTTGATTTCCGGCATAAGCCAGAGGGCAATGGTGCGGCTTCCGCTAGCCGCAGCCATAAGAAGAAACGGTACATTCAATGTTCTGGAAACTGATTGGCTTAACTGCGGCCGGCCTGACCAGTTTCGCCTTTATCCCCCAGGTCTTAAAGATGTATACCACCAAGTCAGCTAAAGATCTAAGCTTAGTTACTTTACTACAGCTTTCTGCGGGGGTAAGCCTCTGGATTTTATACGGGATATATCTAAAAGATTCTATCATTATTTTTGCCAATGCCGTTACCCTGCTCACGCTCTTAAGCGCGGATTTTTTGTATTATAAATACAGACGAACTGTATAATGGACTTTCGGGCGGTCTTAAGGTTGATAGGAAAGGATTTTCATAAAGAAGGTGTCCGTTATGCCTTAATGGGTGGGTTTGCTTTAGGTGCCCAGGGAGCGCCACGGGCGACCATAGATCTGGATTTTATCATTAATTCTGACGATTGGTTAAAGGTGGATGGGATTTTGAAAACGCGAGGCTACCGCTGTCTGTATAAAAGCGATGAAGTGGCCCAATATGTGTCTAAAGATAGGCTTTTTGGCGAAGTTGATTTTATTCTGGCGCACAGGAATATTTCTCGTAAAATGTTAGAACGGGCAGAGGAAAAGGAAATATTCTCAATGAAGGTGAGAGTGCTGTTACCGGAAGATATAATCGGATTAAAAATACAGGCATTAGCAAATGACAAGACAAGAGCCGCTAAAGAGTATTTAGATATAGAATCCCTGCTTGGATTCCATAAAAATAAATTAGATTGGATTGTCCTTAAGGATTATTTTAAATTGTTTGATTTGGGAGGCAAATATGAGGAATACAGGAAAAGGTTTCACGCTTAGCCAGCAAGATAAAAGAGAGCTTCTTGAAATGTCTCGCTCAAGGCGCTTACGAGAAGACTTTAGGAAGATAACAGAGAACCGTTATAATCCTTTTTTGATAAATGGGGTGGTAGATTTGAATAGATTTGTCAGCTTCCTCACTGATTATAATGAGTTTATCAATCATGCCAGGCGGCCTTTTCGTAAGATTATCGCTAAGGATATGAGGCTTTAAAGATGAACCCTGCTTTTCTTAAGGGCAGGGGGTAATTTTATGGAAGGAATGGCGGGGTGAATATCCAAAGGATTAAGCAGCGGTATGAGGAAGAATTGCTTCTTAATCCCAATGTGGTCGGAGTGGGAATCGGCACCAAAATAATAAAGGGTATTTCCACCCCAAGACAGTGCATTAAAATTTACGTCCGGGAAAAGTTGCCCAGAAACAAATTACAGAAAAATGAATTAATTCCGCGAAAACTAAACGGCATAGAAACAGACGTGGAAGAAGTAGGCAGATTAAAAACTCAAGGCTAAAGGAAAGCAAAATGGGAAAAATCACTAATCAGGTTGTAGTTAATGCCTTAAGGCGTAATGAAGGCAAATTATTAGAAAAATCCAATGTGGTGGGCATAGGTATAGGTGAAAAAGTAAAGGGCGGTTTCCCGCAAGGCAGATTATGCCTTAAGGTTTATGTAGAGAAAAAGCTCATCGCGAAAAAGTTAGCCAGGAACGAACTCATCCCCCGGGAAATCTCGCGCGTAGAAACCGATGTGGAAGAGGTTGGTAAAATCGTTGCCCAGGGTAATTCCGGGCGCTATCGTCCGGCGCCAGGCGGGGCATCCCTGGGCCATTATAAAATAACCGCTGGGACCTTAGGTTGCTTAGTTAAAGACAAGAAGAGCGGAAAAGTTTTTATCTTAAGCAATAACCATGTCCTGGCGAATTCCAATAATGCTAAAAAAGGCGACCCCATCCTCCAGCCCGGGCCTTACGACGGCGGCAAGAAGCCCAAAGATATCATCGGCTATTTAGAAAACTGGATTGAGATTAAGTTTGGGAAAGAGGCAAACTTAATAGACTCCGCTTTGGCCAGGCCAAAGAATGTCCATTCAGTGAAACCCGAGATTATGATGATTGGTTTGCCCAAAGGAGTTACTAGAGCAAAATTAGCAATGTCAATTCAGAAATCCGGCCGCACCACCGGTTACACCACCGGTAAAATCAAAGACATCAGCGCCAGCGTAAAGGTTAATTACGACAACAAGGTAGCGTTATTCCGCAA
>MHGN01000053.1 GCA_001805575.1 Omnitrophica WOR_2 bacterium RIFCSPHIGHO2_02_FULL_45_21 | reverse complement strand
AATTATATCAAGCTTGCTAACTGTATTTTACTATTTATCATAGTTCTTTAATTTTGTCAAGTATTTTCTTATGTTTATTATAATAGATTTACTTTTGACATAAAAATACTTCAAGTCACAAACCTCACGAAACACAAAGGATTATGTAATACTATTGAGCATTCTAAAACAAAGTAAAACGAATTACTTTTACTTATATTTACTTATTTAAATAACGAGGGGGGCGAGGCCAACCCTTCGATTATCCCCGCTCTCAAAGAGCGCGGCTTGTTGAAAGGGTTGCTCTGAGGGCGCCCTTTTCCCCTACGCCATATGGAAAATCTGCTAAAATTTCTGCCGAAGGGCAGATCTTCCTTGACCGGGGAAATTAGATTGGAGAGCTGAAGCTAAAGGCGTGGAAATTGTTAGTAGTTAACTTTGGCAGTAACACTATCGGTGGGGCTGTTATAGGTCAGATTAGCCGTAAGGCCATTTAAGTTTAGATTAGATGAGACGGCGCCGGTTCTTCTCAGTTCATCAAGAGCTCTCGCTAGCGCAGCTTCTGCGGTATAAAATGCGCGTATACGTTTAATCTGTCTTTCCGTAATCCTGGCGTGATTAGTCCAGAGGAGAAGAGTAACGCCTGACATAATGATTAAAATCAGAACAAAGATAACCGTTATGGTCGCTATTACTCCCTTTATGTTATGCATCTTTTATCTTCTCAGGGAAACCTTATAATTATCGCTTTCCTGATTCAGAATAACATGGCCTTCTCTGGCAAGCCAGCCTAAACTCATCAGCAGAAGGTCTTTTGGCCTATTAATCTCTGATACCAATTGGGTAAGGCTTACCGCTTCATAGTGCTGGTCTAAATAATGCCATATATCGCCTGCCGTAATTCCTATTTCAGTAATCATTGACTGCTACCTCCATTTTGTCTTTCTGGCCCTATATTTTTATATATCATATTTTAAAATTATTGCAAGTAAAATTTAACGGGTAATTATGGCTTATCGCTCGGTGGCAATATTAACCTCCTCTACCCCTTGATCCCTTGCCATATCCCAGACTTCCACTACTCTTCCCATGCTTGCATATTGGTCAGCCATAATCAGAACTGGTATATTGTCTTTTTTAGCGCGGCTGAAGATACCCTTAAGTTCCCTATTAGTGATGACCTTTTTGTCAAGATAAAGCACATTTTCCCGCGAAATGGCGATGACTAGATTCTCTTCTCTTGCAGGCTCTGCGGTCACTGCCTTAGGAAGGTTGACTTTGATTCCGGAATACATAATAAAGCTTGAAGTGAGCATAAAGAATATCAATAGCTGGAATACCATATCAATAAGCGGGGTAATATCAATCTGCCGCAACCCGTGCTCTAATTCCACATTCCTCTTAAATCTCATTTGGCTACTTTACTCCGTCAGGAGATTGACTAATTCTACAGCCGCCCTTTCCATCTCTAAGATTATGCCATTTACCCTGCTTACCAGAAAATTATAGGCAATAAATGCCGGTATGGCCACCATTAAACCAAAGACAGTAGTCAGAAGCGCCTCCCAGATACCGCCGGCCAGGTCTCCGGGGCTTACCGGATGCATGGCGCCTGCTTTTAGCTGTATAGTCTGAAAACATCTAACCATACCAGTCACCGTTCCTAAGAGGCCCAGAAGCGGAGCGATATGGGCTATGGTGGCCAGGGCGCTCAGATTTCTTTCTAACACCGGAACCTCATATAAGGAAGCATCCTCTATGGCCTCCTTGATTTCCTGGCGCGCATGGCCGGTTTTAAGCATACCTGCCTTCAAGAGCTGACCTATAGGATGAGAGGCGGCATCGCAATCCGAAACCGCCTCTTCTATCTTATGCTGTTTAACCTTCTCTAAAATTCCTTTCAAAAAAGTAGGCGCATCAACCCTGATACGGCTTAAGTGCCATAATTTTTCAATGATAATGGCAAAAGCCCATATCGAACTGATTAATATCGGCCACATAATCGGCCCGCCGGCTAAAAAAATTTTCCAGGGATTCATATGCCAGATATCCATGCTCACCTCCGGGTTAGATAGTCACGTTTTATCGCTTCTATTCTTTCGTTGGCAAATTTAGACTCCTCGTTCTTTAAAGCAGTGATTTTTTCATACATTTTAATTGCCGACTGCCAGTCCTCTTGTCTTTCATATATTTTACCACAACGCAGCATTACTTTCACCATTAAAAAAGGCTCATCGGAAATAATGGCATATTCTTCAAGCGCCAAACCCAGCGCGCCGGATTCCTCCAGGGACTCCGCCAGTTTAAAACGCACCAGGGATTTATCCTTGACATTTTCTGCGAGGCTCATACGATAATAGGAAATAGCCTCTTGAAATTTACCCATAGACTTATAGAGATCGGCTATCCCGGGGTACATTCTCTCTTTGCCTGTTTTTATTTTTAAAAAGGAATCAATGGCTTCTTGATCGCGGCCGTCTCTCTCGTAAGATACACCTAATAAATAATAGGAATCATCTAACAGGGAGGCCTCAGGATAACTGTTGACCAGCTCTAAAAGATACCGCCTGCAGAGGTCAAGATGATTTAACTCAAAATAATGACGGCTTAAGCGCCATAAGACAAGGCTTAAGATTCGCGCATCCGGATATTTTGAACGCAAGCGCTCTAATCTTTCCAGGGCCTCATCAATTCTTCCCAGCTCATATAAACAATCGCTCATCTGCAGTTCGAGGTTAGCTGCCAGCTGCGGTTCCTGGTTATAGGTTAGGGTTAGCTTTAAAATGTCGTAAGCATCTTGAAAACGTTCTAACAATATAAGACTTGACCCCTGAATGAAAAGCGCCTCAGCGATCAGGCTGCTTGAGGGATACTTACTAACAAAATAACTTAAGCGCTGCTGGCTATTAAGATAATCCGCGGATTCATAATATGCCTTTCCTAAATAAAAGTTTACCTGCTCTAAAACCCTGGATTCAGAAACGCCATGCTCGAGTTTCTTTAGCAGATCAATTGCCTGGGCATAACGTTTTACATTTAACAATGTCAGGGCTAAATCGAGCTGCACATAATCGCAAGTTTGGCAATCCGGATAATCCTTTAAAATTTTTTCGTAAATATCTATCGCCCTGGGCGTGTCCCCCGATGCATAATATACTTGCGCAAGCCTTACTAAGCTTGAGATTCTCATCTTAATATCCTGGGCATCTTCACTCAATGCATGAAACTCTACTATAGCTGCGTTAAAATCTCCTGACTCAAACTCGCTCTCCCCCAAGCCGTACCTCAGCCCTTCCATCGATGAGCTGTTGACACTGAACGTAGTTGAACTATCAATTGCTTCCTTATAGGCAGTAACTGCATCCGGGTAACGTCTAAGTTCGTAAAGAAGCCCTGCCCTGCCTGCATGCGCTTCAAATATGATGGACGGGATTTTGGCCTGTTCTATAAGCTCATCCATCGCATCTAATGCCTCTTGATATCTGGCATTCATCTTAAGGCATAAGGCTTTTCCCAGAAGCGCGCTTTCAACCCTCTGACTACGCTCAGAATTGGCATCTTTTTTCGTTTGAGCCTTAAGCACTTTCTCAAAGTTAGCGCTGGCTAAGGAAAAATCGTTATGTTTTAGATGACTCCAGCCGAGCCCAAGATAAGCTAAGTTCTTAAGATTGCTATCCGCGGTGAGCTCTAAAACTTTAGTATAATTATCTATCGCGCTGATATAATCTTCTAGATAAAAATAGCTTTCTGCTAAATAAAATTTCAATAAGGCCGTTTTTCCACTCCGCTCCTGCACGGCAGAGAAATGGACAATATAGTCCTTAAGCTGAAGGTAATCATTTAAATTATAAAGACACTCAACAACCTTAAAATCTACCTCATCCGCTAAAACGCTGCGCGGGAATTTATTCCTGAACTCAAGGAATTTTTCTTTTGCCTCCCGGAATTTTCCCTGCTCAAATAAACACCAGCCCAGCGAATAAAAGCTATGCGCGTTATACTCTGAGCGGGGGCTCTCGGTAACTAATTTCTCATAAAAATGATAGGCGCTGAGAAAATCATTATTCTTAAAAAATGACTCTGCGAGCCAATAATAGAGCCTATCCTTTGGCAGATCTGTGTTCTTTGCATCAAGAATGCTGCGGAATACTTTTATGGCGTGGTTATATTTTTTTTGGTAAAAATAACACTGGCCGGTGTAAAAATTTGCCTCCAGGCCAGACTGACTCTCAGGGTATTTATCCAGAAACCGTCCAAAGAGAGTAAGGCCTAAGTCATAAAACCCGTCCTCAAAGGCATTTTTTGCCGCCTGCAACGTTTCCTCTTCTTTCGAGGCATCCTGGGCATAACAGAAGACACAGGACGCAAGGCAGAGGACGCAGGAGGCAAGACGCAAGACAGTAAACAGATGCGGATTTCTCTTAGCGGCGCTATTCATTCTCTAATACCTTCTTGAGATAACTTCCGGTATAGGATTTATTGTTTTTCGTCAATTCAAAAGGGCTGCCGCAGGCAACTACCTCACCGCCCGCATCCCCTCCTTCGGGGCCTAAATCAATGATGTAATCACACGCCTTAACAACGTCTAAATTATGTTCAATAACGATAACGGTGTTTCCTTTTTCCACCAAACGATGCAATACCAAGAGAAGCTTATCCACATCGGCAAAATGGAGCCCGGTGGTCGGCTCATCCAGAATATACAAGGTATTGCCTGTTGCGCGCTTGCTCAGTTCAGATGAAAGCTTAACCCGCTGGGCTTCTCCCCCTGAAAGCTGGTTAGCGGATTGGCCTAACTGAATATATCCTAAACCCACATCGCATAAAGTATCAAGGATATTTTTTATCTTTGGTATATTGCCAAACAATTCCCTCGCTTCGAGAACGGTCATCTCTAAGGCATCAGCAATTGATTTCCCTTTATACCTGGCTTCTAAGGTCTGTTCATTAAAGCGCCTGCCCTGGCATACCTCGCAGCGCACATAGACAGGGGGAAGAAAATGCATCTCAATCTTTTTTATGCCATCGCCCATACAGGCCTCACAACGGCCGCCCTGGAGATTAAAAGAAAACCTTCCCGGTTTATACCCCCGCACTTTTGATTCCGGAAGCCGGGCAAATATATCGCGGATATGGCTGTAGGCGCCGGTATAGGTAGCGGGGTTTGAGCGGGGGGTCCTGCCAATAGGAGATTGGTCAACCACAATCACCTTATCAATAAACTCATAGCCCTCGATTCTTCTGTAGCGGCCTACCTTCACTTTGCTTTTGAACAACTTTTGCATAAGCGCAGGATAGAGAATATCATAGATTAAGGTTGACTTACCGGAACCGGATACTCCGCTAATGCAGACAAACAAACCCAGCGGTATTCCTACCTCTATACTTTTTAGGTTATGTTCGCTGGCGCCGATGAGCTTAAGCATATTCCTGCCGTCTGCTGCTCTCGGATTTAAAGAAGGATGGATATTCAATTCTTTATTTAAGTACTTTGCAGTCAGAGATATCCTGCATTTATAAAGCTCGCTTATGGGGCCATTAAAAATAATCTCTCCTCCATGCCTTCCGGCGCCCGGGCCCAGGTCTACCACCCAGTCGCTTGAACGGATTGTTTGCTCATCATGTTCAACTACGATTAAGGTATTGCCTAAATCCCTGAGGGCCTTAAGGGTAGTAATAAGTTTATCGCTATCCCGCCGATGTAAACCTATGCTTGGCTCATCTAAGATATACAAAACGCCGACTAAACCGGAGCCTACCTGGGTTGCCAGCCGTATCCGCTGGGCCTCGCCTCCTGAAAGCGTGGAACTCAAGCGGTCTAAAGTCAAATAACCCAGGCCAAGATCAATACAAAATTTTAACTTTAGCCTTATTTCTTTTAATACCTGATGCGCTATCTGCCTTTGCCGCTCATTGAGTTTTAAATTCTCGAAAAAAATCAGGGCATCGGCGATAGACATTCTGGCTGTATCATAGATGGATAAACCCTCTATTTTTACGCTGAGCGCTTCTTTTTTCAGCCTTGAGCCGTTACACTGCGGGCAGGGCGCCTTTGACATATAGCGCGAAATCTCATAGCGCAAGAACTCAGATTCGGTTTCTTTAAATAATCTTTCCAGATGAGGAATAACGCCTTCATACCTTCTTGAGCCGACTAATTCAGGGCTTCCGTAAAGAATGATTTTCTGTTTTTCCTTCGGGATCTTGTTAAAAGGCGTTTCTAAATCTATATCCAATGAACTGCAAAGCTGCCGTAACAGGCTGCGGTAGTACATAAGATATCCCCTCCCGCCTTTTCTCCAGGGTTCTATTGCCTCAATGACAGAGCTATCTCTATCGGGAATAATAAAATCAATATCAAATTCAAACTTGACTCCCAGGCCGTTACAGGCCGGGCAGGCGCCATAAGGGGAATTAAAAGAGAAAATGCGCGGCTGGACCTCAGTATAACTGATGCCGCATTTACTGCATGCATACTCCTGACTGAATACATAGTCTTTCCCTGCGCAGGCAATTATGACTATGCCTTTGCCAACTTTTAAGGCTGTTTCAACAGAATCAGCCAGCCTTTTTCTCTCTTCGGGCTTGATAATCAGCCTGTCCACCACTACCTCGATATTGTGGAGTTTGTACTTATCAATCCTGGGGAACAATCCTAATTCATAGATTGCCCCGTCAACTCTCACCCGGGCAAATCCTGCCTTCTGCACCTGATTGGCTGTATCGCGGTATTCTCCCTTTTTGCCCCTGATCAGCGGAGCCAGAATTTCAATCCGCCCGCCAATTAATTTTGTCAATATATCCTTGATGATTTCATCGGCGCTCTGGCGGGTAATTGCTTGAGCGCAGCCGTAACAGTAAACGCACCCGATGCGGGCAAATAAAAGGCGCAGGTAATCATAGACCTCGGTCTGGGTGGCTACCGTTGAACGGGGGCTGCCTCCGGTGGTCCTCTGTTCAATGGAAATAGCCGGAGACAGGCCTTCGATATATTCAACATCGGGTTTCTCTAACTGCCCCAAGAATTGGCGGGCATAGATAGAGAGGCTTTCCACATAGCGGCGCTGGCCCTCGGCATAAATGGTATCAAAGGCAAGCGATGACTTACCGGAACCGGAAAGTCCGGTAATAACAATAAGTTTATTGCGCGGCAGCCTTAAATTAATATTTTTAAGATTATGCACCTTTGCCCCGCGGATAACAATTTCATCTGCCGGCATTCTTCTGTCCTACTCCCTCAGCAAGAAAATCGCTCATCGCGCGATGACTTTCAGCGATTTTCGCAGTGGCAGAGGAAAGTGTTTTATACTTTCCTCTACCAGAACCTACAAAAACTACCCCGCACCTTTTTACTATTCAATCTTTTAATATTGAACTTGAATAAATAAAAGGTGCGGGGCTAAAGCGAAACAATGGACTATTTCTTTTTTCTCTTTCCGCCTCTGACCATCTTGGCGCAGGAGACATCGCCCTGCTTATCTACAAAATAAAGATAGCCGGATTTCTTTTCCACGCCAACCTTGACTACCTTCTCAATTTTACCGCCTTTTTTGCCGCCCCGCGCCATCTTGGCGCGAGAGATATCGCCATGCTTATCGACAAAATAGAGGTAACCTTCTTGTCTCTTTATTCCCGCCTTTTTTACTTTCTGTGCCATAATTTACTTCACCCCCTTTCAAATTTGCGAAGCAAATTTGATCCTTCTCCGCCGAAGGCGGAGAAGGATCTCATTTGCTCCTGATAAATTTTACGTGCCGATCTTCACCGCTTCAAAAATCTGTCTTAAGGTTGCGATTGCGGATAAAATAGCCGGATAACTGGTTTTAGGATTATCCGGGCTGGGCTCATTCTCCGAGCGGATAAAGGTTTTCCCGGCCTCGGATTCAATCTCTACTTCATGAATGTTTTTTGAACATGGCGAACAAATAATTCTTACCCTGGTTTTATCCTTACCCAGCCCTGCCAGGCTAAGGGTGGCGGCAACATTTATATTCTGAGGAAAAAATCTTACCGCCTCCTGCGCGCTGCCCTCAAAAATTTCTCTCTCTTCCTTTAAGGCCTCAAGATTTAACTTATTTTGAATAACATAAGGAGAATCCTTAAGGGCAGAGGAAGGTTTACGGGTTATCAGGGTTACCGTCTTGATACCGGCTAACTTATGCGCCTTTAATCCATCTATGCCGCAGATTGCTCCTGAAGGAATATATACAAAACAACCTTTCTTGCGAGCTAACTTAAAAATATCCTGGTTCTCAAGCAGCCCGCCTACGCTCAAAATCATACAGTCACGTCCAGCGGAAAGCGCTTCTCTGGCTATACCGCCTGATGCCCTGGCTGAAGAGGCCTCAACCACAAAGTCCGCCCTCTTAATTAATTCCCTTAAACTGGAAACTACAATATTTTTTTTCCTTAACAACCCGGCCAACTTCTGCGCTCTATCGGTATGAAGATCATAAAGCGCAGAAAGCAAAGCCTTATTTTTTAAATCAGAGCATACCGCTTCGGCAATTTTTGAACCTATGGCCCCGCAGCCAACTATGCCGATTCTTTTTGGTTTCATTCTAACCGATAATGATGTTGTCAATCAGCCGGATCTTGCCAATCCATACTGCTAAGGCAATCAAGCTTTTACCTTTGATGTATTCTAACGGCTCTAAGGTCTTAGCATCTACAACTGCAATATACTCAATCCTTGGGCTTCCTTCTTTTCCCTGCATAATGTCTTTTTGAATCTCGCGGATAATCTTCTGACTATCTCTTTCACCGCTTAAAATCTGCTTTTGGGCTTTTTGCAGGGAGCGATATAGAACCGCCGCCTCAAGCCGTTCTCGAGCATTTAAATAAGCATTGCGCGAACTCATGCTCAATCCATCAGATTCACGGACAGTCGGCATAACCCTTATCTTAAGCGGCAGATTCAAATCCTTAACCATCTTCTGAATTACTATTGCCTGCTGATAATCCTTCTGCCCGAAATAGGCAATATCCGGCTGGACGATATTAAAGAGCTTTGTCAGGACTGTGGCCACCCCTTTAAAATGACCAGGCCGTGAGGCCCCGCATAGGCCGTCGGTTATATCTGCCAGATTAACATACGTAAGATACCTTTTAGGATACATATCTTTTACTTGAGGATAAAATATACAATCGCAGCCGGCTGATTTAGCCAATATGCTATCCCGCTCCAAATCCCGCGGATAAATCCTATAATCCTCTTTTGGCCCGAATTGAATGGGATTAACAAAAATGCTTACTATGCAGGTATGGCAATCTTTCTTTGCCTGCCTGATTAAGGAAAGATGTCCCTGATGCAGAAAGCCCATAGTCGGCACGAAACCTATGCTTTTATGTTTTTCCCTTTCCTTGAGGCTAAAGGAGCGCATCTTAACTATGCTAGAAATTATTTTCATTCTCTTAGCCAAAGATTTTATTCTATCGGGCGCTATTTCCTTGAGGGGTTTAAGAACAAAATCCCTTTCCTCTAAACGCGGATGAGGAATTTTTAAACCTGGCGCGTCTATTTTTCTATCTCCGTAGAAGAGAATATCCAGATCTATCGGACGGCGGCAGAGTATTTCCCTGGCGCTATTTCTGCCCAATCTCTTTTCAATAGCTGTTAATCTTTCAAGGAGTTGCCGCGGATTAAAAACAGTTTTAATTTTTACCACCCCATTAATGAATCGCGGGCTCCCGGCAGGACAACCCTGAGGCTCGGTTTCAGATAAACTTGATAAACGTTCTATCTTTATGCCGCCTGTGCCCCTTAGGCAGTTTAGCGCCAATTCAATATTTTTCTTTCTCTCGCCTAAATTTGAACCCAGGCCGATATAACAGGTAACCATCTTAAAGACGCTTTTTTATTCTCTCTATGGCTTCCTGGATACGTTCTTTGGAAACCGTCAAAGCAAAGCGGATATATCCTTCGCCATATCTTCCAAAACCGATACCGGGGGTGGCGACGATATCGCATCTCTTAAGTAATAGCTTTGCGAAACTTCTGGAATCAGATCCGCCTGGCGCAGGAACCCAGACATAAAAAGTAGCCTGAGGAATTGAGGCCTTCCAACCGATTGACTCAAGCCCTGCGCAAAGAACATCCCGCCTTTCTTGATAAAGAGCGCGCATCTTCTGGATATGTTCCTGAGGCCCGTTTAAGGCCTCGATGCCGGCAATTTGGATGGCGCTAAATATTCCGGAATCAATATTTGACTTTACTCTGGCAATACCGCTTAGGATATCCGCATTGCCGCATACCCAGCCAATACGCCAGCCGGTCATATTGTAGGTTTTAGATAAGGAATGAAATTCAACTCCGCTATCTTTTGCGCCCTTAAACTCCAGAAAACTCATCGGCCTATAGCCATCATAGGAGAGTTCTGAATAGGCGGCATCGTGAGCAATTATGGTATTATACTTAAAGGCAAAATCTATTACCTTTAGATAAAATTCTTTATTTGCTACCGCTGCCGTAGGATTATTAGGATAATTAAGAAACATAAGTTTTGCTCTTTTTCTAATTTTTAGGGGAATTTCTTTAAAATCTGGCAGGAAGTTATTTTCAACAAGTAAAGGCATACTAAAGACCTGTCCGTCAGAAAGAATGCTTGAACCGCGGTAAGGAGGATAGCAAGGATCAGGCGCTAAAACATAATCTCCCGGGTTCAGGAACGCCAGAGGCATATGGGCAATACCTTCTTTGGAGCCGATTAAAGGAAGAATCTCGTTTTCCGGGTTCAGGGTAACGTTAAAGCGCCGCTTATACCAGCCTGCGATTGCCCGGCGCAGTTTGCCTATCCCCTGGTCCAGGGCATATCTATGGTTTCGGGGATCCTTAGCTGCCTCGGATAGTTTCTCAATAATATGCTTTGGGGTAGGTAAATCCGGATCCCCTACGCCAAAATCGATTAAATCCCTCCCCTCTCGCCGGGCATCTCTTTTTGCCTTATCAATCTCGGAAAATAGATATGGCGGTAGATTCTCTAACCGTTTGGAGTATTTAACTTTCATAACCTAGGACGTTCGACGTCCTCAATTATAACAATATCAATTAGTTACAATCGCTTAACCTTAGCCTTAACCTTCTTATTATTGATATCTTTAATCCCGCATTTAACCCTTTAACACATCCTGCATTGAGTATAACCCTGCGGGTTTACCCACAATCCATTTGGCGGCCCTGAGCGCACCGATGGCAAAGACATCCCGGGAATGCGCCTGATGTTTGAGTTCAATCCGCTCTCCTCCTCCAGCGTAAATAACTGTATGGTCGCCGACGATGTCGCCTGCCCTTAGCGCATGAACCGTCACGTTTCTTCCGCTTTCATTGGCAATAACCTGGGCCATTTTCTTGGCTGTGCCCGACGGAGCATCCTTCTTGGCTTTATGATGCGCTTCAACAATTTCAATATCATAGCCCGGGCCTAATTTCCTGGCAATCTCTCCGGCTAAACCAAAGAGCAGATTTACACCGATAGACATATTGGGTGAAAAAACGATGGGGATAGCTTTTGCCGCTTCTTTGATTTTATCGGCCTCTTCTTCACTAAAACCGGTAGTGCCTAAGACAAGGGGTTTTTTATATTTCAGGACATAATCTAAATTCTCAAAGGTTGCCTGGGGTAAGCTAAAATCAATGGCTACGTCAATGAGAAATATTCCATCCGCGGTAGAGGAAATTTTGATTTTATCAATGTATTTGCCGCTTAACGGATGTCCTCTCTTTTCCAAGGCAAGGGTTAGATCAAATTCACTATCATTCTCGGCAAGTTCAATTATGCGCCTGCCCATCCTTCCGCCTGCACCCAATACGCCAAGCTTAATCATAGCTTTTCTCCATAGCGCCGCGATATTTCATAATAATCCATACTCTTTTAACGCCTTCTTTAGTTTCTCTATGTTTTCTGGAGACATTTCACACATGGGCAGCCTTAAATCCGGCTCGCACATTTTTAATAAACCCATTGCTGTTTTTACCGGGATGGGATTGGTCTCAATAAACATTGCCTTTATCAAAGGCAATAATTTATAATGCAGTCCTTGGGCTTTCTTTAGGTCGCCTTTCTCAAAGGCCTCAATCATATTGGCTACCTCCCGAGGAACGATATTGGCTACGACAGAAATCACGCCAATCCCGCCAATTGCTAATACAGGCAGAGTAAGCGCATCATCACCGGAAATAAGGGCAAAATCCGGCGGACAAAGCGATTTTATGCGCGACATCTGCTCTAAAGAACCTGAGGCCTCTTTGATTCCTACGATATTTTTGCAATCGCGCGCAAGCTTGAGCACGGTCTCGGGTTCAATATTAACGCCTGTGCGGGAGGCAATATTATAAAGAATTACCGGAATATCCGCGCACTCGCTGACTGCCTTAAAATGCAGATACAAACCGGCTTGAGTTGGACGGTTATAATAAGGAGCAACATGCAGGGTGGCATCGGCGCCGGATTTGGCTGCCTGCCTGGTGAGCATTACCGCCTCTTCGGTTGAGTTAGAGCCGGTCCCGGCAATGACGGGAATCCTTTTTTCTACCGCTTCAATCACCAACTCAATTACCCGCTCATGCTCTGCCCAGGATAAAGTCGCAGATTCACCGGTTGTCCCGCAAGGCACCAGCGCGGAGGTTTTATTCTTGATCTGAAACTCTACCAATTCTTTCAGCTTTTTCTCGTCAACCTTGCCATTTTTAAATGGCGTAACAATTGCCGCCATTGAACCCTTAAACATAGTATTCTCCTCTATAAACAATTTTTACTTTCCCCTCTAAGCACAGATTATCTACTTTATTGCCTTCTCTATCAAAATAAACCTTTAGAGTTTCTCCCCCCTGAGTAATTACGTTAATCTTGTTTTTTTGACTGTAGACTGTAGATTGCAGACTGTAGACTATTGCCGACGCTGCTGCGCCTGTTCCGCAGGCAAGGGTCTCATCCTCAACGCCGCGTTCGTAGGTACGCACCTTAATAGTGTTTTTGTTTATTGCCTCTACAAAATTTACATTGGTTCCCTGGGGAGCAAAACATTCATAATAACGTATCTGCCTGCCGATATTGGAAACATCAATAGTATCTACCCCCTCAACAAAAATAACTGCGTGAGGAACGCCGGTATTGATAGAATAAATCCTTAACTCTCGGCCATTTATTTTTATCGCTATCCTCGGCTGATAATCCCTGGCCTGGGTTAGTTTTATCTTTACTCTATCTGCTCTCACCTGTGATTCAGCAATCCCCGCTTTCGTTTCTATCTTTAGCGTGGAGCGTGGAGCGTGGAGCGTGGAGCGTGTATAAAAAGCAACGCAGCGCGCCCCATTCCCGCACATTTCTGCCTCTGTGCCATCGGCGTTAAAGATACGCATTTTTATATCGGCAATTTTAGATTTCTCTAAGATTAAAAGCCCGTCTGCGCCTATGCCAAATTTCCTGCCGCAAATATTTTTAGCTAAAAGCGGATAGCGCCTGGT
Organism: Omnitrophica WOR_2 bacterium RIFCSPHIGHO2_02_FULL_45_21; assembly: GCA_001805575.1. Lineage (GTDB taxonomy): Bacteria > Omnitrophota > Gorgyraeia > Gygaellales > UBA12090 > 2-02-FULL-45-21. The sequence goes on along the minus strand of MHGN01000053.1, from coordinate 5,553 downwards.
GCCTGGCGGATAGTTATTCTCAATAATCACAAAATCATTCCCGCTGGCTACGACTTTGCAAAATTCTAATTTTCGCATTTTTCTTGAGCAATCTACCTTTAACCTGCTAAGTTAATAAGATTATTTTAAGAAACCAGGTATTATATCTTTACGCACCAAGTCTAAATAGCTGTCGCGCTTACGCACGATATAAAATTTATCTCCTTTAACCATAACCTCAGCCGGCTTCAAGCGGCAGTTATAATTAGAGGCCATGGAGAAGCCGTAAGCGCCGGCGCCCATGATGCTCAAGTAATCGCCTTCTTTTACTTCAGGCAATCTTCTATCTTTGGCAAAAAAATCACCTGACTCACAAATAGGACCCACCACATCTACTTTATTCGTCCTTCGTCCTGCGTCCTGCGTCCTGCGTAAGGGAAGTATCTCATGATAGGCGCCGTACAAAGAAGGACGAATCAAATCATTCATTCCCGCGTCTACAATGACAAAATTCTTTAAAGGCGTCTTCTTCAGGTATAAAACTTTAGTCACTAGTATCCCGGCGTTACCAACGATAAATCTTCCCGGCTCTAAAATAATCTTCAGCCCTGTATTTTTCAGGATGGGCAGAACCTTCCGGGAAAATTCTTCCGCTGTCTGCGGCTTTTCTTGAGCATAAATAATGCCTAAGCCGCCCCCGATGTTAAGGTATTCAATCCCAATCAATTCTTTCTTTAATTTTGTGATAAAGCTGGCCATCTTTTTGATCGCTAATACATAAGGCCCCGCCTGAATAATCTGCGAGCCGATATGAATATGCAGCCCCTTGAAATTCAACGAGCTGAATTTTGCCCTATTTTGAATAATCTTATACGCGGCATCAAAATCAATTCCGAATTTATTAGTAAGTTTTCCGGTGGTGATATAAGTATGGGTCCCGGGCTCTACGTCAGGATTTATCCGAAGAGCAACAGAAGCGGCCTTGCCAATATCTTTAGCTACCTTATTTATCAGCTCAAGCTCAGGTAACGATTCTACATTGAAAAAGAGTATTTCTCTTGCTACTGCCCGGCGGATCTCTTCTTCGGTTTTACCCACCGAAGCATAGACTATTTTTTTAGGAGAACATCCCGCCAAAAGCGCCTTGTATAATTCTCCGCCTGAGACAATATCCAAACCTGAGCCTGCCTTAACCAGGGCGCGGCAAATACTCAAGTTAGAATTTGCCTTCATTGAATAGCAGACAAGCGGCTTTATGGAGCTGAATGCTTTAACCAACTTGCGATAATGGTCGAGTAAGGTGGCATACGAATAAAGATAAAACGGAGTGCTGACCTTTTGGGTAATATCTGCAATTCTCACTGCCTCGCAATAAAGCTGATTATTTTTGTATTTAAACTCGTGCATTAAGCTTTCTCTCCCACCCTCTCATCTGTTTTCTTACATTTTCCGGGCTAGTGCCGCCAAAACATTTTTTTAAGCTTACCGAGGTTTTGGCATTGAGAAACTGAAAACATTCTTTTTCAAATTTTGCAGAATATGTTTTTAGTTCACCTAAGGTTAAATCTGAAATCTTTCTTCCTTCATCTAAGACCCTCACTACAAGCTTTCCCACCGCGTCATGGGCCTGACGGTAGGCGATGCCTTTTTTCATCAGATACTCTGCCAAATCCACAGAAAACAATGCTTCATTTTCTAATTTTTTAGAAAGCATATCTTTATTTACTTGTATATTCTTAAAAAGCTCGGTGAATATTTTAAGAATTTCCTGCAGAGAATCTACCGCGTCAAAAAGAGCCGGTTTGTCCAACTGCATGTCCCGATTATAAGTCAAGGGCAATCCCTTCATCATCACCAGCACAGCGGAAAAATCGCCTAAGATTTTCCCCGCGCTTGCCCTGATTAACTCTAAAACATCGGGATTTTTTTTATGAGGCATTATGGATGAACCTGTGCAAAATGACCAGTCTATGCTTATAAAATGAAACTCCTGCGTTGACCAAAGAATCAAGTCTTCCGCCATGCGAGAAAAATGCATTGAAACAATGGTTAAGCCAGCCAGTAACTCCAGAATAAAATCTCTATCGCTTACGCTGTCAATGCTATTCCTGGTGACCATAGAAAATCCTAATTGCTTTGCCAGATAGAATCTATCAATGGGTAAACTCGTGCCTGAAAGCGCACACGCTCCCAAAGGCATACTATCTGCCCTTTCTTTGCTATCCGCTAATCTTTCCTTGTCCCTTTCCAGCATTTCTATATATGCCAGCATATGATGAGACAATAACACCGCCTGAGCCGTCTGGAGATGCGTATAGCCAGGAATAATCACCTCCATATTTTTCCTGGAAAAATTAAGGATAGATTTCTGCATTAAGCCCAATAAATTTATTAATGAATCTACAGCTTCTTTGACATACATCTTCATATTTAAAACTATTAAATCGTTGCGGCTCCTTGCGCTATGCAACCTATCTGCCGGCTTGCCTATTTTTTTCCTTAAAAGATGCTGAATGTTAGTATGGATATCTTCGGCCATAGGGTCATAGGTGAATTTTTGACTTTTTATATCCCTTAAAATTGAATTCAGCCCTTTTATTATCTTTTTGCAATCGCTTTTAGGAATTATCTTTTGTCTATTCAGCATCCTGGCATGGGCAATTGAACCCAAACACTCATATTTGGCTAAGCGCCAATCATAGCTGATACTTGAAGTAAACCTATCCGCCAAATAGCTGGTTTCTTTTTTGAATCTTGTTCCCCACAATTTCTTTGCCATTTTCTTTCCTCTATTTTTGATTCCCGCTTTTGCGGGAGACTCTTGATTTTTGATTTTGATATGGCATCCCGAATATCTTAATAAACCCCTGAGCTAACCTCTGGTCAAACGTATCTCCTTTGGAATAGGTGGCTAAACCCTGCCTATAGAGCGAATAAGGCGATTTTCTTCCGCTGACTATACAATTACCCTTATATAATTTAAGCTTCACTAGGCCAGTAACATTCTTTTGTGTTTCGGCAATAAATTTATCTAAAGCTATTCGTAAAGGTGAATACCAGAGCCCATAGTAAATCAGCTCAGAATATTTAAGAGAGACCCCTTCCTTATAATGAGATAATTCCCTGTCCAAAACCAGCGACTCTAATTCCTTATGCGCAAGGTAAAGAATAGTCCCGGCTGGCGCTTCATATATTTCCCTTGACTTAATGCCGACCAATCTGTTTTCAATTAAATCGCTTCTGCCTATGCCAAATTCTCTGCCTATTCTATTTAACTTTTTGAGCAATTCAATGCCGTTGTAAATTTTGCCGTTTATCTTTTTAGGAATGCCTTTTTCAAATTCTATCTCAATATACACCGGCTTACTTGGCGCATGCTCAGGCGAATTGGTCCATTGATAACAGTCCTCCGGCGGCTTTCTGCATGGATTTTCTAAAATCCCGGACTCAATAGAAACTCCCCATAAGTTTTTATCAATGCTATAGGGTTTTTTCTTGGTCACCTCTATAGGTATTTTTTTAGACAAGGCATACTCTATCTCTTCTTCCCTGGATTTAAACTCCCAGATTCTTAGCGGCGCTATAATTTCCAATTCGGGATCCAGTATCTGGGTTGTAACTTCAAACCTTACCTGGTCATTGCCTTTTCCGCTGCAGCCGTGGGCAACGGCTTTAGCTTTTTCCTTGTGCGCTACGTCAACCAGATATTTAGCAATCAACGGCCTGCCTAAAGCAGTAGCTAAGAGGTATTTTCCCTCATATATTGCATTTGCCTTAAGCGCGGGAAAGATAAAATCCTCAACAAATTCCTGCCTGAGATCCTTGATATATACCTTTGAGGCTCCGCCGGAAAGGGCGCGCTTTTCAATTTTGACAAAATCTTCTTCCTGCCCTAAATCCGCAATAAAGCAGATAACATCATAGTTTCTGCCTCTAAGCCACTGCACAGAGCAAGAAGTATCCAATCCGCCGGAATAAGCCAGAACTACCTTTTTCATTTTAATCTCCCTAATCGCTATGCCCGCAATCCGTAAGCGGTAACTCGTAATTTTTTCTTTAGATTACCAATTACGATTTACGGATTACAGGTTTCAGCAGTTTTAATAAAATTGCCTTCTGCACATGGAGGCGATTTTCTGCCTGGTCAAAAATAATGGAATTATTTGAATCCATAACCTCAGCAGTTATCTCTTCCTGCCGATGAGCGGGCAGGCAATGCATAATCAAGCAATCCTTTTTAGCGTACGATAGTAATTTTTTATTTACCTGAAAATCATGAAATATTTTCTTTCGCGCCTTAGCTTCCTTTTCCCGGCCCATACTCGTCCAGACGTCAGTATAAATCGCATCCGCATCCTTACAGGCCTTTAGCGGATTATTGCTTAAATTGATTTTTGCTCCGGAGATAACAGCAAAGCTTTTCGCCGAGCTGACAATATCTTTTTTTGGCTCAAAATTCCGGGGGGTGGCGATATTAAAATTCAGCCCCGCCTTTGAACAGCCATAGAGAAGAGAATGAGTTACATTGTTACCGTCTCCCACATAAGCCAAAACCCTTCCTCTAAACGAACCCCATCTTTCCCTTAAAGTATATAGGTCAGCTAAAGCCTGGCACGGATGCAAAAGGTCTGAGAGGCCATTTATAACCGGGACGCTGGAATACTTAGCTAATTCAAGAATGTTTTTATGTTCGTAGGTGCGAAAAACTATTCCATCAACATAACGGGAAAGCGTCATTGCCACATCCTTGGTTGCTTCTCTTACTCCTAAGCTTATCTCAGCCGGCCCCAGATATATACTTAAGCCCCCGAGCGAAAACATGCCTACAGCAAAGGATACCCGCGTGCGGTTAGAGGGTTTCTGAAAAATAAGGGCAAGGGTTTTTCCTTTCAGGACACTTGAGTATTGCAAGCTATCTTTTTTTAACTCATCGGTAAGGGCAAAAATTTCTTCCATTTCCTGCTGGCTTAAATCACTAATTGAAATCAAATCCTTTTTCATTTATCTCGCGCGGAACTATTATCCCTATGGCTTGGTTATTGTTTGCATTGCCCTATCAATGATATTCACTGCCTTATCAATCTGTTTTTTTTCTACATTTAAGGCTGGCATTAATCTTAATACTCTCTCGTGGGTGCAGTTAATCAGTAAACCATTTTTGAGGCATGCATCAACTATCGGCTTACCTTCAATATTAAGCTCGATTCCAACCATTAAACCCAAACCTCTGACTTCCTTAATCAGAGGATACTTCCCGGCTAAACTTGTCAATTTCTCTTTCAAATACTCACCCATTTCTTTAGCATTGGCTAAAAGCTTTTCTTTTTGAATGGCTCTCAATACCGCAAGCGCGGCCTTACAAACCAAAGGGCTCCCCCCAAATGTCGAAGCATGGCTGCCAGGAGTCAGGCAATCGGCAATTCCTCTTTCAGCAAGCATCACTCCGATAGGCAACCCCCCTCCCAACGGCTTAGCCAGGGTCAGGACATCCGGGGTAATTCCGTAATGCTGGTAAGCAAACATTTTCCCGGTTCTTCCTAAACCAGTCTGAACCTCGTCAACAATCAAAAGTAA
>MHGN01000052.1 GCA_001805575.1 Omnitrophica WOR_2 bacterium RIFCSPHIGHO2_02_FULL_45_21 | reverse complement strand
CTCGTCTATATAAGGATTATCTTCTAGTAATTCCCGCGTATGAGGACTAACCATAATCGCAATATGGCTTTGGGGGCAGTTTTCTCTTAAAGCCTTCAAGGCAGGCGTAGTCAAAACCACATCCCCCAGCCTATCGGTGCGTATAACTAATATTTTTTTAAAGTAGTCTTTTTGCGGCCGCATAAACTTCTTCCACCCCAATATCCTTCATACACTTCAAACTATCCCCGAGCGGACACTGGGCAACCTCACAGGGAGAACATTTCAGCTTGCTATGCACAACTTCACTGCGGCCTGCCCAGGGGCCATATTTTTTATAATCTGTTGGCCCGAATATAGCTAAGCTAGGCCTGTCTAAGTAACTGGATAAATGCATTATGGCAGAATCATTGGAAATGACTAACTCTGCCCGTTCAATAAGCGCAGCTAAGCATTTAAGAGAAGTCTTTCCGCAGAGATTTACTACCGGCTGCTGGATGAGCTTTTGGACGGCAGCGCAGGTCTCTAGATCACTTTCATCGCCGGCAAGGATAACTTTTATTTTGAACTCCTCTATCAGCCGAGCACAAAGGGAAGCAAATTTATCAGCCGGCCATCTTTTGATATGGCTGCGCGCACCAACGCCTACCACGATAAACTTATCCTCAGCTGAAAGGGCCGCTTCATAGTCTAATATATTAGAGATGGTTTTTCTATCTTTATCTGAAATATACAAACTCTTTCTGAATAGAAAACTTGCCCTCTCTAGAGGGACAGGCCAGGCAAATTTTTGCACCTTATAAAGGTGCCGATCGCGCATATGCGCTACCTTGGCAGAAGCGTTAAACCAAGGGTAAGTCTTATGCCTTGCTTTCAGCAATAACGGCATGGCGCTATTCTTTAAGTCTACCAGCAAATCAAAAACTTCTTTTTTTAGTTCAAAGAGTATCTTGAGTCCGCTGCGCAATCCCTTATGCGCGTCATAGACGATAGGGCGTTTAAGATAAAAATTATCCGCAAACAGTCCCACAGCGCGCTCTCCGCAAAGCACGGTAATCTCTGCCTTAGGATACGCCGAAAGCAGACTATCCAGAGCCGGCAGGCTCAAAATGACGTCGCCAATATTGCTTAAAGTAATAAATAAAATCTTCACCGTATATCCGCCGGTAGTATGGATGATTCGTAACCGTCAAGTTTCAAGGCCTCAGCCGGCTCGAACCTCTTATCTTTTTCTTTCTTGCTTAAGCGCCTCTTCAATCTTCTGCCCGCCAACATAAAGACTCTCTATAACAGCGAAGCCGTCTTTTATCCTCACGACAACATACGCGTCTTGCTTGCCGCGTTGAGCGTATTGCTGATAAATTCTTTCTGCCATAAGAGCGGCTTTCTCTTCCATATAATACCGATCAATGGGTAAATCTAAATACATTTTATCTCCGGAGATATACCACGTCTTTGTTTGAATATACGGTTTCTCTCGCGGCCTAACGGTAGCTGCGGCAGTAAATTTCGCGAACCCATGGCTATCTATATCTATAAGCGCGTACACCGCCTGTCCACCGCTCAATTTTGTTCCTTTTATGGCGGGAACATAGTTATCTTCAATCCGCAAGGCAACGTATCTTCCTCTAAAGGCATCATAAGGATCAACCGGCGCGGTTTTGAATTTAAATTGCCCGCCATTCTTAAGAACAGATTCCCGCTTTATAATCATCGATAGAGGAGTAATGATTTGAATAAAGGATACGGCTAAAAATAATCCGATAATCAGCTTACTTTTCATTTTGCACCTCTCATTCGGCGCGCGAGTATCGCGTTGGTAACTAAAAAACCGACACCTACGATTATGAATACCAGCCCTTTTATTATAAAACTAACATCGCTATCAAAAAACCTGGCGATAATAAGTATCGCCAGCATTAACATCCCAGTATTAATAACCGCAAAATTGTTACTGCGAAAACCAGCTATAATACGGCTAAGGCTCAAAACAAATAAATAAACATTGAAAATCATTAATGGTAAAATGGCTGATTGCCCACGGACTAAATAAGCTATTATTGCTAATAAGGGAACTGCCCCCAGCAATGAAATCGTGATGTTTTTACGTTTAACCTGGTCGTAGAATAACAATACTGCCGCGGCTATGATCGCTAAGGTTATAATATAATCCGGCAGAGCGTTGATGCCGGAAATATTTCTGTTCATTCCGTAAGAATAATCATCTAGATGCTGCCAGATATAACGAAAGGTAAATTGAAACGCGAGTATAAATAACCCTATAGCCCCTATCAAACGTAACGGCCGTTGCCAATTAGTAGTAATTTTGTTAACTTCTAACCGCCCAAGAAAATAAAATACAGAATACAGGCTGGGAAAAATAATAATCCAAGAGCCATGCCAAGTCTTCCCTAAACTGAAACTTGCGGCAAAAGAAACACAGATAACCATAATCAAGGAAAGTATGGTAGTACGTAACGTATAAATCTCTTGGCGTAATGCCCATATAAAATGGGGTATAGTTATAGCTGCCAAAGGCCAGAATAAAATCGCCTTGTTCGGATTATCCCAATAGGTCCCAGACCATACAGTAATACCTATTAAATAAATTGCCGCGGGTAACGATGCCTGCATAAGATACGCCAAAGGCATAATAAGGAGCATCCAGGTTAAAATAAAAGTTCCCGCGTCTCCGGGAATATTATATGTCTGGCTAATTAAGGCTATTGCGGCTCCCACCATAAGGCTCAAGAAAGTTGCCGAGCCCTCTTTGAACGCGCTGGATTGCGGCCTTTTCCACAAAACCCATAACGCCAACCCCTGTCCTATGGCTAAGGGGGCTAAGGAAAGGACGGCTCTGGTAAGCCGCGAAAGTTGTTCCCAGTTGTGGGCAAATAAAAGAATTATCCCCAGGCCTATTAAAAGAGCTCCTATGGTTCCTAAAATAATCAGCATGACGGTCATCTTGCTTATGCTTTTTACTTCGCCGTAATACTGCCGTATTTTATCAGCTGTTTCTTGAGTCAAAATACCCCTAGTTATTAACTCGGGCAACTCCTGATAGAGCCACTTTATACCCATCTTATTCATAGCTCACTCCTTTCCCGCTTACGTGCGGTTCCCCTTTACCTATTTTGCGTAATTTTTATAACTTCCAGCTACTCTGTCCACGGCCAAATTAGATCGTAATCGTTTTTGCGTATAGTTCATGGCGCTGTTGTTTTGTCTGCTCATTAGCCAGGTATTCATCAAAGGTGGTGTCCACCCGGTCAATGTATCCTTTGGGGGTAATCTCGATAATGCGGTTGGCTACAGTCTGGACTAACTGGTGATCGTGGGAAGAAAACAAAATTGTCCCGCGGAACTTCTCCAAGCCACGGTTTAAGGAGGTGATCGCTTCCAGGTCTAAGTGATTGGTCGGTTCATCCAGAATAAGCACGTTGGGCTGAGAAACCATCATCCGGGCTAACATACACCTTGCCTTTTCTCCTCCGGACAGGACAGTTACCGGCTTAAGCGACTCTTCACCGGAAAAAAGCATCCGGCCTAAGAAAGCGCGGATAAACTCCTGTTCCGTATTGGCGGAATACTGCCGGAGCCAGTCAATAATAGTCAGCTCTCGGCTAAAGAAAGCGGAATTATCTCTGGGATAATACGCCCGCTTGGTGGAAAAACCCCACTTGAAAGCGCCGCTATCCGCCTGGCTTTCATTCATCAAAATCTGAAAGAGTATGGTCTTGGCCAAGTCATTCTGGCCGACAAAAGCAACTTTATCGCCCCTTTGAATGGTAATATTCAACCGTTCAAACATAACCTGCCCATCAACTGTTTTAAACAGATTGTCTATACCCAGGAGGTCATTGCCGGCCTCGCGTTCTTGTTCAAAATTGATATAGGGATATTTGCGCGAAGAAGGTTCAATATCATCTGTGGTAAGTTTTTCCAGAACCTTTTTGCGGCTGGTTGCCTGGCGGCTCTTGGAGGCGTTACCGGCAAAACGCATAATAAACTCTTTTAATTCTTTGCGCCGCTCTTCTATCTTTTTATTGGATTCACTGCGCTGGCGCGCCACAAGCTGGCTGGCTTCCGACCAAAAAGTATAATTACCGGGATACAGATGGATCTTGCCGAAATCAATATCCGCGATATGGGTGCAGACCTTATCTAAGAAATGCCGGTCATGCGAGACAATGATAGCGGTATTCTCAAAAGCGCAGAGGAATTCCTCCAGCCACATACTAGACTCAACATCCAGATAATTGGTAGGCTCATCTAAGAGCAGGATATCGGGATTAGCGAATAAGGCCTGGGCTAACAATATCCGCACCTTCTGTCCGGCTTCTAACGTTTTCATTCGCGCCGTATGCAGGTATTCTTCAATACCCAGTTCGCTTAAAAGTTTAGCCGCGTCAGATTCAGCATTCCATCCCTGGAGTTCAGTGAACTCTCCCTCCAACTCCGCGGCGCGCATTCCATCCGCGTCCGTAAAAGGCGTTTTCGAATATATCGCGTCTTTGGCCAGCATAATTTCATAGAGCTTTTTATGCCCCATAATCACCGTAGTTAATACCGTATATTCATCAAAAGCAAATTGATCCTGCCTTAAGGTAGAGAGCCGCTTGCCCGGAGCAATAACAACTTCTCCGGCGGTCGAATCGACCTCTCCGGAGAGAATCTTTAAAAATGTGGATTTACCCGAACCATTGGCGCCAATCAGGCCATAGCAATTGCCCGGCGAAAAAACAATATTTACCTGAGAGAACAACTTACGTTGACCGAATTGTAATGACAGATTATTAACTGAAATCATATTTTATCCCTTTAACCTTTCCTAAAATTGGCGCCAAAGTCTTTGGCGTATTATTGCTTACCCCGGGCTTTAGTATACTTGCACTTGATACTTGACACTATAAAGAGTGTCTGTCCCGAATTATTTCAAGCACATCCTCCGGAGTTATTTTCTGCATGCAAAGATTATTATTGCAATCTTTATCATAACAAGGTATCGTGCAATCGCTATCCTTTTGCATAATTTTTATTTTACCCCTGCCCAGCGGGCCGGTAACCCTGATAGAGGTCGGGCCGAATAAGCCGATTATATCCGCCCCGGCGCTTGCGGCTATGTGCAAAGGTCCGGAGTCAGCGGAAATCACTAAATCCGCTCTCTGAAAAATACCGGCTAATTGCTTTAAATTCGTCCTACCTGCCGCGATAATTGGCTTGTGGCTCATTCTACTAACAATTTCTGCGATAAGCTCACGGTCATTTTGAGAGCCGCAAAAGACAACTTTGGCCTGATAGCCGCTGATTAATTTATCCGCTAAAACGGAAAAATTTTCTTTAGGCCAGCGCTTGAGGTGCCAGTTGCCGCCTGGATTTAGGCAAACTACAAAATCGCCCGGGGATACCCCTTCGGCCGATAAGAAATCCCGAGCAAAGCGAACATCTTCTTCAGTAGTAAAAAATTCATATAACCTCTCTTGGCTATCGCAGCCAAGAGAGGTTACTATATCAAGATAATAATCAACCCGATGTGTGCTATCTTTTTCAGGCATAGGGAGAACTTCAGTTAATAAAAACCGCCGCTTCCAGGTAGCGTATCCTAATCGCCGGGGAATCCCTGCCAGATAGGCGATAAGCGCCCTGGTAGAAGAGCGATGAAAAAGTATGGCCAGATCAAATTTCTTTTTCCTTAATTCTTTCGCCAATCTGAGCTTACCACGAAAACCGCTATGCAAACCTTTTTCGTCATTAACAATTAGTTCGTTAATATAAGGGCTGCCCTGCAAAATCTCAACCGCCCGGGGGACAACAAGGCAGGCAATAAAGCTGTCCGGAAATTTCTTGCGCAGGGCCTTTATCGCAGGAGTGGAAAATAAAACATCTCCCAACCAGTTTACTTCCACAATAAGTATCCTCATTTAATAATCATCTCTATGCTCTTTTATATAGGTATAAAATCCGGATGTCTCCACCCAAAAAATGAATAGATTCTTAGAATTCTCTGAAATACGCAGGCGCTTAAGGGCATATATATCATCGCCGGGATAATCTTTAGGAAAATTTGTCCCCGCGCAGGCCTTATACCCGGCCTCTATGGTCAAGCTGCGCGCCCTGGAATTAACCCCGCCAAAAGGATAACTGAAAAAATCAACCTTTTTATGCAAGGTTTCTTCTAATATTCTTTTTGATGCAAAAATCTCATCTCTTAGCTTATCCTCTGAGACCACCTCGCTTAAATTAGGATGGCTTATACTGTGGCTGCCGATAGTAATCAATCCTGAATTTGACAATTCCTCTATCTGAGGCCAGTCCATATACTCGTCCTGCCCTAAGCGTTTACCAATCCTGTTGATCACTACAAAAATGGTTGCCGGGATATTGTATTTTTTTAAAACAGGATAGGCGTTGGTATAATTATCAATATATCCGTCATCAAAAGTGATGGCTATGGTCTTTGGCGGTATCCTCTTCTTATATTTTATTAAATCAGTTATTTTATCCAGGGTAACCAGATTATAGTTATGCTCCTTTAAAAAGCGCATCTGTCTTTGGAAACTCTTTGGGCTGACTCCGAGCCTGCTCCTCGACGGCTCCTGGTCATTGATATAGTGGTACATCAGGATAGGAACAGTATAGTGGCGGCTGACTACAAATCCAAACCATAAACCAAAAGTTAAAATTAAAACTGCGAAAATTATTAATATCGTCTTTATTATTATTTTAGGCATTCCCGATACACCTTTTCTGTCTCTTCAGCCATCTTTTCTAAAGAAAATTCCCTGACGATTAAATCCCTGGCAGTACTACTTAACCTGCGCGCCTTTTCTTTATTCTTTAGGAGCTCAATTATCGCAAGGGCTAAGTTGTGCGCATCGGCTGGTTTAACTAAGATACCTGTCTGGTTATCCTTAACCAGGGTGGTTATTCCTCCCGCAGCCGTTGCCGCTACAGGCACCCCCGCAAACATTGCCTCCATTATAGAGAGGCCCAGGCCCTCCTCAAGCGATGGCATAACAAAGACATCCATTATTGAAAGCGGCTCAACCGTGTCAGAAACTGCGGGAATAAAATAAATACTCTGGATAATCTCGAGCTGCTCAGCTAAACCCTGTAAATCCTTCTTTAGAGAACCTTCCCCGACTATTAAAAGCTGGGCCTGGGGAATTTCTGCAATGACCTTCTTCATTGCTATGAGCAGATACTTGTGCCCTTTCACTTCAGATAAACGGGCAATTATCCCCACCAGCGGCCCATCCTTTAACCCATATCTTTTTTTAATCTCATTCTGGTTACTGGTTACTGGCTTCTGGTTTCTCTTAATATCAATCCCGTTATGCACCAATCGTATCCTCTCCTCGCTAAGGCCAAAATTCCGCAGCAGGTGTTCTCTTACCGGCTGGGATATGGCAATAACTAACTTGCCCCAGCAGGGGAATATTCGTCTTGTCCAGCGCGGATTTAGAAATCCGTGGGCTGTGTAGACAAAAGGTATGGATGTTCTCCTTGAAACCCATAAAGCTAAAACGCTGCTTATGCGGGTTTGGCTATGAATTATATCAATCTTTTTTTCTTTTAAAATCCTGCATAGAGCCACGCAGGCAAAAAATAATTTGGGGCTCATAATTGACTTGGTACGCAAAGGAAGATAGATATGCTCAAGGTTATATCTTTTCAATCTCGGAAGCCAACCGCCTCCGCCGGATGCCACATATACCTTATGGGCCCTTGCAGCTAATCCCTGGCCTAAGTTTAAAATATAGCTGGAGATGCCGCCGGCATTAAAATGATTAGCGAGAATCAAGATATTCACCCCGCCCTTCCTTTCTTATTACCCAGCTCTTCCTACTTAGGAATAATTGCATTTTGAGGAAGGGCGGGATTCATAGTACACTTTTCGCTTCTCTTGCTGCGTTGAGCAACTTTAGTATTGCTTGCTCAACTTCTTCCGGGCTAATCTGCTTCATACATTCAATGGTAGCGCATTCCGCTTTGTAACAGGGCTGACAAGGCAATTCCTTGCGCAGTATAGTAACATCTTCTTCTGAAGGCGCGTGGCGCTTAGGGTCAGTCGGGCCAAAGAGAGCCACTACCGGCGTCTCAACTGCGCTGGCTATATGTAAAGGCGCGGTATCTCCTGCTACGAAAACACTGCAGCGCCTGATCAGGCAGACAAGCTGATTGATAGTCGTCCTGCCGCAGGCAATAATCGGCCTTGATTTCTTAGCTAATCCTTTAAGCATTTCCAACTCCTCAGGGGACGAGCTCTCACCGGTTATAACTACTCTGATGCCTCCTCCCGCTAAGTTCTCGGATAAACGAGCTATGTATTCCAGAGGCCAGCGCTTGGTAAACCAGCGCCTTGAAGAACCAAGATGTATACCGGCCAGCGGCTGTCCTTTATTTAACCATTCTGATTCTAAGAATGTGTCTATATACTTCATATCTTCTTTGGAGGGCCAGAGTTCAATCTTTCTATCCTTAAGTTCTATGCCCAGCATTTTTAAAATGCGGAACTGATGCTCAATGGGGGCCAAGATAAATTTATCTTCGGCCACTCTTTTATTGAGCAGAAAACTAAATTTTCCGTTTTTATACCCATATCTTAAGTGAGCAAAGGAAAAGGCGCTTAAGATATGGCTCTTGCGGTTATTCTGCAGGTCAATTACAAAATCAAAATTATTGTCTCTTAACTGCCTGCCCAATCTTAAGAGGCCAAAAATTCCCTTATCCCTGTCTTTGAAGTCATAGATGATCATATTATCAATATAGGGACAATGATTAAGGATTGGAGCGATGGCTTTTCCTGCCAGGCAGGTTATCTTGCCTGGCGGAGGCTCCGCCTTCCTGATCGCTTTAAGCGCTGGCATGGAAAGTATCAGGTCTCCGAGGGCGCTCAGTTTTATGACCAGAATGTTTTTAGCAGAAACTGCCTCCTGATAGAGTTCCAGGGTTTTTTCTGCCATCTTCTCAAGCGAAAATTTAGAACATACTTTTACATATGCATTTTTGGCTAATCTAGAACTTAATTCCTGGTCTTTCAAAACCCTGATCACGCCGCCTGACATACTCTCCGGGTCGCCGGGCGTAACCAATACTCCGTCAACGCCGTCATCAATTATATCTACCACTCCGCCTACCCTGGTTGCCACTACCGGAACTCCCGCCGCCTGAGCCTCAAGCACTACCCTGCCAAATGCCTCATGAGCGGTGCTGGCCAAAACCAAAAGATTAATTTTAGAAAGCAGCTCTGGAATATCGCGGCGCTTGCCTAAAAATTCTACTATATCCGAAAGACCCAGCCGTTTTACCAAAAGCTCTAAATCCTCCCGGTAATGGGGTTTGCTTTTTGCAGCAGCTCCGATAATCCACACTTTTATGTTTGGAATGACGCGACGGACCTTCTGCATTGCCTTTATAAAATGGATGTGCCCTTTTAGAGGAGTAAGCCTGCCGATTATCGCGACCACAAATTCGCTGCGGTTTTTATGTTCCGGCGGGATAAAGGTAAATTTTTCCCTATCCACACTGCGGGGTATAAGCCTTATCCGCTGGGGGCAAACGGCAAAATCGTCAATCATATGCCTGGCAATTATCTGGCTGGGGGCAACGACAAACTTTCCCCAACCCATCACCCGGCTCATTAGATGTTTAGAGTAATAACCATGGCAGGTAGTTAAAAAAACCGTATGGGTCAATCTGCAAGCGGCATAGGCAATCCAGGCAGGAACCCTGGAGCGCGCATGCACAAGATCAATGCCTTCTTTGCGAATGATTTCGGCTAAGCGGAATACACAGCGCAGCATTGAAAACAATGACTTCTTATGCACAGCTAAATTATAATGCACGGCGCCTAAAGACTGGAGTGTCTCTACAAGTTCCCCTCCCGCAGAAACCACTACCGTCTCCTGGTGATGATTAACCAAATACTTAGCTAAATCTACGGTGCCGGTTTCTACACCTCCTAATTCAAGTTCAGGCAATATTTGTAAGCTCTTCATAACAACTTTTTCACCGCCTCTCCTACCAGAAGCATATCGCTGAGTCTTTGGACAACAGGCCTGCCCTGCAAGAGGGACTTAATGCTATCCGCAATGGCTTCTTTTTTCATACTATAAATATATCCTTGAGTTTCTAGATTCTTTAAGAATAGTTCGTGTCTTGTCCTGAAATTCAGGCCTTTCGGCTTTAACCTGAAAACTCCCACATACTTACCGGAACTAGCTGCCTCGGAAACCATGGATATGCTCTCAGCGGAAACCAGGATAAAGTCTGCGATACCCAGAATCCCGCCGACTGCCTGAGGAATATTTTTTTCATTGGCAATGACTAAGAGCTTAGAGTTCTTAAAACCTGAAAATTCTCTTTCCAACAATTTTTCAATTGCCTTTGGAGTCCGCCGTGAAGTAGTAATCAGGATATCCGCATCTAAATCCAAAGAGGCCTTTTTTATTTCTTGAATCACAGGGTTCATAATACTCTGGGTTAGCCTGTATTTTTTCGTATCGCCTCCTATTAATAAACCTATTGACGGCCTTCCGCCAATAGTGCCAATCCTGGACTTTAAAATTTCAGCCTGTTTTTTAAGATAATCTTCATCAATTAGATTAAGCGCACCCAGGGTGATGAGGATATTTTTCCCCGGGTGAGGCCGGTCGTGTTTTGGTATAATAACTAAGCCGAACCTTTTCCCCTTCGCTCTTCCCGGATTCATAATACAGACTGACTTTGCCAGGTTTTCTCTTGCCAAAGCCAAATTGATGTTTGCCAAGCTGCTTCCGCAGGAAATAACCAAATCCGCATGCGCTTCCTTCAGAGCTGTGTATGATTCTTTGGTCAAGCAGAATTCCGAAAGATCAAGGCCGAAGAAGAACCCAACCTGCGCAAGCATCCTGGCAAATTGATTCTTGAATTTTATTTCTACAACATTACTGTGAACTGTGAACTGTGAACTGTGAACTGCTTTTAATGCCGCCTGCGCCTGCCTGAGATGCCCGCTCTTTCCATCGCTTAAAATGACTGCCTGCCTGAAAGGAGAATACTTCCAGATTTTATAAAACCAGAAATATTCTTGCGGATATAAGGATACGAAACGTTCTAAAATCCGGTTAGATTCGGATAAATAATGTCCTAAATTCTGCCGATCATCATTTGCATTATCAGCGCGCTCTCTCTCAAGCGGGTGCTCAAGGATAATCCGGTGGTAAAACCTGCGTTCCCTCACAATGATTGCCGGAATGATACAAGCGCCTGCGTTCTGGGCAAACCTGACAAAACCTGTCGGTGTGGAAGTAGGCAGGCCAAAAAAATTACTTAAGCATCCCTCCCTGCCGCCCTGGTCGCCGACCATAGCCACGACTTCGTTAAGTTTTAGAGCTCTCAGTATTTCCCGCAGGGCAACACCGCGGGAAATTGTCTTACAGCCTTTAGATTCCCGGTAGCGGTTAAGCAGTTCGTTTACAAGAGGATAGCGCTGCTCATTAACGAGAACCTTATAGGTATAACCCTGCAAGCCGCAGGTTATGTTAGCCAATTCCCAATTTCCCATATGGTAAGCAAGCAAAATTACGCCTTTGCCTTTCTTAAGAGCATCATCAAGATAACTTTGGTTCTCAATGCGGATATGCTTATTTATGTATCGGAAATCAATCCGGGGGATGTAAAGTGTTTCGGTTATATTTAACGCCAGGCTAACGAATGCCTTCTTGGCAATCCCTTCTATTTCTTCAAGGCTGTACCTTTGAGCAAAAGCGGTTTTTAAATTCTTTTTCACTAAGCGCCGCTTCTTTTTCAGCAGATAATATCCCAAAATACCTATTGTTTGGCCCAGGATAAAATTGAGCTTAAGCGGAAAAGAAATTACCAGCAGGCCAAAAAGCTTAATTAGTAAATACGCCGGATATTCGATTAAAGAATTCTTTTTCATTATTGGTTATTTTTAATTCAATCCTTAAGGCGAAAATATTAATCTGCGCGCTCAATGTTTTTGTCGGCATACGCACTGAATCTTTTTCAGTAGTAATGATGGTATCTATATTTTGAGCGCGCGATTTTTTAACAATCTCTTCCATAACCGACTGCTGATATGCATAATGGTCGGGGAATTGAAAAGACAAACCAATCCTGATTCCTAACCTGCGAATCAGATATTCAAAAGAGTCCGGATTGGCAATGCCGGAAACCAATGTTGCCACTTTTCCTCTTAATACATTAACGTTCAATAAATCGGCGCCAGCTGGCCGGGAATCATCTCTTCCAGTAGAAAAGACAAGGTAAAAGCCCATCGGCTCATATGCAGATTCAAAAATCTCTGCTCGCGAATTCATTGAACGTAAAAAATCCTTCAGCCCGGATGTGCCCTGGATAGCGAGGTTGATTTTAGTCAGGACAAATATATCTGCCCGCCTTAATGATGAAAGGGGTTCCCGCAATACCCCCCGCGGTATCATATGGCGATTGCCGAATGGACAGGTGGCATCGATAACAACAATTTCTAAATCCTTTTTGATGCGCCATTGCTGGAATCCGTCATCCAAGAGCACAGCCTCTACCCCGTATCCCTTGACTGCCGAAGCCGCTCCGCGCGCCCTGTCCGCATCCACAATAACAGGAACGCTGCCTAAACTCCTTGATAGCATATACGCTTCATCGCCCATCGTTTCGTAGCGGATAGCGCCTGCCTTCGGCAGGCAGGGCGGGGGATAGCGGATAGGAATTCTTCTTTTATAACCACGGGTTAATATTGCCGCTTTATACCCCTGCTGTTTTAGATAGCGCGCAATACACTCAACCAGAGGAGTTTTGCCTGTTCCGCCCCAGGTAATATTGCCTACACTGATAACTTTGCAATTAAACCTTACTTGTACGCGGGAATAAAATAGCCTCAAGATTCTTACGAGCAAGCCGTAAAACCAGGATAAAACCAATAAAAATAACCTTATTATAAAAGCCGAACAACCTTTCTCCTTATCGGTAGCTAGGTTGTAAAAATAATTTCTCAAAACTATTTTTCACCTCCTCAAGCGGCGAGAGCAGGATAATAATTCTTAATATATTCTAAATTTCTTTTTGTGGCTCCTTGATTTTGTTGGATAAGCTCTTTTGCGCGCCGGCCCATTTCCTGGGCCATTGCGGGATTAAGCAATAAATTCTTTATGCCTGCTCTAAGCTCTCCCTGGTTACGCACCAAGAGAGAGGCCTTACGCTTTAAAAATAAGCTGGTAATATCTCTAAAGTTAAACGTCCATGGGCCAAAAATGATTGGCTTAGCAAAAACTGCCGGCTCTAAAATATTATGCCCTCCTTTTTTAATAAGGCTGCCTCCCACAAAAACGATATCAGCAATAGCATAAAAAGAGATAAGCTGGCCAATCGTATCCAGGATAAAAATAGTGCGTAAGTGTGTAGGTGTGTAAGTGTGTAAGTTTAACTGGTTCGGCGGTAAACTGCTTAACCGACTCACCAGAACAGGATTAAATCCAGACTTAAGAATTAGCATTTCTATATCCTTTGCCCGTTCAGGATGGCGGGGCGCAATCAAAAGCCTGAGCTCGGGAAACTCAGTGAATAAATCCCGATATACCGCTAAGATAATCTCTTCTTCGCCCGGATGGGTACTCCCCGCAACCAAGAGCCTCTCATTTTGTTTTAGTTCCAGAGTTAACCTATATTTATCTGTGTAATCTGCGTTATCAATGGTGAGCGAAGTAGAACCATTGACACTGAGCGGCCCTTCAACTCGCTCCGCTCGCTCAGGGTCGTCCCGAGCGAAGTTGAGGGACGGGGTCGAAGTGTCAAATTTCATATTGCCGGTGAGTTTAATCTTCTCCTTTTCCACTCCCAGGCTCAATAGCCTAAGGTAGTCGGTCTCTGTCTGGACACAAAACAAATTTATCTTACGCAGAATATGCCTCAGAGAGAATTTTATTAGGCGATATCCTTTATAAGAGCTGTCGGATATCCTGGCGTTTACCACGATTATCGGAACGTTTCGCTTACGCAAGGAGCGAATAAGATTAGGCCAGATTTCTGTTTCAGCAATAATAAATAAAGACGGCTTAATGAAACTTAAAACATAGTTAACTATAAAACTGATGTCTAAAGGCAGATAAATCACCGCATCCTTCTCCCCGGCAAGTGAGCGGGCAATTCTATTGCCGGTGGGAGTAACCGTAGAGATAAGGATTTGTATTTGCGGGTATTCTCTATGCAAACACTCAAGTAAGCTCCTTGAAGCCAGGGCCTCGCCGACGCTTACCGCATGTAACCAAATAGGGCGTTTTCCAGAAAACTCCTTTCTTAGTTTCTCAGGAAAAATACCTAAGCGCATCAAGAATCCTGAATGGAACTTGCGCCTTAAAAGATACACCGGCAGATAGCTCAAAGCAAAGATGATAAAGATTAAGTCATAAAGGATAAACATAAAATAGTCTCTGTCAATAACGAATTACGCCCGCGGATGAGCCTTATCGTATACGCTCTTTAATTTTTCAGTAGTCAGGTGAGTATAAATCTGGGTCGTAGAAAGATTGGCATGGCCTAAAAGTTCCTGCACCGAACGTAAATCCGCGCCCCGGTTTAAAAGATGCGTGGCAAAAGAATGGCGCAATGAATGAGGGGAAATATTCTCGCGCAACGCTGTCCGCCGTATATATTTATCAAGGACTAAGCGCACGCCCCGATCAGTTATTCTTCTGCCATTTTTATTTAAAAATATGGCGGGGGCTTGCTGTTTTCTCTGTTCGGTATAATCGCGGATTGCCCACAAGGCCTTATCGCCTATAGGAACCAATCGTTGCTTCTTGCCTTTACCGCTCACCTTAACCACTGCGCCAAAAAAATCTATATTCTCCAGGTTAAGCCCTACCAGCTCACTGATACGTATACCAGTAGAGTAAAAGGTCTCTAAGATTGCCCTGTCGCGCAAGCCCGATAGCTCTTTTGCATCAGGCGATTCAATTAATTTTGTCACCTCATCTTCAGTCAAAAAAATCGGGAGATAGCGTTCTAACTTCGGGCTGGATATGGCTTGGGTGGGGTCGTTTTTCAGGAAACCTTCGCGGTTTAAAAACCTGAAAAAACTCCTCAAACAAGAAAGCTTGCGGGAAATTGAACGGCTCTTAAGATTTTTTTCCCTCAAGGTACTTAAGAATTTTCTTAAGCCAAGGTAATCAACGTTTTCCAGCTGTGTTTCTCCTAAGAATTTTTTAAATTCATCCAGGTCTCTGCGGTAATTGAGTATAGTATGCTTAGATGCATTCTTCTCAATCTCTAAATAGCGGACATATTTTTCTATGTATCTTTCCATCTGTTCATTTCTCACTATCCGCTATAGGCTCTACGCTATCCGCTATTTTTTCCGGTAAAGTTTTTGCGATATACGTGCACTTAGGATAACCGGTGCAGCCGTAAAAGAGACCCCGGCGCGAGCGCCGCTCAATCAACTCGCCAGAACATCCTTCCTGCGGGCATTTTATTCCTGTAGTTATGGATTTAGCATAGCGGCAGGCGGGAAAATCAGAACAACTCAAGAATTTTCCTTTTCTTGACCATTTGACTACCATCGGTTTAGCGCAGGTAGCGCAAATTTCATCGGTTGTCACTACTTCCTTCTGAATAACCTCATTGGCATAATCCAGCCTGCCTTTAAAAGGGATATAAAAATCGTTGATTACCTTAACCCACTCTAAATTCCCTTCTTCCACCTCATCCAATTTATCTTCCATGCTGGCGGTAAACTTTATATCTATCACCTCAGCAAAATATTCCACTAAAAGATCATTGACCTTAAACCCTAATTCCGTAGGATAAAGATAACCTTTAAGCCGGCGGACGTAATCCCGGTAAACTATGGTCTGGATTGTCGGAGCATAGGTAGAAGGCCTGCCGATGCCTTCTACTTCTAAAGTCTTGACCAAAGAGGCCTCGGAAAATCTCGGCGGCGGCTTGGTAAAATGCTGGGATGGGGTAAGCTTGATTAACTCCAGCGTTTCATCTTTTACCAGAGGCAGCAGGATATTTTTTTCTTCTTTCTCTTCGCTTGAGTCATAAATAGCCGTAAAACCTTTAAAAAGAAGCTTTGAGCCCGATGCCCTGAAGAGATATTGAGCCGCCTTTACCTCAACCGAGGTTATTGCATACACCGCCGGCTTCATCTGGCTGGCGATAAAACGCTGGTAGATTAAAGTATAGAGTTTAAACTGTTCCTTAGTTAAATGCTCTTTGATTGAATCCGGGGCCCGTAAAACAGAGGTCGGCCTTATTGCCTCGTGTGCCTCCTGGGCTTGTTTTCTTGACTTATAAGAATTCGGCTCAATAGGCAAATACTCCTTGCCGAATGTATCCCCGATAAACCTGCGCACCTCTTCTATGGCAGACTGCGCCACATTCACAGAATCAGTGCGCATATAAGTAATTAAACCCACAGCACCCTCTGCGCCTAATTCAATGCCTTCGTAGAGCTGTTGGGCGATGAGCATAGTGCGCGCGCTCCTGAAGCGCAGTTTATAAAAGCCATCCTGCTGCAAGGTGCTGGTAATGAAAGGCGGCAGCGGGTTTCTCTTCTTTTCTGTTTCTTTGATCTCTGAAACTATAAATTGCTTTCCTTTTAAATCCTCAACTATTGCCGTGGCATCGGCTTCATTTTTAATCTCTGCCTTTTTGTCATCTATCTTTTCTAATTTAGCAACAAAGTGACCTGTGACCTGTGACCTGCCTGCTCCGCGCGTAGTCGCGGAGTGACCTGTGACCTTTTTCAGTTCCGCCTCAACTTCCCAATATTCGCAAGCCACAAACTTAAGAATCTCTCTTTCCCGTTCCACAATCAAGCGCAGCGCCACTGACTGCACCCTTCCTGCAGAAAGCCCTCCGGCAATTTTACGCCAGAGCAAAGGGCTTAAGAGGTAGCCTACCAAGCGGTCAAGCACCCGCCTGCCGGTCTGCGCCTGCACCTTTTTAGTATCCAGATTGCCGGGATGACTAAAAGCATCTTTGATTGCTTGAGGGGTGAGCTCGTGAAAGATAACTCTTAGGTATTTTCTATCATTCCGGTTCAGCTTTTCTTTGATATTCCAGGCAATTGCCTCTCCTTCGCGGTCAGGGTCAGTAGCCAGGTAGATTTTATCCGCCTTTTTGGCTCCTGACTTTATCTGGCTCAATATTTTTTTCTTAGCGGCCGGCACGATAAAAGAAGGCGCAAAATTATGTTCAATATCCACCCCCATCCTGGTGCGGGGCAAATCCACAACATGCCCCATGGAAGGAATAACCTCAAAGCCGCTTCCTAAGATTTTAGAAATGGTTTTTGCCTTAGCCGGCGATTCTACAATAACTAATGATTTTGCCAAATAAACCTCACTTTATGAGTTAACTTTCCTAAGGCAAAATGTCAAGGATTTCCCGCCTTTGAAAATAATTTCCCGGGCCGCTGGATAACTATTTTTCGCATCTCTAATTTTGAAAGTATAGACAATACTTTCGCGCTTGGCAGTTTCAATTCTTCAATCAGCTCATCCGCATAGCGCGGTTTATCATTCAAGAAATTATAAACCAACCTTTCGTCATCGGAAAGCTCATTTTCACAGATAGGCACATATTGTTTATCATAGATTGGCGCAACTTTTTGAGCAGATACGGAAGAGCGCTTAGCGTGTAGGCCTGCTTTTCTATCCGCTATACGCTCTAGGCTATGCGCTAAAATCTGTACTTTCGTAAACTCCTCTAACTTCGGCTTCAACTCCTCAAGGATATCTTCAACGTTATCAACAAGCTTTGCCCCCTGCTTAATTAAGCGGTTAGTTCCCAGCGATGTCGCCGAGTCAACTTTGCCGGGTATGGCAAAAACATCCCTGCCCTGTTCCAGGGCGAAATCGGCAGTAATCAGCGCGCCGCTATTCCTTGCCGCCTCAACCACTAATACCGCTTGTGACAATCCGCTGATCACGCGGTTACGTCGGGGGAAATTCTGCGCCAGCGGCTTGGTATTAAGAGGAAATTCCGAGAGCAGAGCGCCTCTCTCGGCGATTTCTTCGCTCAATCCTTTATTTTCAGGCGGATATATGCAACTCAATCCGCTGCCTAAGACCGCTATTGTCCTGCCCGTGGCCTTTAATGCGCCTTTATGCGCCTGGGTATCAATACCCCTGGCTAAGCCTGAAATAATAGTAACCCCAAGCCCTGCTAATTCGTATGCGAATTTCTCTGCGCAGCTTGCGCCGTAAAAAGAAGCACGGCGGCTGCCCACAATCGCCAAAGATAACACATCTTCCTCTTTAAGTTTCCCCTTTAGATAAAGGCAAATTGGAGGGTCATAAATATTTTTTAAGTTCTGCGGGTATTCTTTATCTTCCAGGGTTATAATCCTTACTTTTAGTTTCTTCACTAAATCTAATTCTTTTTTCAGGTTCTCAAAGCGAAAGGCGGTAATTTCCTGAGCAATCTTATCGCCTATGCCTTCTATTTTTTTTAATTTATCTTCGGAAGCTAAAAATACCTTAGGCGCTGCGCCAAAGGCCTCCCAGAGCTTCTTCAGGCGCTGGCTTCCGATGCCGGAAATCATATTCAGGGCAATTACCGCTTCCTGCTCGGTCATTTTGTTTTAAGCCACTCTAAAATTTTTTCAGCAACCTGCTGAATGGTTAAATCTGAGGTATCAACCGTAAGGCCTGCTTTTGCGTAATAGGGCTTGCGGTTTGCCAGCAGTTCCTTTATCTTAGCTAAGGGGTCAGCAACATTCAAAAGTGGCCTATGGGTATATCTTTTTGTCCGCTCTAAAATTACCTCCGGCCTTGCGCTAAGGCAAATTAACCTGCCTGACTGCTTCATAGTCATAATGTTTTTGGGGTCAATCACAATCCCGCCTCCGCAGACAACCACCTGGCGCCTTTTGCCGGCAACTTCTTCTAGGGCCTCTTTTTCCGCTTTGCGAAAATACGGCTCGCCGGATTGCGCAAATATATCCTTGATACTACGTTTTTCCTTCTTTACCAGCAAATCGTCAATATCCACAAGCCGTAAGCCTAACTCTTTAGCTAAGCGCCTGCCTACCGCAGTCTTTCCCGTGCCCATAAATCCCACTAAGTATATATCTTGCATAACTATG
>MHGN01000051.1 GCA_001805575.1 Omnitrophica WOR_2 bacterium RIFCSPHIGHO2_02_FULL_45_21 | reverse complement strand
GAGAAAAATCGGCAGCCTGATCAAGTCAATCCAGTCCGAGGCCAAGGAGGCAGTCAGCTCCATCCAGACCTCATCCAAGGAGGTTCAGGGAGGAATGGATGAAGTATCTAAGATTATGGATATGTTAGGCGAGATAAATAAATCAGTTCAGGAGGCAAATGTCCTGGCGAATCAAATCTCTTCAGCATTACTCCAGCAGGTCAGGGACAACGAAGAGGTTACCGAATCAGTTACTGATGTCTCCAACATCTCTAAGGAATCCGCCTCCACTGCTGAAGAAGTCGCTTCCTCAACCGAGGAGCAGAATTCCGCAATAGAGGAGATGTCTGCCTCTGCCCAGGAACTGGCCGATTTATCTCTGAATTTAAAAAATCTGGTAACTAAGTTTAAGGTATAACAGGAGTAGTGCCGTTTTGCCTAAACATGAGATACTACCCTCTCCTTCTTGACCTCAAAGGCAAAAAGTGTGTGGTTGCAGGAGGAGGCAGGGTGGCCCAGCGCAAGGTTAAATCTTTACTTAAAGCAAAAGCGCGCGTCTGGGTAATCAGCCCGGATTTAACCAATGGCTTAGGAAAGCTTAAAAGAAAAAAAAGCATTCTTCATATAAAATCGCATTATCAGGCGAAGTATCTTAATGATGCCATCTTGGTGATTGCCGCAACGTCTGACGAGAAAATAAACCAGGCAGTAGCTTGCGATGCGCAAGCCCAGGGCAAGCTTACCAACGTTGTTGACGCGCCGCGTTTGAGTAACTTTATTGTCCCCTCAAGCATACATAAAGGCGATCTGATTATCAGTATTTCTACCAATGGAAAAGCGCCTGCTTTAAGCAAAAGAATAAGAAAAGATTTAAACAAATTACTCATTCCCCGCTACGCAAAGTTCTTGAAGAGATTGAAAGCTATTCGCAATGACCTCCAGCAAAGATGCGCAAAACCAAACTTAAGAAGGATGCTAATGCATTGCCTGGTTAACGCCAAGATTCCGCAGGAAAAAATACTAAGATAAGGTAATTTTTCTGCTATAATAGCATATTATGAATTTCCAGGTTATCGGCCTAAATCATAGGGGCGCGCCTATAGAAATAAGAGAAAGGATTTCTTTTTCTTCCAAGAAACTTTGCGATGCCTTTAGTGCGTTAAAGGGATATGCTGCTATTGAAGAAGCCATTATTTTATCTACTTGCAATCGGGTAGAACTTTATGCCGTGACTTCAGATGCCGAGCGTAGTTTTCAGACAATGCAGGATTTTATAAGCGATTTTCATAAAGTCGAGCCCGCTCATTTTAGAAACTACCTTTATGTACATGATGATAAAGAGGCATTGCATCATCTCTTCAGGGTAATTGCTTCTCTTGATTCAATGGTTATCGGCGAAACCCAGATTTTTGGCCAGGTGAAAGATGCCTATGCTAAGGCCAGCGAGGCAAAGGCCGCAGGGACAATCTTAAGCCGAATTTTTGAGGAGGCAATCAGGGTAGGTAAAAAAGTCCGCAGCCTTACCCAGATCGGTAAGGGCGCGGTCTCTATTAGTTCAGCGGCAATTGTATTAGCCAAGAAGGCATTAGGAACCCTAAAAGATAAAAAGGTTTTGATTATCGGAGCCGGAAAGATTGCGGAATTGGCAGTTAAAGATTTATATTCACAGGGCATACAGACCGTATTGGTAGCCAACCGCACCTTTGCTAAGGCAAAGGAGTTGGCGTATCTTTTTAGCGGCACCGCGATTAGATTTAAAGAAATCTTTCAATATCTAAACAGCGCGGATATCCTTATTAGCTCTACCAGCGCTCCCCACTTTCTTATCACCTATAAACAAATGCAAGAGGTTATGCAGTTAAGAAACCACCGCCCCCTCTTTTTGATTGATTTAGGCCTTCCCCGCAATATCTCCCCAGAGGTAAATGAAGTTGAGAATGTCCATCTTAATAACCTTGACGACCTCACCAGCGTCTGCGATGCTCATCTTAAGGAAAGATTGCGCGAGGCCCGGAAAGCAGAGAGAATTATTGACGGGCATCTTGAGCAGACCGCAGAAGAACTCCTGCAATTTAAGAGCGAAGCCTTAAGCACAGCCTAATCTTTAAGGAAAAACGGCTTTCCTCACCCTGCGTTTTAATCGTAGCTGAAAGTCATCACCGATCACGCCTACGGCGGATCCCGCCAGAGGCGGGAAGGCGATTTTCTTGAGCGATGTCAATTTTCTTATGGGAAAAACAAAGAAAAAAATAATTATCGGCGCAAGAGGGAGTCTCCTTTCAGTTGTCCAGGCAAAGAGCGTGATTAAAGTATTAAGAAGCAATTTTCCCGCTTATTCTTTTTGCTTGAAAAAGATAACCACATTTGCAGATAAGCAGAAAAACTGGCGGCGCTTAGATCTGGCTTTGGCTGTGGGTATCTTTGTGAAAGAGTTAGAAGAGGCGTTGCTGCGTAAAGAGATAGACCTTGCGGTTCACAGCCTGAAAGATTTACCTTCTGACTTGCCGAGAGATTTAACGCTTGCCGCGGTAACTAAAAGAATAGACCCCAGGGATTGCCTGATTTTTAAAGAAAAAACAAGCTTATACAAACTTAAAAAAGGCGCTTGCTTAGGCACAAGCAGTCTGCGTAGACAAGCTCAAGCTTTACGCATCAGGCCCGATTTACAAATTAAGCACTTAAGAGGAAATTTAGATACGCGCATAAAAAAGCTGCTCGCTGGTGAATATGATGCCATTATAGCGGCTTTGGCAGGTGTTAAGAGATTGGGTTATGCTAAAAATCTCCTCCTCCAGGCCCTGCCTATGAGCATCTTTTTACCCGCGCCTGGCCAAGGTGCCTTAGGAATTGAAGCAAGGACTGACGATAAAACCATTAAAACCTTGACAGAAAAAATAAATCACCGAAAGAGTTTTCTCTGCGCCGTCTGCGAGAGGGCGTTCTTAAGAGAATTCGGCGCTGGCTGCAGGCTTGCCCTGGGAGCTTTGGCCGAAATTAAAGATAGACAAATTCATTTACAGGCGGTAGTATTAAGTAGTAACGGCAAAAGAATCATCCGCCTAAGCAGAAAGGGCGCTCTTAAACAAGCAGGGGCCCTGGGAAAACAATTAGCCCAGCAGATGCTAAAGAAAGGCGCGCGGAAACTGCTTAAAGAGGTATGAAAAATAAAGGCAAGGTTTACTTAGTTGGCGCAGGCCCGGGCTCTCCTGACTTAATTACCCTGAAAGGTATTAGATGTTTAGAGCAGGCCGAGGCGGTTATTTATGACCGCTTAGTTAACCCGCGATTACTCGGGTATGTTCCTCAAGGAGCGGAGATTATTTATGCGGGAAAATCGTCCCACAAGCACACCATCAAACAGGATGAAATCAATCGCTTATTGGTAAAAAAAGCAAAACAAGGTAAAGTGGTTATCAGGCTTAAATGCGGGGACCCATTTTTATTTGCAAGGGGCGCTGAAGAGGCCTTGTTCTTAGCCAAACACAAGATTACTTTTGAGGTAGTACCCGGAGTATCAAGCGCAACAGCAGTGCCAGCATACGCCGGCATACCCCTTACGCATAGAGATTATACCTCATCCGTCGGTATTTTTACCGGCCACGAGCAGCCGGCAAAAGAAGGCAGCCATAAGCCACCCCGCCGTAGGCGGGGCGCTAGCCGCAGCCATATATATCGGGAAAAGATAGCCAGAGGATTAGGCACTCTGGTATTTCTTATGGGCGTAGAAAATCTTTCGCGCTTAGTTAAAAATCTGCTCGCCGCAGGAAGGCCAAAAGATACACCGTGCTGTTTGATTCAAGCGGGGACTTATCCAGAACAAAAAAGCCTCACTGCGGATTTAGCCGCGATATCTGAAAAGGCAAAGAGAGCAGGTTTTAGGCCGCCGGCAATACTCGTAGTGGGCGAGGTTGTAGATTTAAGAAAAAAAATCAATTGGTTTGAATTAAAACCTCTCTTCGGAAAAAGAATCCTGCTCACCCGCCCTGCCTTCGGCATGGCCGAAGGCGAAAACTCACTTAGCGAGCTCTTGGAAGGGCAGGGCGCTTTCTGTGTAGAATTTCCAGTGCTGGCAATTAAGCCGCTTGATGATTACCGCGCGCTTGATGCTTCAATAAAGCAAATTATGGATTTCCATTGGCTCATCTTTACCAGTCAAAACGGCGTGAAGTTTTTTAAACAAAGGCTTGTTCATTTAAGAAAGGATGCGCGCAGCTTAAGCGGGGTTAAAATAGCTGCAATCGGGCCAAGGACAAAAATGGCTCTGGAGGCCATTGGCCTTAGGGCTGACCTTGAGCCGGCGCATTACTGTCAGGAAGGGCTGATTGAGTGTTTTAAGAAAATAAAAATCAAGGGTCAAAATATTCTCATTATCCGGGCCCTAAGCGCGCGGGATGCGTTGCCGCAAGGCTTAGAAAAAATGGGAGCCAGGATAAAAATTACTCCTGCCTATCAAGCCTCAGGCCCCAAGCCTCAGGCCACAAGCCTCAGGCCCCAAGTACTTGATGTAATTACCTTTACCAGTTCTTCCTCTGTGCGCAATTTTTTCCAAATTCTTTCAAAGAAAGTTTTTCGCAGGTTAACCCTACCCTTTCTTTCCTCAAAGAATCTCTCTCCTGTAGAAAGGGCGGGGTTAATCAAAAAACCGCTTCTTGCAAGTATCGGGCCAATAACTTCCGGGCAACTCAAAAGGTTAGGATTAAAGCCGGATATTGAAGCCAAGAGTTATACTTTTGAAGGGTTAACCCAGGCAATTGTCCAATATTATCAGAGATGATCAGCATTACCAGGCTGCTTTGCGGGCAGAGCTCATTTGGCGATGAGCTAAGGTATAAAGAAGGATTAAGCCACCCATTACAGCGCAGGCCTGTTGTAGTCTGGAATACCACGCGCACTTGCAATCTCTCCTGCATCCACTGCTATTCTGATTCTTGTAACAAAAGATATCCGAATGAACTCAGCACAGACGAAGCCAAGAAGATGCTCGGGGGTTTGGCCAGGTTTAAAGTTCCGGTTTTGCTTTTTTCCGGAGGCGAGCCTCTTCTAAGAAAGGACATCTTCCAGTTGAATAGCTTTGCCAAGGATTTGGGTTTAAGAACAGTCCTTTCTACCAACGGCACTTTGATTACCAAGAAATTAGCCAGCCGGATTAAAGAACAGCGCATTGATTACGTGGGGGTGAGCTTAGATGGCATTGGCTTGCGTAACGATCGTTTTCGCGGTAGGTATGGCGCTTTTAATCTGGCGCTGGCAGGGATAAGGAATCTTCTAGAGGCAGGCCAAAAGGCAGGGTTGCGATTTACCATCAGCCGGCACAATTATCCAGATTTAGGTTTGCTCTTTAAACTCATAGAAGAGGAAAAGATCGAGCGGGCCTGTTTCTACCATCTGGTCTATGCAGGCAGAGGAAGCTCAATGGCGCAAGATGACCTAAGCCACATAGAGATGCGCCGCTGTATTGATGCCATCTGCGATTGGGCGCTCAAGCTGAATAGAAAAGGCCTGCAGAAAGAAGTGCTCACTGTTGACAATCACGCCGACGGAGTTTATATTTATCTAAAAACAAAAAAACAAAATCATCAGAAGGCAAAAGAAATGTTGAGGCTTCTTGCCTTTAATGCGGGTAATAGTTCCGGCATAGGCATAGCCAATATTGATAACCTGGGTTTTGTGCACGCGGACCAGTTTTGGCAGAGTTATTCCTTTGGGAATGTGCGGGAAAGGGATTTTGGCGAGCTCTGGTTAGATACGAAAGATAAGCTTATGCGCGGCTTGAAAAATAGAAAACCCCATCTGAAAGGCCGCTGCGCTCACTGCAAGTTTTTAGGCATCTGTAATGGTAATTTCCGCGTGCGGGCTCAGGCAGTCTATAATGACATTTGGCAGGAAGACCCTGCTTGCTATTTAACTGAAGAAGAAATTAGCTGATTTATGGCTTTGGCTATATTGAAAGCCAAACCATTGCCCTGCTGGCTTATGGCTGCGGCTATTGGAAGCCGCACCATTGCCTTGCCGGCTTATGGCTGCGGCTAGCGGAAGCCGCAGCATTGCCTTGCCGGCTCATTCGGTCTTCTGGTTAGCTACTGTTTTTTCAACATGCTGAATTTCATCAAGAGTGAGGATTTTCTCTAAATCCAAAAGCACAAGCAGCCTGTCCTGAAGTTTACCTACGCCAGAGATGAAGTGCTCTTCTACCTCGGTTTCAATCACCGAAGGGACTCCCTCTATGTTTTCCGAAGATAAACGTAAGACCTCAGAGACTGAATCCACAACCATACCCATAGTCATCCCTGCGACCTCTACAATAATGATGCGGGTGTTATTTCCTCTTGGTTTAGAAGGTATGTTGAGCCGTTTTGCCAAATCAATAACCGCAACTACCTGGCCCCTGAGATTAACCACCCCTTCAATAAACACAGGAGCCTTGGGCAGGTAGGTAATCGCAATCAGCCTGACAATCTCTCTTACCTGGCTGATCTCCACCCCGAATTCTTCATCTCCGATTGTAAAGACGACCAATTGGTATTCCTTCCGTTTTTCTTTATCCGCCATTATTGACCTCCTTGTTCGTTAACCCCTAACGTTGCAAAAATCTTGGTTAGGGATTCAGTAGAAGGAAAGAATAGAAATAGGCCCTCCAGGTCTACGTCGCTTACCTTTATATTCGTTTTGATAATCAGGGCCTCTTCTGTATACTGGGCAATCTGGATAAAGATGAAGTCCAGAATCGCGCCTACCATATCAATAGCCAAAGACGGTGAAGAAATCAGAATATTTAAATTAGTCATATCAGCAAGGGCCGAGACATACGAACCGCTGAGGATATTGGCTGATTCTTTGAGCGATGACTGCAGCAGTTCATCTCTTAAGTCAAGGCTCTCTTTGGGTTTACCCAAAAGGTTCTCCGCCAAAATTTTGGCGTTATCGGGAGAAAAAAGTAGAAAAATCCTTCCGCTAACCTCTCCAGTTATTTCCATATCAATGACAAAAAATAGCGTATCCCTTTTTTCTAATAAATTGGAAACATTTTCAATAGGGATAAGCTTTACCTCGGGCACGGTAATTTCAACTTTTTTGGCAATCAAGTCCGATAAGGCAGTTGCCGCCCGGCCCGCGCCAATTGTGCCCACCTCTTTTAATACATCCAATTGCAGCAGGGATAATCGTTTATTCATACTTTTCGTTAATTCTGTTAGCTGCGTTAATTCCGTTCTCACGGACAAAACTGACAGAACGGACTAAGAAATTTCCTTTACTATTTGCCCGGCAATTTCTGCGACAGGCAAAACCATATCTGCCAGGCCCGCATCAGAGACCGCCTTAGGCATACCCCAGAGAACGGATGTTT
This sequence comes from Omnitrophica WOR_2 bacterium RIFCSPHIGHO2_02_FULL_45_21, assembly GCA_001805575.1. Taxonomy (GTDB): domain Bacteria; phylum Omnitrophota; class Gorgyraeia; order Gygaellales; family UBA12090; genus 2-02-FULL-45-21. Next base: position 11,980 of record MHGN01000051.1, on the reverse strand, counting down.
CTTCATCCTGGACAATAACTATGCCGCCCTCCTCTTTTATTTTCCGGCATCCTTCTAACCCGTCTTTTCCCATACCGCTTAATATGACGCTAATTACATCTTTGCCAAAGAGCTTTACCGCCGAATTGAGCGTGACATCAACCGAGGGCCGGACATAATTTACCAGCGCATCCTGATTCAGCCTTACCTTGAGCCGCGGATCATCTTTTTCAAGCGTCATGTGATAGCCGGCAGGCGCAACGTAGGCCTTATCAGCTAAGACAATGTCTTGGTCTTCCGCCTCCTTAGTTTTAATCTTTGACTGCCAGGATATTCTTTCAGCAAAACTTAAGGTAAAACCTTTAGGCATATGCTGAACAATTAAAAAGGCAGCCGGCAGCCCCGCAGGCAAGCCCTGCATAACGTCTAAAACGGCTTTTGGCCCGCCGGTGGAGGCCCCGATAACCACTAATTTCTTAATCGCAGTAAAGGGCTTTATCAAGCGGGACAGGGATATTTCAGCCGGGGCCATGGTAGATGCGAACTTATCCATATTAATCTTTGCGGCCAGCTTTATTTTAGAGATAATTTCATCTTTCAGTTTATAGATATCTAATGATAGCTCGCCTGATGGCTTGGCAATAAAGTCTATCGCCCCCAATTCCAGGGCTTTCATAGTAGCGGTAGTTCCCTGGCGGGTATAGGCTGAAAGCATAATTATCCGCGTAGGCTGCTTTTGCATAATTTTTTGCAATACGTCTATTCCGTTTATTAGCGGCATATTTACATCCAGGGTAACTACGTCTGGTTTGAGGCTCAATATTTTCTCAATTGCCTCGCTGCCGTTTTTGGCTTTATCAATTACCTCTAAGCCCGGGTCGCTGCTTATGATGTCAGATATAATCCTGCGCATTAACAATGAATCGTCAACTACTAAAACACGGATTTTTTTCTCCATTAAGCCCTTCCTTCTTTAGGATTAGACCTCTTTTCTTCCCCAGGATATGGTATCCACTAAAACTTGCCCGTTCTCTAAGTTTAATTCAATCGTCCTTCCGAAGGTGCCCCCTACCTCTTGGGCAACAATCTTAATCGCTGATTCCTCAAAAACTCCCCGAGCCATGGCAATATTCTTCTCGCCGACATTGAGGATGCTGTCCGCAGTAATAAAGCTGAACATATGTGCTCCGCCAAAGAGTTTGGCGGTGAGATCATTCTTTGCTATCCCGCGCTTCTCTAATTCCTCAAGCATTTTTCTGATCACTGAATTAACGTAGCGGTGAGGATTAGATTTCATCATTGCTTTATCAATATCGGGAAGCATGGGATGGGCCATTGCCCCTATCTTTCTGGCTGAATTATAGAGAGTAATTCCTAAGCATGAGCCTAAGGCCCAGGTAACCAATCGCTTAGGCGCAGATGCAATCTGCATATCCCCCATACGCACTTCAATAGTATTTTTTTCTATAGTTGTCATTACGATCGGGGTATCACTTTAAAATTCTATTGATTGCTTCAAGAACCCGGGAGGGCTGGAATGGCTTGGTGATAAAGTCCTTGGCGCCTGCCTGGATTGCCTCTACCACAAGTGAGTGCTGGCCCATTGCCGAAACCATAATAATCTTTGCTCCGGGATCATTCTTGATAATCTCTTTTACCGCGCCAATGCCGTCAATGTCGTTAATCTTAGGCATTACGATATCCATAGTTACCACATCCGGTTTTAATTGTTGGTATTTGTCAACCGCATCTTTCCCGTTTTCTGCCTCAGCGCAGATTTCAAAGCCGTCTTTTTTTAAGATATCCGAAAGCATCTTGCGCATAAATAAGGCGTCGTCCACAATCATCACCTTTGCCATTTTCATACCTCCTCATTTTAGTCTACTTTTTGGTATATTTTTGTTCTCAGGTTAAGCGGAACAAATAAACCTCTATCCCAGAGCGTCTCCACTTTGCCCAGGACCAGATATCCGCCGGGATTGAGCAGCTGGCTAAAAGTATGAAACAGTTCTTTGCTCCGCCGGCGGTCAAGGTAAATCAACAGGTTACGGCAAAAGATGAGATCTAAGCACCTAAAGGGAAAGCGCTGGAATATATTGTGAACCTGGAATTTAACCATCTGCCTGATTTCATCGCTTGGCCGGTAGCAATTATCCCCGCAGGAAATAAAATATTTCTTTATAATTTTACTGTCAATATTCTTGAGCTCCTGCGCCGGGTATTCTGCCTTTTTAGCCTTTTCCAGGGCATGCCTATCAATATCCGATGCCCAGATTTTTACTAAAAAAGCGATTTTTTTTTCTAAGCTTTGCCTGATTAGAATAGCTAAAGAGTATGGCTCTTCGCCGCTGGCGCAGGCTGACGACCAAACCCGCAAGGAAAGATTGCCCCGGGCTTCTTTTCTTGCAATGAGCTGCGGAAGGACAACTTTCTCAACCGCTTCAAAAACATCAGGGTCGCGGAAAAATTCAGTGACGTTGATCGAGAGGGCATCGAGAAAATTATTATATTCTTCAGGACTATTCTTTAATAAATTAATATATTCGAAGTAGCCCTTTGCCTTAGTTGAAAAAATACGCAGGCGCAGCCGGCGATAGAGGAAATTTTGCCGGTACGAGCTTAAGTCAAGCCCTTTATATTCATGAATAAAATCAAGTATCTTCTTAAGGTTTTCCTCGTCCTGCTTCGGCCCCGCTAAAAAAACCTTTCTTTCTACCGGATGCACTTTAGTTTCTAAGGGGGTTGGCGCATTAGTGGCGTGGATTTTTACTGACATAGAGTATAGCCTTGGTTAATTCACGGATGACATCAACGCGAAATTGCATATTTTGTTCGCCTAACTTGGTATACATCCTTCCTTTCTCAGATACGACGTACTTAGGCGGGAGCCGGTTTAGTACCCAGACAGTGATGTCGAGTTTACATTTCTGGCATTTACAGAGAGCTTCTGCGGAAGGAAGTAATTTCTCCAGTTCGTCAGTGACGATGTATTCCATATAATTGTAAGCCGTTAACATTTAGCTTCCTCCGCTCCCGCTGGGCTCTAGATTTCTATCCTCAAAGAGAAAGCGCACCTTTGAACCATCAACTAAAGGCGTGGTAAAACCTGCTGGCAGGTCATCTACCGTAATCTTCATTCTCTTGCCCATGGCTTTTTGCGGGTCAAAGTCAATGTAGCGAAAGATTTCAGAAAGCATTACCGCGCGCTGCTTTAAATGGTAAACTCTTATCTCTGCTCCGTCAAGCAGAAACTCATCTGGCTTGACCGGACTGCCGTTCATGAAAATCTGCACCGCTTCGACGGTTATCTCTATATCTTTCCCGCCGACATTGATATGCACCTTTTCAGTTGTCAGCGGGAGGGTGATTACGTCCTTTATTTTTTGCCAAGCGGGTTTCTCAGGAAAAAACTCCAGGGTATCATTTTGCTTGATTTCTGTATTCAGATGAGCCTCTTTGCCATTAAGTGAAAGTGTGAAATTTGCCTGCGTGAGGATCTTAGGATTACCATTGATATTGACAAGAATCTGGCGCTCGCTGAACTGATTTTCCAAGTTGATGCCTTTATGGCGCAGGGCATCTTTTATTTGCAAGGGTAGAATCCGAATATCGGCCCGGTCAACAACGCCGCTATCTAAGCTCGCCGGACATTCATTCATAAGCAGCGAAGGTAAAATTTCCATCGCCTCTTGATTAAAAATTATCTTTATTGGCTGTAAGTTCAACAATTCCCCGATTGACTTTGCGGCGTTTTCTCCATCTTGCGCCTGCTCAAACTGAAGGCGGTCGCCATTTTCTATTTTCTCAGAGAGCTCGCCAACCGGATTCCCGTTATGCAGGATGAGGGCCGCTTTACCTAAGGTTCCCTTAATGATTTTTAATTCTCCGTTTACAGAGCAGGTTATCGCCAGGCCCGGCCGGGGATATAATCTTTTCTTGCCCAGGACGCCCGACGCCGTTAATGCTCCCAGGATGTCTTTCTTTTGCTGGAAGTCCAGGATTCTGAATTTCCTCTCATTGACCTCAACCTCAATAAAATAAAGGCCTAAGGAATGCGCGGCAATAAGCGCAATGCCGATGGGAGTAACCGCTTCGGGTCCGCTTAATCTTTGCGTTCTATCTTTAATATTTTTTATTGCCTGCGGCAGGCGCAGGCCTACCTGCTCTTCGGAAAGGCCAAAGCTGATGGCCAATTCTTTAATCAAATCAGGGGTCAGGCTTCCGCCGCCAACCCCGATCACTGCCTGGGGGGGAATTTCTCCTAATTCTAATGCTGTTTTGGCAATTGATTCTGCCAGTTTTTTTATGCGGGGAGATAGTTTTTCAATTAAGTCCCGGGAATTAATTTTATGTTTTCTGCCCCAGATATCTCCATATTCAACCGTATCCTTTCTACCTAAAGAGCGTTTAATCGTCTCCGCGGCAATAAAGTCAACTAAGAGCAGCTGCGAGATACGCTCGGTAATTTCATCTCCTGCTTCACTAACCATACCATAGCCGTAAATATAGCCGTCTTTAGTCAGCGCCAGGTCGGAAGTGCCGGCTCCGATATCAACTAAGAGTATGTTGAGATTACGGATTTCAGGAGGAACGATAGCGTAAAGGGCGGCAATGGGTTCTAAGGTAACAGAGACAGGCTCAAGGCCTACTTTCTCAAGAACCGCAAACATGCTATTTAAAACTACCCGCGGCAGGAAGGTGACAATCAGTTCGCAGGCGATGGATTTACCCCGATGGCCGATGAGGTCTATAATCCTGTTTCCGTTTAACTCATAATACACCGGGCTGTAACCTACGCAATAAAACTCAAGGCCGTTCTTCTCCTGGCCAGAGATAATGTTATCTATCGCCTGCAATTCTAAATTCTTTACCATTTCCCGGGTTATTTCTTCTTCGCGTTCAAACTCGCTGACTGTTTTATTCTTAAAGGTTAAAAGATTTCTTCCGGCAACCGCCACACTTACTTTTTCTAATTTCTTATTCAGCCTGGATTCTAAATTCTTCTTTACGCGCTCGACTGTTTTAGCTACTTCTTCAATACTGTGGATTTGACCGTCAAGCATTGGCCTGTGGGGGTGTTCAATGGCCTCGGCATCCATGATTTCGGTAACCTCCCCGGACTGCCGGGCAATAATACCCATTACTTTACGCGTGCCAATATCTAAGGCAAAAATCTCTTCAACCATTACCGTAAACTCATAATATCCAGAATAAGCGCCACCCTGCCGTTGCCAAGGATAGTGGCTCCGGCAATGCCTTTGGTCTTCTTCACAAAAGAGGGAAGCGGCTTAACTACGATATCCTGCTCGCCGATGATTTTACTAACCACCAGCCCCAGGGATTTAGCTTCATATTCAATAATCACTAAGGGAATCAGTTTATTTGTCTGGCTTTGGCTATCGGAAGCCAAACCACTGCCCTCTGGCTTGTGGCTTTGGCTATCGGAAGCCAAACCACTGCCCTCTGGCTTGTGGCTTTGGAGAGGCGCATTTGCAGCGATACCCAGCGCCCTATCCATTCTCAGGATAGGGATGACTTCATTCCTGACTTTTACCACTTCAAAATTCTGCACCCGCTTTATTTCATCCGGACGGAGTTTAATAGTCTCACGGATGCTCATCAGCGGGATAGCGAGTGTTTCTTGCTGCACTTTGACTAACATCGCCTTGATGATAGCAAGGGTCAATGGTAAAGTCAAGAGAAAACGGGTTCCTGCCTGGGGCTTAGTCTCAAAGTCCAGCCTTCCTCCCAGCGACTCAACTCTTATCTTTACCACATCAAGGCCCACGCCTCTTCCGGAGACGTCGCTTACCTCTTTTGCAGTAGAAAATCCGGGCAGAGTAATCAATTCAAGGATTTTTTTTTCATCCAGATTTGCTGCCTCAAGCTCAGTAAGTAATCCTCTTTCCAGGGCAATCCTGCGCACGCTGTTGAGATCAATGCCTTTGCCGTCATCAGCAACTTCAATATAGATTTGGCCTTTCTGGCGCGAGACGGTAATTGAGATTTTGCCCCGGGGACTTTTCCCTTTGGCGATTCTCTCCTCTGGAGTTTCAATGCCGTGGTCAATAGCGTTTCTTAAGAGATGGACCATCGGGTCGCCGATCTCATCCAGAACAATGCGGTCAAGCTCAATTTCGCTGCCGATAATTTCCAGGTCAACCTCTTTATTCTTTTTCTTGGACAGGTCTCTGACTACCCGGTTAAAGGAATCTAAAATATAGGAGGCAGGTAAAAGCCGCGTTTGCATAATTTCATCTTGCAGGGCGGAGGTAAGGCGGTCAAGGGTGGTTGAGATTTCATCAAGGGAGGCAAGTTTTAAGGACTCAACCATTTGTACCAATTGAATCTTAGCGATAGTAAGCTCTCCCATAAGGTTCATAATTCTGTCTAATCGCTGCACCGGGATGCGCATACTTTGAATCTTCTTTATGTAAGCCGAAGGCTCTTGCAGCTGTGTCTTCGCTTGGGCCTCAAGCGGTGGCATTTCGGCTGCCGTAAGGCTTACTTCTTCTATTTCGGGTATGTTCAGAATCACCTGGAGGACTGTTCCCTGGTTTTCTTTGGTGCTGAAAATTGCGCTAATAGAAGGCTGTTCCAGCCGCCGCTCCTTTTTTAAATCTTCCATGGCGGGGACGGATTGGATGAGCTCGCCTATTTTCTTTAAGTGGGTGAGCACCAGGAAGGCGCGCGCTTCTTTCATCAGGCAGTCCTCGGCAATGAGAAGCTTGAGCTTAAAGACATTAAGGCCTTTTTCCTTCGCCTGCTTGAAGCGGTTTTGCTCTGCTTCGTTAAGCCTGATGCTATCAATATCCGAAAGAGTGATTTTTTCTTCCGGAGGAATGGCCTCTTCGCTTAAGAATTTTTTTAAACCCTGAAGAGATAAAGAGATGTCAATATTAGAATCTTGTTTTAACCTTACGTCTTGAATCAATTGTTCAAGGATGTCGGTGGAGGAAAGCAGGCTATCTATAATATTTGAAGTGACTGCTCTTTTTTGGCTGCGCAGCTCATCTAAGAGGTCTTCCATCAGGTGGGATAACTGGGTAATTTTTTCAAAACCCATGGTTGCGGACATCCCTTTAAGGGTATGGGTGCAGCGGAATATTTCGTTAAGCGAGTTCAGGTCGCCAGGTTTACTTTCTAATTTTACCAGACAATTACTGATATTTTTTAGATACTCCTGTGATTCAGAGAGAAATATCTCCCGGTAACTATCTTGCATATTGGCTTTAGGGATTGTTTATGGTTCTCAGGATAATCTTCAGGCCATCGGGATTTGGAATCATGAAAAAGCGGCCCTTGATGGAAGTTCTCGGTTCGCAAAACTCAGAATCAATCAACAAGGCAAACGGGGATTTATAGGTTAATTCTATAAGAGTATAATCAACAATGGCTCCTGCCATATCAATGATTAACTGGGGCACCGAGGGAACAAAACCCATACCCACGAAGCTGCTCAGCGCTCCCAAATAGGCATTGGTAAGAACTATTCCGATTTCTTTAAGGGCGGATTGCTCTAATTCTGATAAGATGCTGCTTTCCGAAGGTTGTTTTCCGGTCATCAGCGAGGCGAGCTTGATCGCATCCTTTTGGGAGAAGATGAAAATAACGGTGCTGGGTAAATCCCCAAAGACACGCAGCACCAGGCCAGCAACCAGGGCATTTGCTCCTCCTACCACATCGGGCACCTCTTCGACGGGTAAAAAGTAGATAGTGGGAACGACGATATCTATTTTTTTATTGAGCAGCTGCGAGAGGGCGGTGGCGGCGTTTCCGGCGCAGATGTTGCCGATTTCCCGCAGGGCATCTTTCTGGGTGTCTGTTAATATAATTTTTTCTTCCATAGGGGATATATTTAATGTTCGTCATTGCGAGGAAGGAGCGAAACGCTTGACGAAGCAATCTCCTGCGGCCCATAACTTGATTAAGATTGTTTCGCTTCGCCCGCAATGACGGGATTTGTTCCTGCGGCTTGGGCAGTATCCCTTTGTTAGTTTAAGAGTTAGCCAGGATATTTCTTACTGTTTCCTTTAGCCGTTCGGCGTTGACAGGCTTACTCAAGAAATCTTTTGCGCCTAAGCGAATCGCTTCCACGACGATGGGCTGCTGGCTCATTGCCGAGACAAGCAAGATTTTGGCCTGGGGGTCAAATTTTATAATCTCTTTTACCGCCCCGATTCCGTCTAATTCCTCCATCATCGGCATCACGATATCCATGGTGACCAAATCCGGCTTAGACGTCTTGTATTTCTCAACCGCCTCTTTGGCATTGGATGCCTCAGCGCAGATTTCATGGCCTTCGCTGAGTAACGCCTTGGAAAGCATCTGGCGCATAAAAAGCGCATCATCAACAATCATTATCTTGGCCATATCTTTCTCTCCTAATTTACCCTATCGCAGGTTCGTTCTTGCCGCTCCATTATAGTTAAAAAGAATTATAAAGGCATATTATAGCTCTGTCAAGGGAAATAGCTGAGATGCTGAAATATTAATCTCGAAGGTTTTTCTCAAAGACAACATTTTATAGCTTTACTCGTCGGTGAAATTGCGTTTCCCCGACGATAAAATACTTGTAAATGGCCTTTTCTTTTGGTAAAATATAGACGATGGAGAGACTAAAAGAGGAGGCAAAATGCTAAGAAAACAATCAACTCAAAAAGACTTCTTTGACAGCTATGTATATGAAAGGCTGCTTCCAAAGGAACATATTCTTCTAGATATAAGACAAAACTTGAATTTTTCCTTTATTGGCGAGGAAACAAAGTCTTTTTATTCCGACGATACCCGTGGCAGGCCGCCATTTGCAGCAGAAGTAATATTCAAGATGCTCTTTCTGGAGTTCTCCTATTCCCTAAGCGATTATGAAGTAGTGGAACAGGTAAAGACAAATATCTTATTCCGCTACTTTGTAGGTCTAGGGATAAGTCAGGATACCCCTGATGATACAACCCTGGTAAAATTCAGAACCCGCTTAGGGGAAGCTGGCTTTAAGAGGCTTTTTGACAGGATAGTAGAACAGGCAAGACAAAAAGGTCTGATCAAGGGCAGGCTTAAGATACTCGATGCCACCCATATCCAGGCAGATATAGCGCTTCAGGGAACGGTTAATTTTCTAAGACAGGCCAGGAAGGTAATAGTCAGGAAAATATCTAAAAGCCAGCCGGAAGAAGCCGCTATTCTTAACCAGAAGTATGTTAATGAAGATAAACTGTTTACGCCTCCCACCAATGAGCAGATAAAAGAGGAATTATCCTGTAGCAGAGAGTTTATAAAGGAAATTAAGAATACGTTTAATCCTGGCACAGAAGAACTGCTTGCGTTATTGGAAACAGCGGTTAATCAACAAGAGAAGAAAACCGATAATCCCGGCCACAGCCAGCCTGAAGAAATAATCTCCTTGACCGATACAGATGCCCGGTTTGGCTGTAAATCAGAGAAGAAAAGATTCGTCGGTTATAAGGCCCATATAAGCCTTGATGCAGAATCTAACATAGTTACTTCGCTAAGGACCATAGGCGGCAACCGCAACGAAGGCGCGCATCAGGAAGTACAAAAGCTCTTGGAAGATGACGAGCTGAAAGATATAACTCATCAGGCTGTTTGCGCGGATAGTTTATACGACTCCTATGAAAATAGAGTCCAGATACACAAAAAAGAAATGCGCGCCTTTATACCCAGCCGTACCAAGACAGGCAAAATAAAAACGCGCCTTGAAAACTTTATCTATGATAAGACACAAGATACCCTGATCTGCCCGCAAGGATATTCACCTATATCTAAGACTAACCAGGAACAGGGCACGCTTTATATCTTTTCTACTGCTCAATGTAAGAATTGCCCAGGTATCCATAACTGCCCTGCGCCCAACTATGGCAGAATCAGGGTATTTGTAAGCAATGACTACAGGTTAAAACTCGTAGATAATATACCGGCTAAATTAGATGCTTTTATAAAACGTAAAGGGATAGAGCGTAAATTCGGCGAGGTAAAGAAATGGCACGGATTAGCCAGAGCCAGATACAGGCAGAGATGGCGGGTAGCCATACAGAGTTTTATGACTTTTTCAGTGGTAAATATAAAAAGAATTGTAGCCCTATTGTCTTCTCCGCCTGCATATGTCCTATGTAAAGTTGGATTTGGATAGAATAACCGATGAAATTAAGACTTGAAGCAGCTAAAAAGATAAAAAAGCAAAGAGAACAAAAGTTTAGGAATAACTCTATGGCGGATGGTTTTTAAAAACCTAATATTTCAGCAATCTCTTATCCTCACCTTGAGAATGTCCTGATCCCTATTATACTTTCGTGGCCACAAAACCGCGCCATTCATAGCCCGGCTGTATCCTGGCCACTCCAGCTTCATAATATATGAGTTTTACGAGCCAGTCTTAACGCATATAGCAATAATATTGAGCGGGATATTTTTAGCAAAGCCTAATAGAAAATAATCTATGAAAGCAATGACATAGCTAACAAGGCTATTGATTAAAAAAATAATCCTATTGACTATGCGACAGCCTCCGCTTAGGCCCAATACTATATGCGACAAGATATGCCCGATAAAGGAAAGTATGCTCGCGTTCCCTACGGCAGTTATGGTTTTAAATCCTGCTTGGGATAGAAGAAAAGATATGCCCTCTATAGTAAAACGATAATAGTCATGCGGTAAATCATGGTAACAGGAAAGGTGGGGCACGGTTAATATTAAATTACCCCCCGGCTTCAGAGCTTTATAAAATTCATTTAAGGCTAAAGATGGATTTGGCAGATGCTCAAGCACCTGAGAACAGAATACAGTATCAAATCTTTGTTCTTTAAAGGGTAGATTTATTACATTGGCTACGCAGCTTAAGTTCTCTTTAGGGCCTAAATCTATGGCGATGTATTTGCGACAGCGGGAAAACATATCTTTGTAATCAGATTGTCCGGCGCCCGCATCCAAAACTATGCCTTTTGCATACTTCGGAATTATTTTTTGCAGAGAACGCCTTAGGAGCAATATCTGCGGGCTTCTATACCAAAATATTTCTCTGCCTCGGTAAAGATGGGTTATTTTCTGCCAGCCTTCGCTAATTACGTTTTCTAAATTCATTATTCTTTGCCAGCATTAAGAATATTTTCTTTTATAACTTTAGCTGGTATGCCGAATGATAAACTGTTTGGAGGGATATCAGAATTTACTAAGCTGTTTGCTCCTATGGCGGCTTTTTCGCCTATCTTTACTCCCGGCATTATTATGCTTAAGGTGCCAAGCCAGGAATAGCGGCCTATCTCAATCGGCATACTTCTGGGGGGATAGATTTTACAGAGAGGGTGGTGATGGAAACTGCCAGGATTTATGTGCGTAAGCAGGGTTACCCGCGGCGAAATAGTTGCCCCTCTCTTGATAACTACTTTTTCGGAGAGGTCAATTAACGCATCCGTTCCGATATGGACATCGTCTTCAATAATTAGATTTTTAAAACCGCATCTTAAATTGAAAAATTTAACTTCATAAACCCGAACATTAACGCCAATCTTTGCGCCTAAAAGCCTTAACAAAAAGGCGCGTAAATACGGGCTGATACACCAACGCAATATTTTTTCAATTAGCAGCCATAATCCTTGAATAATTTTATTTATCATCTCTGGATGCGCATCAATGAATAAAATCAGAAATACTCTCTAAAAAAAATCTTGCATTGCCTTGGATATCAAAGATTTTTCTTAAATCATTTATCCCTTGAGAATATCTATTTTTATCATTTGAGCTGAATTTGATAATCGCGTCTTTTAATTCTCCGGGGTCTTGAGGTTTTACCACTATTCCCGCTGCATATCTTTTAACTAATTTTCCCATATCTCCCGCGTCGGTGACGATTAAGGGAATATTCATTTGTAAACCATCGGATAATATGATGGGGATACTTTCAATTCGAGACGGAATAATAAGGCAGCTGCAGAAAGATAGATACGCTGAGGCCTCCTTATAATCTATAAATCCCCCCAAAGAAACAAAA
>MHGN01000050.1:22940-25646 GCA_001805575.1 Omnitrophica WOR_2 bacterium RIFCSPHIGHO2_02_FULL_45_21 | reverse complement strand
TTTCCGGGGCTTGGCTCATTGCTCACTTACGCTTATATTGATAAACCATCGGGTTTGGGCCAAAGGCAATTAGAAGAGCTGCGCGGCCACTTGCGGGCATATTATCCTCAAGTAAAATCTGCCTCTTGAGCGCTAAAGATTTTACTTGATTCCGCACTGTGTGCGGAATCTTATCAGATAATTTCCTAAATATGCAATTCAATAAGCAGGCATTCCTTTTCTTGAATGGCCTCGCCGGTAAAAATAGCATTTTAGACGTTCTCTGGGTGTTTTTCGCCCAATACGCAATATTTATCTTTGGCTTGGTGCTGATTTATTTCTTGTATAGAGATAAGAAATTCTTTTTCAGGCTCACGGCAAGCGCAGTGGTTACAGTCATTTTGGTTGCGCTAATCAAAAAAATCTATTCGTTCCCCCGGCCTTTTCTGCAAGACGGGGTCAGGCTTCTCATAACTCACCTTGCGGATTCAACTTTTCCCTCCAAGCATACCGCGCTTGCCTTTGCCTTGGCTATGGGGGTATTCTTCAAGAGGAAGCGATTAGGTATCTGGCTTCTGATTTTAGCTTTCTTCATTGGCCTGTCGCGGATTATTGCGGGGGTGCATTATCCGCTGGATATATTAGCAGGGATATTGATAGGCGGGATAGTTGCCTATGGTGTTTTTTGCCCACGTAGCTCAGTTGGTAGAGCAGCGGTTTCGTAAACCGCAGGTCAGGGGTTCAAATCCCTTCGTGGGCTCCACTTTTCCGTCGGTGAACCAGAATTTCTTTCTACGCCTATCTATCTGACTTCCAGTGCAATTTAGCCGTCTTTTCAGCACAATTCTCGCACAATGTCTATATAGGGCAGTATGACACAAATTAAAAATACCTTGACCTAATTCTATACGTCTAATATAATAGACAAGCGTCTAATATATTAGACGGATGAATATATGAAGAAGACAAAGACAATAGACATATTCGGTGCTACAAATTCGCTCAAAGTCCTCTCCTATCTTGCGGAGCATCCTGGAAAGGAATTTTTATCCAGCGAAATCCAGAAAGCCATCTCTATAAGCAGAGCAGGGGTATATATCGCCCTTGGTGAACTCGCACGGCAGCATCTTGTTTCAAAAGCAAAGAAGGGCAAATTGCTTTTCTATTCCATTATTTACGACGACTTTGCCATAAAGCAGTTTAAGGTGTTAAAGAATGTCCTGGCTTTGCGACCTCTTGTGTCAAAACTCAAGCCTTTATCAAAGAAGATAATACTTTATGGAAGCATAAGCCGTGGCGAAAATGACCCCACAAGCGATATAGACCTATTTATCCTTTCCCAAGAGCCAGAAGCCGCAAAGAAGGTGGTCGCTTCAATAAAGACAAGACAGAAAATTCAATCCGTAATTAAGACGCCATCAGAACTTGCTGACTTCAAGAGTAAGGAAAAAACCTACTATACCGAGGTTGACAGAGGCATCACCCTCTGGGAGAAAAAAGAATGACCCGTGAACACGACGAATGTATAAAGAAGGGCAAGATAAAGCCATTCTCAAGAGGCATTACGCTTGCTCCAAAAGAACTTGAGACAGCGAAAGCAGATTTAGAAACAGCCAGGAAGACCTATAAGGAAGACGACTTCAAGTGGGCAACCATACAGATTTATTATTCAATGTTTCATAGTGCGAGGGCGTTGCTTTATGCGAAGAACCTGCGTGAACATAGCCACTATTGTCTTATTGCTGCAATCAAGGCGTTATATGTTGAGACAAAGCATATTCCCGTATCTTTTATTGAGGGTCTTCAAGAAGCAAAGAACTTGAGAGAAGAAGCCGACTACTATAACCGATGGTCGCAGGCAGGATGTGAGAAGTTACTGAAACTTGCCGAGGACTTTTTGCATAAAGCAGAAAGTTTAATCAAGAGATAGAAAAGGTTGTTATGCCGACAATAACTGAAACAGACAACGGAAGCATAGTCCGTAAAGAAAAAAAGGACGCAAGAGATACACTCAAATCTCTACAACCTTTTGAACTTAAAAGAGATTTATATCTTGTTCACGGTTGGGGTGATGAAGCGAATGTATGTTGGACATATCCTTATATAGAAACAGGAAGCGATAGAGATAAAAATTGGAAATATACATTTCTCGACTGGGCTAAAGAAAAAATTCTCAACCATAATGAACGGGTGCATTATTTAAAGTTAGTAAAAAATGAAGATGATGTGACCATCTCTTGTGACAGATGGGGCAAGTTGCAGGCGATACTTTGCAAAAACGAGCAGAAAGATAAAACATTTTATTATATAAATTTTTTCCAATTCGCAGAACTACTAAAGGAAAAAATTAACGATACTAAACATACCACCCAAATAGACGTTGTGTGCCACAGTATGGGTGGACTTGATGCGGTAACAGCCATAGGTGTTAACCCCGACGATGACACTATGGACGCAATAGTAACAAAATCTTTAACTTGCGTTAATAAACTTATAACGGTGGCTACTCCGCATAGAGGGTCTCCTGCAGCGGATTTAGCCGATAACAAAGTCGCAAAGTTAATTTTGAGAAAAAATGACTACATTAGTTTGCAGGGTAAAAATATGAGCCCTAAATTGCCTTTTATTAAAACAGTTAATGACTTAAAAATCCGAAAAAGATTAATGAATAGAATAGCCGAACTGCATATATTCGGGGGTGGAGCAGATATCGTTGTACCATCGCCT
>MHGN01000050.1:9497-22922 GCA_001805575.1 Omnitrophica WOR_2 bacterium RIFCSPHIGHO2_02_FULL_45_21 | reverse complement strand
AGAATATGAAGATGTGATGAAGATGTTGCTGAACGTCTTGGGTTTTTTATTTTTAAGGAGCGTAAATGGCGTTAAAGATGTTCGATGCATTGCTGCCGTATTTTGGCGGGAAGAGAAAACTCTGTCCCGTAATATTCGGACTTATCTCGAAGCACATCCCACGAGAGAATTGGCAGAGTAGCGTTTTTGTTGACGCTTTTCTTGGCAGTGCAGCGGTATCCCTCTACGCAAAGGTGCAAGGTTTCAGGGTTATTGCCAATGACATCGCAGAAAGAAGCGTCATTGCAGGAAAGGCGCTACTTGAAAACAGCGATACTCGCCTAACCGATGAGGATGTTTATAAACTATTCCTCGCTAACCAAGAGAATAAACATTTAATTGAGAAGGCGTTTTGTCCCGATGTTTTTACCAGGCGACACGCTATCTTTCTGGACAACGCATTTGCCAACGCCAAGCGTCCATTAGACCAATATCTTCTTTTAAAGTTCTCCTTTCGTTTAAGACCATTCAGCAAGTATTCCTCTCCGAACGCTTTCAACCGTCCTTTTGAGGAAGGGCGCTTTGACGAAATCAAACCTACCTACACAAAACACATCCAGGATAACCTTGCGTCCATTTTAGATATACTCAAAATTGAGAAGGCGAGAGTAAACGCAGGTGTATTCTCAAATGGTTTCAGGAACGAAGTCCATAAGCGGGATGTATTTGATTTTTTAAGGGAAGTTAATGGGAATGTTCTATATTTAGACCCGCCGTATGCAGGAACGCTCGCTTATGAGAACGAATACAGGGTGTTAGATGTAATTTTGGGGGATGACAAGGCAAAGAGCAGGTTCTCAAGCGAGGGCGGGATGAAGTTTCTTGAAGAAGTATTGAGTGAGGCGGATAAGTTTCCGCTTTGGGTGATAAGTTTTGGCAACGCAGGTGGAAAGAATGACCTTAATAAATTGGTTGAGATGGTCTCAAGGTTTCGTAAGTGTGCAACGAGGGAATTTATGTATAGGCATTGCGAGGCAATGGCAACCGAGAAGCATAAAGAGCAATGCCGAGAATGGTTGGTGATAGGGTGGAAATAGTCCTAATTGAATTAAACAAGATTACGCCTAACGAGTATAACCCGAACGTGGTTTCAGACGACATCCTTGCCAAATTACGTGCAGAAATCGGGCAGAAAGGGGTCTGTGTGCCGATAATTGTCCGAAGGTGGGGTAATGATGGCTACAAGATAGTGGATGGCTATCACAGGTGGCTAATTTGCCGAGATTTGGGGTGGCGGGAAATACCCTGCATTATTGCAGACTTTGACGAAAAGGAAGCCAAGATAAAAACCCTGCAACTGAACTATATGCGGGGGTCTGCCGTGCCTCTAAAGTTAGCGTCACTTATTTACGATTTGAGCAAGGAGATTAAGTTGGAAGATTTAGCCAGGCGCTTGCCTTACGAGGAAGTGCAGTTACAGGATAACTTGGAATTGTTAAAACTGCCAGAGGATTATGGGAAGGCAACTGAGGAGCAGGCAATTCAGGAGAAGGAAACATTGCCTTCAGTTATCTCGTTTGTGTTGTATAAAAAGCAGGTTGAGGTAGTAGAAAAAGCCATCAGGTTAGCCATTAAAATACTACCAGAGGGAACGAAAAACCAGAGGGCGGTCGCAGTGGAGACGATTTGCACATATTTCATTGAGAGACAAGGAGTTGAGATTTAACCAGACGAACTAAGAGGGGTAAGTAAACCGTCAAAATTTCGGAGTTTAGGGATATGGGATACGAACCGATAAAACAGGAAACAAAAGAACTATACACGAAGATTTGGACGCACTTTGCCGTAGGTCATTTTAGGTACGAACAGTTAGCCAGTTTATTTAATTGCAGCGTGGATACTGTTTCAAATGCCATAAATTGGGGGTCGGATAATCGGGTACAGTTGCCGAGCCAGGTGATAATGGAAGCGGCGAAAGAGGCGGTTGAGAACCGTATCCGTGAACTGATGAATGACCTTGTCCGCATAAAACAGGAAACGCCAGTTAATTGGAACGCAGTCATTGGGACAAACAAACTTATTAAAGAGAACGAGGAGTTGCTTTGGAAACTGCAGGGGGTTATTCAGGATAGAAGCGTTGTCACTATCAATTCCACACAGGTTAATCAACTCGTCCAGGCACGAGACGAAGCCATAGAGGGAATGTCTGATGAACAGTGATGAGCGACAATAATCCCCGTTGCCTCAGATCAGAATGTTACCGATATTTTCGAAGCTTCCTCTACGTCTTTTTAAGTTTTTATTCACTATGTCTGGGTGCTTTTTCCAACGGCTGCGACATCGTTAATAGTATCCATCCCGCTAAAAATTAAATTCCTAGCCATCGTACGACGCCATTCTCCAACCCGACGTTGCAGTGTTCGTAACTGCCCATCGACAAATTGTTCTGGATTCTCATTTTTTAACCGTTGGAACAGTGATTTAGCGGTGCTATCAGGGGCGCTTTGGAGCCAAAGCAGAATATCGGTCCATACATTCTTGAAAGGATCCTCACGGGTGCGCCAATAGCGAGCCTTGGCTTCATTCTTTCGATGTGTTGGCCGCACTTCACCATCTCGCCACAGTCGCGGCAGTTGTGATAGGAATTGATCCAGGCTTTGCCGATTCGGTCCGGTGCTCATCGCACCGGAACTCAGCGCGGCCAGTGCAGACTGCCCCTGCCGGATCCGTTGTAACAATGCTACTGGATCCAGCTGTTCTTTTTGTTTACGCAAGGCTTCTTTTACTTTTTCAGCCACCCCTTTGTTCGCTAAAAGTCGATCGCAAGAAGTTTCCGGAGAGGTATACCATTTTTTTACTTTTGCACCTTCTCGAATCTTGTCGCGAAGTTTAAATGATGGTTGGAAGTAATTTACATACAGCCGTACGGCTTGGAACAACTGTGCCAGCGCTTGTCCCGCGATAATTCCAGAAAAACGCTCGTGACCAACGATTTTGCGGATCACGGCTCCATTCTTTTGTTCAACCCACGCCTGATCATTTGAGTGGTGAACTCGGGAGCGTGTGAATACAATCCCCGTCTGCTCACAATATAAATTCAGCGTATCATTAATAAACGCACTATCATTATCAGCATTAATTCCTAAAATGATTACCGGCATTTGACTCTGTATCCGCCTTAACCCCTCAATGACCAACGATTGTTCCCTTGCCAATAGGGGCACTGCTTCCGTCCAGCCTGAACAAACGTCAGTGGCAACAAGACTATGGAGATACTCCCCGGACATTGACCCGCCACCGTGTACCACAAAATCAATTTCCACATATCCAGGCAATGAATCCTGCCAATCATGGGAGGTCTTGATAGCAATTTCTTTGCTCAATCTCCTGAATATTCGCTTTTTCTTTCGATTGCCGGTATTTTCTCGAATTGGCCGTAACACTCGATCAATAGTGGATGCACTGACTGATAAAATTTTCTTGCGGAGCGTAAACTCTAATTTTAAATGGCCATGTCGCTCCATTGCCTCCACTAAATTGGGAATCACCGCTTTCAAGCGCTTTCCGCAAATTCTATCGGACGTTTCCCACAACACAATCAATACATCTTTTACCGCCTCATCGTATACTTTATTGCTGCTTATAACCGTTGACCTCGGTTCATTAGCCATTAAATTTCCCAACAATCGAATTGCGTGTTTGCGGTGATACCCGGACACTTGCGTAAACTCGTTAAGAATGCTCGCTTTTTCGCTCTTGGATGCCCTGCTATACCTTTCTTGAATCGCGATGACTAATTCTTTTCGTGCCAGTTTGCTCAGCGTTTCTGTGCCCATATGTTACCTCCAGTTTTGGTAACATTATACTGAAGCAATAACCTATGTCCAGTAACAAAAACTATGAGTCAATGCGAAGAGAAATAATAGTTGACGCCAATCAGTAAGTCAGAGATTTTTGGGCTTAAATGGCAGAATATACACTTAGAGCGTGAACTAATATATATTTCTCAAACAAAAAGTGGAGAGAGACAAGAAGTGCCAATGAACGATATAGTTAAAAAGACCCTAATAAGCGTTCCCAAGCATCCTGATAGTCCATATATATTCTGCAATAAGGATGGACGCCCATACACGAACGTGAGAAAATCTTTTGATGCGGCATTAAAAAAATGTGGTATAATTGATTTTCACTTCCACGATTTAAGGCATACGTTCGCATCTCAACTTGTAATGGCAGGCGTTGATGTAAAGTCGGTGCAGGAGTTGATGAGGCATAAATCCATCGAAATGACTATGAGATACACTCACCTGTCGCCAGACCACAAGAAGAAGGCAGTAGATATATTAGGGCAGAGAATTAGCACAAATATCGCACAAACGCCTACAACTGAAGAAGTAGGCACAATAGAAGATTTATCTAACTCTTTGAAACAAGCGGAGTTAGTGCATTAATGCTGGCGTAGCTCAGTTGGTAGAGCAGCGGTTTCGTAAACCGCAGGTCGTCCGTTCGAGGCGGACCGTGGGCTTATTTTAACAGCCGGGCTTTTAGAAGTGTAAGAATATTGAATTTAAGCTATGGCTAAGTTCAGGGGAGTTTTAAGAAATAGAAACTTCTTTTTTTTATGGTTAGGCCAGATAATCTCGCAGATTGGCGATAGATTAAACCAGATGGCGCTGATCGGATTTATTGCCCAGCGTTCTCCCGGTAATGCCCTGCAGTTGGCAACCTTGCTTTCCTTTAGCATCCTGCCGGTTTTTGTGCTGGGGCCGATTGCCGGGGTTTACGTTGACCGCTGGGATAGGCGCAAGACAATGTTTGTCTGCGATTTCTTGCGCGGGCTTCTGGTTCTTCTCATACCCCTCTATATTATAGATGCGAAAATATCTTTACTGCCTTTGTATTGCGTAGTATTTCTGCTTTTTAGTATCGGCAGGTTCTTTGTCCCGGCAAAATTAGCCATTGTGCCTGAGCTTGTCCCCAAAGAACAGCTCCTTCTGGCAAATTCTCTGGTAAATACCACCGGAATGATCGCGGCAACCGTGGGATTTGGTATTGGGGGAATGGTGGTGGCGCTTTTAGGCGTGAAGGGCGGATTCTATCTTGACGGCGTGAGTTTCTTCCTTTCCAGCCTGCTGATTTTTTCCATCCGGCTTAAGCCAAAACATAATATAGGCCTTATTAAGCTGGGAAAGGAAATAGCCGAGGTGCTCAAAAAATCAATATTTGCTGAAATTAAGGAAGGAATCAAGTATCTTCTTGAACAGAAAGAGATGCGTGTTATAATAGATATTCTCTTTTTGCTCTGGGCGGCCCTGGGCGCAGTTTATGTGGTGATGATTGTGTTTGTTCAGGAGAGCTTAGGGTCGGGGACTCTGGATTTGGGCTTTTTGATTATGTTCTTAGGCGCGGGGCTTCTATCTGGTTCGCTTCTTTACGGCAGGTTTGGCAAGAGCGATAACTGTTTTAAGAGCATATTTTCTTCGCTTTTCTCAAGCGGACTGGCGCTCTCTGCTTTTGCCCTTATCTTAAGATATTCTCCGCATTTTTCTACCGCGGCGCTCTTGGCTTTTATTTTCGGCTTAGCGCTTGCCCCGATATTGACTGCCACTAATACCTTAATACATGATCTTTCCAGCAAAGAGATGTTAGGCAAGGTCTTTAGTTCAGTAGAAGTGGTAATGCACCTGGCATTTTTATTATTTATGTTCTTGGGCTCAATCCTGGTAGAATTTAAATTCATCGGCCGCCAGGGCCTTTTGATCGGTGTGGGGGTAGTCTTTGCTTTGATAGGGTTGATGGGATATCTGCAAACTAAAAAGCTCGCATTATGTTAAAGCTGCACGAAGAAAAAGAATTAACCGCTCATCTGGCCATACGCCCGGCTAAGATTCCCGAAAAGGTTAGCATACCTTTAATCCAGCATTTGGGAAAAATCTGCCAGCCGGTGGTCAAGGTTGGGGATGAAGTAAAGGCCGGTACTCTGATCGCTACCTTAGAAGAGAAGGTGGTTTTTGCTCCCATACATAGCTCAATCTCAGGAAAGGTTAGCGCTATTGACGACCTGCCGCATCCGCTTTTAGGCAGGGCCAAGGCAGTGGTGATAACCTCTGACGGACTCAACCGGAAGGAAGAGTTTAAGCCCAATAGCCAAGAGGTGATAAAGCAATTAACTCCCCATGATATCCGCAAAATCATCTTTGACAGCGGCGTAGTGGGTATGGGAGGGGCGAGTTTTCCCGCGCACATAAAGCTTAGCCCGCCTAAACACTTAGACAGCGTTATCTTGAACGGCGCGGAGTGCGAGCCGTATTTGACCGCGGATAACCGCTTAATGATTGAGAAGGCCCGGGAAATCATTTTAGGTATCGGGCTGGTGGTTAAATGCACCGGCGCAAGAAACGTTTATATTGCCATTGAAGATAATAAACCCGAAGCGATCAGCGGCTTTGAGAAACTGCTCCCTGATAGCGAATATAAACTAAAGGTTCTAAGGTCAGAATATCCTCAGGGCGGCGAGAAGCAGCTGATTAAGTCAGTCCTGGGAAGGGAAGTGCCGCCGGGCAAACTTCCCTTTGACGTTGGCGCCATAGTGCATAATGTGGCTACGGTTTACGCAATGTACGAGGCGGTGTATTCAGGAAAGCCATTATACGAAAGAGCGGTTACGGTGGCTGGCGATTGCTTAGAGAATCCGGGTAATTTATTAGTGCGTATCGGAACATCCGTAAAGGATTTAATGGATGAGTGCGGGCCTTTACGAAAAGAACCACAACGTATTGTCTTTGGCGGCCCAATGATGGGTATTGCCCAATATAGTTTAAATACTCCGATAATCAAAAGCAGTAACGGGGTAATCTTCTTATCCAAGAAGGAAATTGCGCCGAGTGAAGAGTCCTTTTGCATCCGCTGCGGCAGATGCGTGGAGAGCTGCCCCATGGGGCTGATGCCTTGCCTGATTGCCTTAGCCGTAGAAAAAGAAAAGTGGGGCCTGGCCAAGGCCTATGGAGCCCTGGAGTGTATGGAGTGCGGCGCCTGCAGTTACGTCTGCCCGCAGAGAAGAAGCATTGTCCAGGCGATTAAATATGCCAAGCTTAAGATAGCGAAGTAAATCCCACACTTACCTGACTGCCGTCAGGCAGGCGTGTGGGGAATGTTTAAAAAAGATACTGTGGGCGTAAGCCCACAGAGGAAGAGATGAAAGAGACAATTAGATACGCCTTTATCTTAGGTTTGATTTGTTTTCTCTCTAGCTCGGTATTAGCCGTGGTTAACGGAATTACCGAGCCGAAGATTAAAATTCAGAAGGAAAAAGAAGAGAGCCGGGCTCTAAAAGAAGCGCTCCCTGAGAGCTCCAGCTTTAAGCCCGTCTTTCAGGAAGATAAGATTATTTATTATACCGCTTACGATAGCGACGAAAAGCTTAACGGCTTTGTAATAAAATCTCAAGGGAAAGGTTATTCTGCAAATATTGAGCTATTGGCCGGGCTAAAGCTTAATTTAGAGATTGTCAATGTCAGAATTCTATCCCAGAATGAAACTCCGGGTTTAGGCAACCGCATAGCAGAACCGCCTTTCTTAGAACAATTCAAAGGTAAAAACTTAGATAGTTTTAGCCAGGTGCAGGCGATAACCGGAGCCACCGTTTCATCGGGCGCGGTAATTAATGCGCTAAAAAATAGAATTTCAGAATTAAAAGAGAAATTGCTTGTTGAGGTAAGCTATGCCAGATAGGCTTTATGTAAGCGTCTCGCCGCATATTCATAGCGGAGAGTCGGTTCCCAGGGTAATGCGGACGGTATTCATTGCCCTCATTCCTTCGGGGCTCGCCGGCGTATTTATTTTCGGATTTCCGGCGTTAAAAGTAATGCTTATTTCAATATTGAGTTGTTTAATTACCGAGTGCTTAATTCAGAAGGCAAGGCGCCAGAAGATAGCCGCAAGCGATGGCTCGGCAGCTTTGACCGGGCTTTTACTCGCCTATAATCTTTCCTCCAACGTTCCCTTCTGGATTCCTCTGGCCGGCGGAATTTTTGCCATTGCTATTGCCAAGCAGGCATTTGGCGGCTTAGGCGCCAATATCTTTAATCCGGCTTTGGCAGCCAGGGCATTCCTGCTTGCTTCCTGGCCTAAGCATATGACGGAATTCCTGAGGCCTTTTAGCGCGGATGGGATAACTCAAGCCACGCCGCTAACAGTTATAAAGGAAGGCGCGGTTAAAGGTTTGTCTGATTTGGGGATTTCTTATTGGGATTTATTCTTAGGCAGGCGCGGCGGATGTCTGGGCGAGGTTTGCATTATAGCTTTATTACTCGGCGCGCTCTATCTATTATGGAAGGGTTATATCTGGTATCACGCGCCGGCAGGCTTTGTTTTGACCGTAGGCGGCTTAAGCTGGATTTTTGCGGCCCAGGGATTCTTAAAGGGCGATTTTCTCTTTAGTGTCTTAGCCGGCGGCTTGATTCTGGGCGCCTTTTATATGGCCACTGATTATGTAACTACTCCTATAACCAAAAGGGGCCAGCTTGTATTCGGTATAGGCTGTGGAATCATCGCCTTTGTTATCCGTAGATTCGGAGGTTATCCGGAAGGCGTGTCTTATTCAATTTTGATAATGAATGCGCTAACGCCTCTGATTGACCGCTATCTGCGGCCAAGAAAATATGGATTATCAAAATCAAAATAACAATGAAACGTTTGCTTAAAGAGTTCACTAAAGGTATTACCATTGAAAATCCCACCTTCGGCCTGGTCTTAGGATTGTGTCCGACCCTGGCTGTATCAACCTCGGTGATTAACGCGATCGGGATGGGTGTGGCGGCAACTTTTGTATTACTTGGTTCAAATATTATCATTTCTTCGGTGCGCAAGCTTATCCCGGATCAAATCCGCATCCCCTGTTTTATTGTGATTATCGCGACCTTTGTTACCATTGTTGAGCTTTTAATGAAGGCGTATTTCCCGGCTCTAAATACAGCGCTAGGAATTTTTGTTCCCTTGATTGTGGTTAACTGCATTGTCCTGGGCAGGGCAGAGGCATTTGCCTGTAAGAGGCCGGTGGTGGATTCCATATTTGATGCCCTGGGAATGGGAGTTGGTTTTACCCTGGCTTTGTGTATTATTGCCGCCATCAGGGAGGTTTTGGGCGCAGGTAAATTATTGGGTTTTAGTTTGAGTAAGGGATTCGAGCCGGCAGCAATAATGATTCTGGCTCCCGGGGCGTTATTGACAATGGGGCTTTTGATTGGCCTGGTTAATTACTGGCATATAAAACAAAAGACAAATAAGGAAATAAAGAGGGTAGGATGCAATGGATGTAAGTAAATTCATCACCATAATGATTTCAATGGTATTTATCAATAACTTTATTCTTTCTAAGTTCTTAGGGTTATGTTCTTTTATCGGTGTTTCCAAAGAAAGCAAGCCCGCGCTCTCAATGGGTTTTGCGGTTACCTTTGTCACCACGATGTCTAGCATGATTACCTGGCTCATTTACCGTTATCTGCTCATACCTTTTAATATTACCTACTTAAGGACAATTTCCTTTATTCTGGTGATTGCTAGTTTTGTGCAGTTAGTGGAGATGGTAGTGCGTAAGTCCTCTCCGGCTTTGTATAGAGCATTCGGGATATACCTGCCGCTGATCACCGTAAACTGCGCGGTATTGGGGGTGGCGGTTTTAAATTCAGAGGAATTTTTTATCAACGGCCAGGCAGTTAAGGGCGGATTTTTAATGAGCGCGCTGCAGGGATTTTTTGCCGGCATCGGATATTTATTGGCTATGCTTTTGATGTCCGGGATAAGAGAGCGTTTGGAATTAATTGATCTGCCGAAAAGTTTGAAAGATGTTCCCCTGGCTTTTATCATTGCCTCTTTGATGAGTTTGGCTTTTATGGGATTTAGCGGATTCAAGTTTTAGAAACATAGATAATAAAAATGAATATCTTAACGCCGGTTCTAACCTTAAGCGGTTTGGGAGTTGCTTTTGGAGCAGGTTTAGCCATCGCGGCAAAAAAATTCTGCGTGGTTACTGACCCGCGCATAGAAGAGGTATATGCTAAGCTTCCCGGCGCCAACTGCGGCGCCTGCGGTATGCCAGGATGTATGGGTTTTGCCGAGGCGCTTATCCAGGGCACCTGCACTGTTGAGCGCTGCGTGGTAATGCAGGATGAGGCGCGCTCTGAAGTTGCCGGCATCTTAGGCCTTGAGGCAAAAACAAAAGTAAAAACGGTTGCCGTCTTGCATTGCCATGGCGGAAGTAAGCGCGTTAAGGATAAATTCGTCTATGCAGGAGAAAGGGATTGTATTGCCGTAAATTTAATCGCCGGAGGCCCCAAAGAATGTTTCTACGGCTGTATCGGCTATGGAACCTGCGCTGCCGCCTGTCCATTCGGCGCGATTACTATGGATGAAGAGGAGTTGCCGGTTGTAGATGAAAATAAATGCACTGCCTGCGGCGTATGCGTGGCAGTTTGCCCGAAGAAGCTCTTTAGCTTGGTTTCTGTATCAAGGGCCTATGCAGTGCGTTGTAAGTCATTGGATTTGGGTAAAAAAGTGCTTGAGGCCTGTTCTGCAGGATGTATTGCCTGCCGTAAATGCGAGAAGGCCTGCCCCGTTGGCGCAATCAAAGTAATTAATAATCTTGCGGTGATTGACTACAATATCTGCGATAACCGCGGCGAGTGCTTTAAGGCCTGTCCTACCAAGGCAATAGCCAAAAAGGAAAACAAGGTTTGGAAAAGCTAAAAAATATTGCGGTCTTTGCCTCGGGTAATGGCTCGAATTTCCAGGCTATTGCCGAAGCAAGTATTAAGGGCATCCTCAAGGCAGAGCTTAAATTATTGGTCTGCGATAGCCCGCGGGCTTTTGTCTTAAGCAGAGCAAAAAAGTTTAAAGTCCAAACCTTCCTGATTAATGCCCGGGATTACCCCAATAAAGAGGATTTTGAGGATGAAATTATCAGAAATCTTAAAGCCGAAAAGATTGACTTAATCGTTCTGGCGGGATTTATGCGCATCTTAAGCCCTTATTTTATCCGCCAGTATGAGAATAGGATCATAAATATCCATCCGGCGCTCTTGCCGTCTTTTAAGGGCGCCCATGCCATCAAGGATGCCTTTGATTATGGGGTTAAACTAACCGGGGTTACCGTGCATTTTGTGGATGAGAAAATGGACCACGGGCCGATCATTTTGCAGGAAGCGCTAAGGGTCAGAGATAAGGACAGCTTGGAAAGTTTAGAGGAAAAAATTCATAAGCTTGAACATAAAATTTATTCTCAGGCAATCAATCTTTTTCTCTCGGGAAGATTAAGAATAAGGGGGAGGAGGGTTCATAAAATCATTCTTTAATTTTCTCAAACACCGCTGCCCGCGACAAGGAACTTTCATTATCCGTAAACAGATTCCTAAGGTCTAAAACCAGAAAGTCCCTGAATTTATATATTTCCAGGACATTTTTTATTGATTTGAGAACTTCCTTATCTATATTCGCGCCTTTTTCTGCTTCAGGACTGTTGAATTTCAAGCGGATGCGCTGTCTTATCTGTTCTACTAAGAATTCCTTGAAATCAATATCCTGAAATTTAATATGCCTTCCTTTAAAATCACCAATTGCCTCAAAAGACACTTTTATATCCTGTAAACTGCGCTGCTGATATTCGCTCCAGGAAATGATTCCGTAGAAAGCCCTCTTGAAGTCGTCAATATAGGTTATCTCAATAAGTTCGATGCCGTTTTTTATATCCGCAGCTGCAATGATAAAAAATTTTGGCCCGTATTCATCTGGTTTGAGGCTGAAAATTACCCTGCGCAGCGAACGCAGGATTTTGTTTATCTTATCCATCGCCTGAGGATTAAACTTTTTATTCTGGCTTTCTTTGGCCTCCGGGATTTCCCGAATGTCATAATCTAAATTGATTGAGCCGTCCTCTAAGGATCCGTCTATGGATTTGACTTCAAATTTTTTTGTATATTCCTGAGGTTTATCGCTTTCAATAAAGAGTTCTTCCTCGAGTGGTATATACACCCACAACGTCTGTCCCTGGAGTCTAGAAACTATGGGGATATTATATTCGTTTTTACAGATTTTGCTTAAGGATTCACTGAGGTTTTTTATGCTATAGGACGGACCCTGGGGGCCAGAGCAACCGAAAATAAGAAAAATAAGTGCGGCGATGAGGCTATTGCGCGCGGCTCTTTCCGAATTCCTTAAAGATAGCCTCAATTTCATCGTAATTAAGCTCTTCTTTAGTAACTAATTCTTTAGCTAAACGTTCAAGCAGGGGCTCTTCCTTTTTAAGCAGTTCTTCCACTTCTTTGAGGCAGGCCTGAAGCATTTCCTGGACATCCCTATCAAGATGGGCTTTCGTCTCTTCAGATAGGTATTGGCTTTGAGTAGCATGGAAATCTCCGATAAGCCCTGATTTTCCCATACCCATACGCCAGACCATATCATGAGCTGTGGAAGAAGCATTATGAAAATCTCCTCCTACCCCTTCAGTAGTAGAGCCTAATTTTATTTTTTCAGCGGCATAAGAGCCCAGGGATATCCTGATGCGATTGAGGAGTTTATTTTTATCATGGATAAATGTTTCTTCTTTCTCCGGCACCCAGGTAACCCCGCCGGTGGGGCCGCGGGGCGTAATAGTTATCTTAAATACATCTTGCGTTGGCACGAGTAGATAGGTTACGATAGCGTGTCCTGCCTCATGATAGGCAGCCTGCAATTTTTCTTCTGCCGAGTATTTAAATCGGCGCTTGATGCCTAAGGCGATTCTTTCCCTGGCATCATCAATTTCCTTCATCGTGATATGCGGTTTTTTATGGCGCACGGCAATCAGCGCCGCTTCTCTGACGATATTATAGACATCCGCCGGGCTATATCCTACCGTTATGCGCGCGAGTTTATCAATTTTTACGCTCTGCGCATCGTATTTTACATCTTTAAGGTAATAGACGAATAACTTCTGGCGGTCTTCGAGGCTTGGTTTATCCACATATATCTTGCGGTCAAATCTTCCGGGGCGTAAGAGCGCCCGGTCAAGAAAGCTTTCCGGGGCATTGGTGGCGCCGATAATCACGATATTGTAATCCTTTTCCTTGAGCCCGTCCATTTCTACCAAAAGCTGGTTTAAGGTTTGGTTATATTCGGTCTGTCCTCCGCCCCCTCTTTCTACGCCGCGCCCTGCCCCCAGGGCATCAAGTTCATCAATAAAGATTATACAGCCGCCTTCCAGTTCTGCCAGCTGCCTTGCTCTTTTAAATAGGCCGCGGATTCTCCCGGCGCCAACGCCAACGTACATCTCAACAAATTCCGAACCAGACATAGAAATAAAAGGAAGTTTTGCCTCGGTGGCAATGGCTTTGGCTAAATAGGTCTTCCCGCATCCCGGAGGGCCTAACATAAGCAACCCCCGCAAAATCTTGCCGCCGATACGTTGGAGCTCGG
>MHGN01000050.1:0-9485 GCA_001805575.1 Omnitrophica WOR_2 bacterium RIFCSPHIGHO2_02_FULL_45_21 | reverse complement strand
CGAGATTAACCACTTCATTAGCTTCCTGCTTGGCTTCATCCATACCAATGACGTCACTCCAGGTGATTCCAATTTTTTCTCCGGCAATAGATTTTTTCTGGGTATGGGTAAAACTGCTTGAGCCCTTTTTATAAAACATCCAGTACATCATAAAGACATAGACCGCGCCCTGGATAAGCCCCATCACTCC
Source organism: Omnitrophica WOR_2 bacterium RIFCSPHIGHO2_02_FULL_45_21 (assembly GCA_001805575.1). GTDB lineage: Bacteria > Omnitrophota > Gorgyraeia > Gygaellales > UBA12090 > 2-02-FULL-45-21. The sequence continues at coordinate 9,295 of MHGN01000050.1, read as the reverse complement.
CCAGATAAACATCTGCAGCGGAGCCATGGCCAGCTGGGATTGCCTCAAGTATGGCTCTGATTCTTTCCAGGCCTGAAGCCCTTTTATAATCACAATGTTTAAAAGAACAAAGATAATCGTGCAAACACTCACTATAATGATTTTAACCCAGTGCAATCCAAGATGAAACTTTATTCTTTTCCATTCCATGACAATTTCTCCGTTTATAAGGGATTATAAAAATCCGCTTAAGGTGTTTATTTTGATAAAGATAACATATTTAACAATCATAGTCAAACCTTTTCTTGACGCAGGTTTTTTTTATGAGTATAATTAGTTCTATTGCTCATCATTCTTGAACTTTATATTATTGATCTATATGAGATTACTATAAAAGGAGGTTTTGTTATGGTAAAGATTAAGAAGGTTTTGGCGCGTGAAATACTTGATTCCCGGGGCAACCCCACGGTTGAAGTTGATATTGTTCTGGATAACGGAATTTTAGGCCGGGCCGCGGTTCCCTCCGGCGCATCCACCGGCGAAAATGAAGCCCTGGAACTGCGCGATGGCGATAAAAGCCGCTATCTGGGAAAGGGCGTATTAAAGGCAGTTGAGAATGTTAATCAGAGCGTTGCCGGGGAAATTATCGGCAGAGAGCCGGATTTCAAAAAAATAGATGCAATTATGCTTAAATTAGATGGTACTGAGAATAAATCAAGGTTAGGGGCTAATGCCATTTTGGGGGTCTCAATGGCAGTTGCCAAAGCCGCGGCTTTATCTAAGAAACAGCCCCTCTATAAATATTTATGGCTGCGGCTAGCGGAAGCCGCACCATCGCCCTCTGGCTTAGGCCGGGGTAAGGCAGGGATTTTGCCGGTTCCGTTGATGAATATTCTAAACGGCGGCTTGCACGCGGATAATAATTTAGATATCCAGGAATTTATGATTATGCCTATCGGCGCGCCTACTTTTAGAGAGGGTTTAAGGATGAGCGCGGAAACCTTTCATCAGCTAAGGGCCCTGCTTAAGTCAAAAGGACTATCTACATCAGTGGGAGATGAGGGAGGATTTGCCCCTTCTTTAAATTCCAATGAGGAGGCCTTAGCTTTGATTATTCAGGCCATTGAGCGGGCCGGTTATAAACCGGGCAAGGATATCGCTCTGGCTTTGGACTGCGCCGCCAGCTCTTTTTATAAAGATAGCAGTTATAAATTTGAAAACTCGCAAAAAACTTCTAACGAGATGCTGGCGATTTACGAAAGCTGGCTTGTTAAATATCCTATTTTTTCAATTGAAGACGGTTTGTCTGAGAATGACTGGGATGGCTGGAAGGAGTTAACGCGAGTGTTAGGAACAAAACTTCAGCTTGTCGGCGATGATATCTTTGTCACTAATTCCGGGATATTCAAGAAAGGAATTGCTCAGGGTATCGGTAACGCCATTTTGATTAAAGTTAATCAGATTGGAACTTTGTCTGAGACCTTAGAGGCGGTAAATATTGCCAGGAGGAATAAGTATCGGGTAATCATTTCTCATCGTTCCGGAGAAACCGAGGATACGACTATTGCCCATCTGGCGGTTGCTAGCGGAGCAGGACAGATTAAGACCGGCTCGCTTTCCCGAACTGAGCGCATTTGTAAGTATAATGAGCTGCTCAGGATTGAAGAGGAATTGGGGAAGAGGGCGGTTTACGCCGGGAAGCTCTGGAGAAAATAGATGCTCAAAATCGTTAAACAAAGTTATTTTTTACTCTGCGTGGGAATTTTGTTGGCTATCTTTTTCCCCGGCTATTGCCATATGCAGGAAATGCGCCAGAAAAATAGGGATTTAGAAGATAAGATTAAGAAATTACAGGTAGAGAATCTTAAATTCAGCCATGAAAGAGAGAGATTGGAAAAAGACCCCGAGTATTTAGAGCGCGTGGGGCGCGAGAAATTAGGAATTGTAAAAAAGGGCGAGGTGGTTTATAAGGTGGTAAGCCCTGAGTAACTAAAATAACCCGTGACAAATTTTGTTTTTATGATATTATAATTACGCGGGGTGGAGCAGCCTGGTAGCTCGTGAGGCTCATAACCTTAAGGCCGCAAGTTCAAATCTTGCCCCCGCAACCAATTTAACCCCCACACCAATTGCGCTAATTGCGTAAGCCAAACATACAATTGGTGTGGGGGTTTTTGTTTGACGGTGAGGTTAATTTTTGTTATAATTATACTATGATTTCACGCTACAGCCTTCCCAAGATGTCTAGCGTTTGGCAGGATGAGTCAAAGTTCGCTAAGTTTTTGGAGATTGAACTCCTTGCCTGCGAAGCGCAGGCCAAATCAGGCAAAATCCCTAAAAAAGCGGCTCAGTTCATCCGCCGCAAAGCTAAATTTAACCTCAAACGCGTCAATGAGCTGGAGAGAAAAACCCAGCACGATGTGGTAGCTTTTGTTAGCTGCGTTGGGGAGAGTTTAGGTCCGTATGCCAAATATCTGCACATTGGCCTTACCTCAAGCGACCTCTTAGACACAACTTTAGCCCTGCAGGTAAAGGAGGCATGCGATATTCTCATTGAAGGCCTAGAAAGGCTTTTGGAGGTTTTAGCCCGCAAGGCGCGCCTGTATAAGGATATGGTCTGTATCGGCAGGACGCACGGAGTCCATGCTGAGCCAACCACTTTTGGTTTAAAGCTTGCAGTAATGTATGATGAAATGCGCCGGAATCTGGAGAGGCTTCAGTGGGAAAAAGATGCTTTTGCAGTGGGGAAACTTTCAGGAGCTGTGGGGACTTATTCAAACATTGATCCTGCGATTGAAGCGTACGTCTTAAGAAAACTTGGGCTTAAGCCTGCTTCGGTGGCAACTCAGATTATTTCACGGGATATCCACGCTGAATTCATCAATGTCCTGGCAATTATAGGCGCATCTTTAGAAAAATTCGCTACGGAAATCCGTCATCTCCAGCGCACTGAGGTTTTAGAAGTAGAAGAGCCCTTTAGCCAGGGACAGAAGGGTTCATCGGCAATGCCGCATAAGCGCAATCCGGTTATCTGTGAGCGTATCTGCGGACTGGCAAGGTTATTGCGCGCTAATGCGCTGGTTGCCTTAGAAAATGTCAATCTCTGGCATGAGCGGGACATCAGCCATTCCTCTAACGAAAGAGTAATTTTTCCTGATTCAACCCTGGGCCTGGATTACATCCTGAATAAATTCAGCGAAGTAATCAAGGGTTTGAAGGTCTATCCGGAGAATATGCTCAAGAATTTAATCAAGACAAAAGGGCTGATTTTTTCGCAGAGATTACTCCTGGCGCTTATGCGCAAGGGGTTAACCCGCAGTAAGGCATATGACCTTGTTCAGAAATTAGCAATGAAAAGCTGGAAGGATGAGCTTGATTTTGAGGAATTGGTTCTCAAAGATAATAGTATTACTAAGTATCTAAATGCTAAACAGATTGAATCCTGCTTTAATTTAGATTATTACCTGCGCAATATCAATAAAATCTTCAAAAAAATAGGGCTATAGCTTTGGGTATCATATTACTTTTTGGGATGCTGGGTTTTGCTATCGGTGTTCTGATAGCAATCTCAAAGAAGAAGATAAAACTCGCGCCTTTATCTGTAGCTGCATTTTTGTCTTTTATTGGCAGTTATCTTTATCAACTGCTCAAGAAATATGGGAAACCACGTAGGTAGTTAACAGTTCTGGGAGCGAAGGGAGGAAATATGGCTATCTTAAGCATTTTTGTTATTGGTTTTATCGCCGGTGGTATATTTTTGCAATCTTTAAGAAGGGGTTCGCTTGCCCCGATTGTCCTTTCCACGTTGGTAGGTTTAGCTATTGGCATTGTCTTTAGCGCAATCAGAATTGTGCCTGCAGGTTATGTGGGGGTGGTTGATTTTTTCGGCCACGTTTCCCCCAGAGCGTTATCCAGCGGGATAAATTTCGTTAATCCCCTGGCAAGGGTGATTAGTCTTTCCATAAGGACCCAGGAAGATAAAGAAACAATGGAGGTGCCTTCTAAAGAAGGACTTAATGTTGCCTTGGATTTGTCGGTTCTCTATAAACTTGATCCGGCAAAAGCAGTTGAGGTGTATAAAACCATAGGTTCCGGCTATCAGGAGGTTATCCTGATTCCCCAGTACCGCGCTGCTGCCAGAGGAGTGACTGTTTCCCATGAGGCCAAGGCATTGTATACTTCGGAAAGAGAACTGCTCACCCAGGGCATAGATGATTCTTTAAAAAATCTTATTGCTAATAGGGGCGTTATCATAGAGCGGGTGCTTCTAAGGGCGATTACCTTACCTACGGTTGTAAGCGGCGCCATTGAGCAGAAATTAAAAGCCGAGCAGGACGCCGAGAAGATGAAGTTCATCTTGCAAAAAGAACAGTTAGAGGCGGAAAGAAAACGGGTTGAGGCCGGGGGTATCCGCGATGCCCAGACCATCATTAACCAGAGCCTTACCGCCCAATACCTACATTATCTCTGGATAAATACCTTAAACCTAAATCCTAATGTTATTTATGTGGCTACTGAAGCCAATATGCCCTTATTCCGCTCGGTTGATGATGATTTTAAATTACTTCATAAGAAATCCATTCAGCCATCTGGCCAGTAAATTTTATGGTGTAGGAAAGTGCACCCTTACGGGCACAGCTAAAACACTTTCCTAATGCTTCGCCTGCGCTCACCATTAGTCCTCAAGCGAAGTCAAAGGACTAACCACTGAAAATGATTGAATATCAAATCAAGGTTTCAGAGAAAGAAGGCGTTTTTGATGCGATGGGTCAGGGTGTTTTGAGGGATATTCAGGACTTAGGTATAAAGAATATTGCGGATGTGCACTATGCACTTTTGTATTACCTTAGCGGTGATATTGATGCGGCGCAGCTCAGGCGCATTATTGAGGAATTGTTGATTGATAAGATTACCCAGGAATATTCTATGGAGTGCCAAGGCGCCAAGGCGCCAAGGTGTCAAGACTATCGCACAATTGAGGTTGCTTATAATCCAGGAGTGATGGATCCGGTTGAAGAGTCGGTTCTCAAGGCAATTGCTGATATGGGGATTTCTGGCGTCGGCTCGGTGCGCACTGCAAAAGAGTACACGCTTAAGGGCAGCATTTCAGAAGGAATGCTTAATACTATCGCAGAGAAACTTCTTTATAATAAGGTAATCCAGCATATTACTGGCCGAAAGACGAGTGACGAAAGACGAAGGAGGAAGGGAGAGGTTGATTATAAATTTAAACTAATCACTGTAAATTTATTAGCTGCGTCGGATAAGAAGTTACGGGAGATTAGCAGGAATGGCCAGCTATTCTTGAATCTTTCCGAGATGCGGCAGATTAGAAATTATTTTAAGAAATTGGGACGCAATCCCACGGATTGCGAATTGGAAACCATAGCCCAGACCTGGAGCGAGCATTGCTGGCATAAGACGTTTCGGGGGAGAATAGAATATACGGAGCAAATCGCAAATCGCAAATCGCAAATCGCAAAGAAATCCAGAATTACAAAATCAAACTTCAAAACAAAAATCATAAATAACCTTTTAAAATCTACGATAATGAGAGTGACTAAGGAGTTGGCTAAGCCGTGGTGCGTTTCGGTTTTTGAGGATAATTCCGGGGTGATCAAGTTTGACCATGAATGCAATGTCTGTTTTAAGGTGGAGACGCATAACCATCCTTCTGCGCTTGAGCCGTTTGGCGGGGCGAATACCGGAATCGGCGGGGTTATCCGCGACCCTATGGGAACCGGTTTAGGGGCAAAACCAATTTTCAATACCGATATCTTTTGTTTCGGCCCTCCTGATTATCCCTACAACAGGCTTCCAAGAGGAGTTTTTCATCCCAAGCGCATTGCCAAAGCCGTGGTAAGCGGGGTGCGGGATTATGGCAATAAGATGGGCATACCCACGGTTAACGGCGCGGTCATATTTGATCAGGGTTATCTGGCTAATCCTCTTGTATACTGCGGGACAGCGGGAATTATGCCTAAAGCTCAGTCCTTTAAAAAAGTTAAAACTGGGTATCTGATTGTAGTTGTGGGCGGCAGGACTGGAAGAGACGGTATCCATGGGGCAACCTTTTCTTCAGGCGAACTGACTGATAAATCAGAAGAGCTTTCCTCAGGCGCAGTGCAAATTGGCAATCCCATTACCGAAAAGAAAATGTTAGATACCTTACTTTCGGCACGGGATAAAGAGCTCTATTCAGCCATCACTGACTGCGGCGCAGGGGGGCTATCCAGCGCCGTGGGTGAGATGGGAAAGGACTTAGGCGCCCGGGTTGATTTAGCGAAAGTGCCTCTAAAATACCAGGGCTTGACCTATGCCGAAATCTGGATTTCCGAAGCCCAGGAAAGAATGGTCCTGGCTGTTCCTGAAGAGAATAAGGATGCCCTCTTAAAATTATTTGCCGATGAGAATGTTGAGGCAACGGTAATTGGAGAATTTACCAATAGCAAGAGATTAGAATTATTTTATGGTATGGGAAAGTATAAAGCACTTTCCCAACCACTTTCTTGTCAGGGTAACCTTGTCTGCGATTTGGAGATGAAATTTTTGCACGCCGGGCCTGCGCAGCTCACCAAGAAGGCAATCTGGAAAGAGCCAAAGCATAAAGAGCCGGATTTTGAATGTCCTCAAAATCTGACTAAGATTTTGAGGAAGCTGCTCGGCCATTATAACATTGCCTCCAAAGAATGGATTATCCGCCAATACGACCATGAGGTTCAGGGAGGCTCGGTTTTAAAGCCCCTGGTAGGCATTGTTAATGACGGCCCTTCTGACGCGGCAATTGTTAGGCCGCGTTTAGAGAGTAACCGCGGGATAATTGTTTCCTGCGGCATAAATTTTAGATTCGGATTGATTGATCCTTATTGGATGGCCGCCTCCTGCATTGATGAGGCGCTGCGCCAGATTATTGCTGTGGGTGGTTCACTTAAAGAGCTCGCGCTTTTAGATAATTTCTGCTGGGGAAATCCGGATAAACCTGACCGTCTGGGTTCTTTAGTGCGCGCGGCTGATGGCTGTTACAAAATTGCCAAAGGTTTTGGCGTTCCTTTTATCTCCGGGAAGGATAGTTTGTATAACGAATACTCAAGCGGGGGAAAGTCCAAAGCCATACCCGGGACCCTTTTAATTTCAAGCATTGCGGTTATGGATGATGTGAGAAAAGCGGTCTCAATGGATGCCAAGAAAGAAGGGGATTTGATTTATATTCTCGGCGATACTCATCCTGAATTAGGCGGCTCGCATTATTTTGATATTTTGGGCTTCATGGGAAATAATCTGCCAAAGGTAAATGTAAAAAGAGCTAAATTCCTGATGGATAAATTATCCCGGGCAACCAGTAGAGGTTTAGTGAGGGCCGCCCATGATTGCTCTGAGGGCGGGCTTGGGGTAGCTTTGGCAGAGATGGCTTTTTCCGGCGGCTTGGGGATGGATGTTTTTTTGAGAGAAGTTCCTTATAAGACGCACGACACAAGAGGCACGATACAAGAGGCTAGAAATGATTTTGTTTTATTCTCAGAATCAAATTCCAGGTTCGTGGTTGAGGTGGAAAAAACTAAGCAAAAAGAGTTTGAGCAGTTGATGCAAGGCGCCTCCTGGGGCTTAATCGGTTGTCTACAGAATAGCCGCGATTTCAGGGTTTATGGTTTAAACAGCAGGCCTTGCATTGAGGCGGATATCTACGATTTAAAAGAGGCCTGGCAGAGGCCGTTGAGGTGGTAGCGCAGTAGGAGAAATGGCTTATGCTGAAACAAACAATGGTCAAGAATGATTTCGTGCATGAGGATCCCTGGCGGATTTTCAGGATAATGTCTGAGTTCGTTGAGGGTTTTGAAGTGCTCTCCAAAGTGGGCAAGGCGGTTTCCGTATTTGGATCATCGCGCACCAAGCCAAATGATAAGTATTACAAGTTAACAGAAGAGATTGCGTATCATCTGGCTAAGGCAGGATATGCCATTATCACCGGAAGCGGCCCCGGGATGATGGAGGCGGCGAATAAAGGCGCGCGCAGGGCGCGGGGGCATTCTGTGGGTTTAAACATAGAAATTCCCAGCGAACAGAAACCAAATCCCTACGTGGATACCCTGATTGATTTTCATTATTTCTTTATACGCAAGGTGATGTTTGTAAAATATGCCAAGGCCTTTGTGATTACTCCCGGCGGCTACGGCACATTGGATGAATTGTTTGAGGCGATCAATTTGATCCAGACCGAACGCATTGAGAAATTCCCGGTAGTGCTGGCAGGCAGCGAATACTGGCAGGGAATGATTAAGTGGCTGAAGGCTACGGTTTTAGAAAGGGGAAACATCAGCCTTTCAGATTTAGCCATTTTTGAAGTCATTGATCAGCCGAAAGAGATTGTGAGATACATCAATAGATTTTATGCCAAGGCCTAAGGTTTTAGTTTTGCGCAGCGCAGGGACTAACTGCGATAAGGAAACCGCATTTGCATTTTCTAAAGCCGGAGCTGAAACAGAGTTAGTGCATATTAATCAGCTTAAGGGTGGTTTAAAGAAGCTTTCCGCTTATCAAATCCTGGCTTTACCCGGCGGATTTAGCTATGGCGATGCCCTGGCGGCGGGGAAAATCTTAGCCAATGAGCTAAGGTATAAGCTGATTAAGGAGCTGAAAAAGTTTATTCACAGCGGAAAGTTGATTATCGGCATCTGTAACGGTTTTCAGATTCTGGTTAAGGCCGGATTATTGCCGGGAAATACCCAGGGAGAGCAAGAGGCGACCTTAAGCATCAATGATTCGGCAAAGTTTGAGGACCGTTGGGTGTATTTAAAGTCACAGGCCGCAGGCCGCAGGCCACAGGTAAAATGTATTTGGACGCAGGGGTTACCAGAGGTTATCTATCTTCCGGTGGCGCATGGCGAGGGGAAATTTGTGGCGAAAGATAATGCGGCGTTGGAAAGGTTAGCAAAGAGCGGGCAGATTGTGTTACAGTATTGCAATGAGAAAGGCAAAGACGCGGGTTATCCCTGTAACCCTAATGGCTCGAAAAATGGAATTGCCGGTATCTGCGATGAGAGCGGAAAGATTTTTGGCTTGATGCCGCATCCTGAGCGGCATAGCTTTGGCTGGCAGCACCCGCGCTGGATGAGGCAGGGTTTAAAGAAAGAAGGCGACGGCCTGCAGATATTTAAAAACGGAGTTACCTATGCCAGAAAGTTCTTATAACTACGAATCACGAATCACGGGCCACGGGCCCCGAGAATACTGCGGCTTATTCGGCATTATCGGACATCGGCAGGCAAGCTGGCTGACCTATCTGGGTTTATACGCCCAGCAGCATCGGGGGGAGGAGGCC
>MHGN01000049.1 GCA_001805575.1 Omnitrophica WOR_2 bacterium RIFCSPHIGHO2_02_FULL_45_21 | reverse complement strand
CAACCCGGAGGAGGCGGATCCGGTTTCTATCCGGGGGGCTTACGGCCGCATTACCACCAAGGGTGTTTACGAGAATGTAATTCATGCCTCAAGTAATGAATCCGAGGCCAAGCGGGAGATCCAGCTTTGGTTTCAGCCGGAAGAGATAATCGTTGACTTATATCCGGCCCAAGAGGTGGTAGAGAAAGAGGTAAATAGAAAGGTGTGGGTGAATTAATATGCTTAGAGGTATGACCGGTTTTTCCCAGGCTTCCTGCCGTTTTAAAGACGCCCAGCTTAATTTAGAGATGCGCAGTCTTAATCACCGTTATATTGAGTGTCTGGTTTACTGCCCGGATGGCTTTGGCCTGGCCGAAGATCTCATTAAGGGCCTGCTTAAAGACCGGATAAAGCGGGGCCGGGTCAGCGCCACCTTATCGGTAAGCAATTTGCATCCTAAAGTAGTGGTTGATTACGAGTTAGCGGCTAATTATGTCAAAACCTTAAAGCAGTTAAATCAACGTTTGAAGTTAGAGAATAATATCTCTTTAAGCCAGGTTATCAGCCTGGAAGGGGTTTTAAGAACCGAAAAGCCGAAGTTGACCGCGGAATTTATCCGGACTCTAAAGTCATTGGCAAATAAGGCGCTGAGCAAACTAATTGCCATCCGTAAGCAGGAAGGCGACGCGGTTACCCAGGACCTTTTACGCTGTATCAACATCATAAAAAGTGAAGTGGAGAAAATCAACGTTTCTATCCGGGAATTAAGCCAAAAGAAAAAGACGGTGTTATCCGAGGATGAATACGGCGTATTTTTGAAAAGCACCGATATCAACGAGGAGCTCAGCCGTTTAAGTTACCATACCAAAAATTTCCTCGCGGTGATAAAAAAGGAACCGGCTGCCGGCAAGGAATTGGATTTTATCGGCCAGGAGATCCAGCGCGAGGCCAACACCATCTCCGCCAAGGCCCAGAGCGCCCAGGCCTCCGCCTCGGTAGTAAAGATAAAAAGCGCCATTGATCAGATTCGGGAGCAGGTGCAGAATGTCGAGTAAGAAATCCTCCCCTTACCAAGGGGAGGAGGGGAGGGGTAGTTCCCGGGGAAAAATATTTGTGGTCTCCGGGCCATCAGGTTCAGGCAAAAGCACCCTGCTGAATAAGGTTCAATCAAAAAGAGAATTTTTGGGAAATTTAGTCAAGATTGTTACTGTTACTACCCGCCAGCCTAGGAAGGGAGAGAAAGACGGCCGGGATTACAGATTCCTGGATAAAGATGAATTTTTGAGGCGGCTTAAGAATAAAGAATTTGTCGAGTCTGAGCAGGTTTTCGGAAAATATTACGCCACTCCCAAAGAGGCCTTGCTTAAGACAATAAATCAGGGCCGGGACGCGCTCTTGTGCGTGGATGTTCAGGGAGCGCGAAGCATAAGGCGGGCATTTCCTCAAGAAGCGATTTTAATATTTATTTCGGTCGCGGATCTAGAAAAATTAAGGGAGAGGCTGCGGCAGCGTTCCACAGAAACCAAAGAGGGTATCAAAAGGCGGCTCAAGATTGCCCAAAAAGAATTAACCCGCGCCAAAAATTACGATTATATCGTGAATAATGATGTTTTGCCCGAGGCGGTGAAAAAACTTTCTTCGATAATTACCGCCGAAAGGCTCAAGGTTAAATAAAATCAAATATCAAAGTGCAAAAATCACAGACCAAAATGTAAAACTCTAAATCCTAAACCCGAAACCCTAAACAAATCCAAAACCAAAATTTTCCAAACCCAAAACATTATATTTTGTTTTTTGAGTTTAGAATTTCGTGTTTAGAGTTTGCATTGTCATTTCAATATTTTTATGGAGGTAGAAAAAATATGCGCGAGATATTCCGGGAAGAATTATTAAATAAGACGGATTTCAGCATCTATAAATTAGTTATACTGGCTACCAAAAGGGCATTAGAGATTGCCGAAGGGGCGCCTAAATTGATCGCTGCTCCTCTGGATGCCAAGCCTATCAGCATAGCTATGAATGAAATTGCCGAAGGCCGGGTCAAATATAAAAAGGCTAAAGAAAAATAGACATCCTATATTATTAAGTAAAAAGGAAAAAGTAAAAAGGTAAAACCAAAACCTAAAAGTTAAAATTAAAGAATGGAAAATAAAGCCTATGATTTTAAAAACATTCTTATGCGAAAGGAAAGAAACGGTTTTAAATTTTGAATTGTGGTTTTGACTTTTTAGTTTTTACTTTTAAGTTAATCCTGTCTTTCATATGTTATTGAGTAAAAAAGAGATAATTCTGGGAGTAAGCGCGAGCATTGCCGCCTATAAGGCCTGTGAGATTATCCGGTCTTTAAAGGAAGAAGGCTTTGAGGTTACGGTGATAATGACCGAGGAGGCTAAGGAGTTTATTACCCCTTTGACTCTGGCCGGCCTTTCGCGCCATAAAGTATATTCCCGGATATTCTCTGACCCCCAGGACTGGGAGATTGAGCATATCTCTTTGGCGGATAAGGCGGATTTGATTTTAATTGCCCCGGCCACCGCCAATATCATCGCTAAATTGGCCTGTGGCTTAGGTGATGATTTATTAAGCTCTTGCGTTCTGGCGGCTAAAGCCCCGGTCCTGATTGCCCCGGCAATGAATTTCAATATGTTTAAACACAAAATCACCCAGGAAAACATTGCCAAGCTGAAGAGTGTGGGGTATAAATTTATCGGGCCGGAAAAAGGCAAGCTGGCAGACGGAAGAGTCGGCATCGGACATTTGGCTTTAGTTGAGGACATCGTCCAAGAAGCCAAGACTCTATTAAGAGAGCGCTGAAAAATTCTTAAAAATCGTATCTGCGCTCTCTGATTACAGCGATTATTTAAGATTACAGTGATTACCTCGTCGGAGATTCAATCTCAGTAATCTGCTTTTAATCTTTTAATCAGAGATTGCTGCGTTGTTTAGGAATATTTCAGCAATCTCATTAAAATAGAATTCGGCGCGGTAGGCAAGTGGCTAAGCCCGTGGTCTGCAAAACCATTACTCAGCGGTTCGAGTCCGCTCCGCGCCTCTACTCTTGTAGAATTAAAACGGGCAAGTGGTGGAATGGCATACACGATTGACTTAAAATCAATTGGTCGTAAGGCTGTGAGGGTTCGACTCCCTCCTTGCCCATAGAAGCAGAGGGCGGTTAGCTCAGTTGGTTAGAGTATCACATTGACATTGTGAGGGTCACAGGTTCGAGTCCTGTATCGCCCATTTTTTAAAGAGATGGTTAATAAATTTAGTTAATGGCAGGTGGCTTTGAGGCTTGAATCTTCTTGGGCCCATTAAAACAGAACTAAGAGTTAAGAGTAAAGAAAAGAGCTTATGGATTTAGATATTTTAAGACATTCCTGTTCGCATATTCTGGCTAAGGCGGTGAAGGAGCTTTGGCCGCACGTCAAGCTGGGTATCGGCCCGGCTATTGAAGACGGATTTTATTATGATTTCGAGCGCGCGGAGTCTTTTAGCGAAGAGGATTTGAGTAAGATTGAAGAAAAAATGCGGGAAATTATCAAAAAAGATGAGCCTTTTATCCGGGAAGAATTACCCAATAAAGAAGCTGAGGAGCTATTCCATAAACTGAAAGAAGACTACAAAGTGGAGTTGATCAATAATTTAGCCGAGGATAAGGTTTCGGTTTATAGGACCGGCGGCGGTTTTGTGGATCTCTGCCGGGGGCCGCATATTGAATCTAGCGGAAAAATCAAGGCCTTTAAGCTCTTGTCGCTGGCCGGGGCCTATTGGCACGGTATTGAGTCCAACCCGATGCTCCAACGTATCTACGGCACCTGCTTTGAGACTAAAAATGAGTTGGACGAATATCTGAAGAATTTAGAAGAGGCTAAAAAGCGCGATCACCGCAAATTAGGGCCGCAGTTAGGCTATTTTGACATCTACCATGACGAGGCCGGCTCCGGCCTGGTTTTTTATCATCCCAAGGGAGCCATTTTGCGCCGGATAATCGAGGATTACGAAAAAGATGAACACCTCAGACGGGGTTATCAGATGGTGATTACCCCCCATATTATGCGGCAGGAATTATGGCAGACCTCCGGACATTATGATTTTTACCGCCAGAATATGTATACCTTCCAGATTGAAAACAAGGAGTTTGTGCTCAAGCCGATGAATTGCCCGGGACATATTCTGATTTATAAATCTAAATTGAGGAGTTACCGGGAGCTTCCAGTAAGATTGTTTGAATTAGGCACGGTTTACCGCCATGAAAAATCCGGGGTTTTGCACGGATTGCTGAGAGTCCGCGGCTTTACCCAGGATGACGCCCATATCTTTTGCTCCGGGGAGCAGTTGAAAGACGAGATTAAAAAAGTAATAGATTTTGTTTTCGCGACAATGAAGGATTTCGGCTTCGCGGACGCGGCTATTGAATTAAGCACCCGGCCCAAAGATTCCATCGGCAGTGACGAAGACTGGGATAAGGCCACTTCGGCTTTAGAGGATTCCTTAAAAGAGCAAGGCCTGGAGTATGAGATAAACAGCGGCGACGGCGCTTTTTACGGCCCTAAAATAGATATCAAACTCAAAGACGCCCTAAAGAGAAAGTGGCAGTGCGCGACTATCCAGTGCGATTTTGCCCTGCCCCAGAGATTTGATTTGAAATATATTGATAATGAGGGAAAAGAAAAACAACCGGTGATGCTGCACCGGGTGATTTTGGGTTCTTTAGAGCGTTTCTTAGGCGCGTTATTAGAACATTACGCCGCCGCCTTTCCCTTATGGCTGGCCCCGGTTCAGGCCATGATTATTTCGGTAAGAAAAGAGGACGAGCCGTATGCCGGCCAGGTTAAGGAAAGGTTGATTTTAGCCGGACTGAGAGTAGAATTAGACGCGAGCAATGAAACGCTGACTAAAAGAATCCGCAATGCCGAGGTGGAAAAGCATCCCTATATAATCGTGGTGGGAGCGAAAGAGGCTAAAGAGAACAAGATTGCTTTAAGAAAAAGAGGGTTGGGGGACCAGGGGCAGATTGGCCTCGAGGAGTTTATCGGTAAAACAAAGACAGAAATAACCAATCGGCAATAATAACAGCAGGGAATAGGCATGCCTGTTCCCTGCAAAAAACGGAGGTGCGATATTCAAAGAAATATCCGGACAAACGAAAGAATTCGGGTTCAGCAGGTAAGGCTTATCGGGCCTGAAGGCGAGCAATTAGGGATTGTTTCCATCCAAAAGGCCTTGAGCATGGCCAGCCAATACGAGTTGGATTTGGTGGAAGTGGCTCCTACCATTGTTCCGCCGGTCTGTAAGATTTTGGATTTTACTAAATTTAAGTACGATGAGGAGAAGAAAGAACGCCAGAATAAAAAGCGCCACCACCAAACGCACCTTAAGGAAATCAGGGTTAAGCCTAATATTGAAGAGCACGATTATCAGGTGAAGTTAAAACAGTTGATTGCTTTTCTGCGGGAAAAGGATAAGGTAAAAGTCGGTTTATTTTTCCGGGGCCGGGAGATGGCTCATCAGGAATTAGGCCGGCGGATTATGGATAGATTAGTTACCGAAACTTCCCAATACGGCATAGTGGAAAAGCCGCCGACCTTAGAGGGAAGGTCAATAACGATGATTATCGGGCCGAAGTAAGCTAAAAAAGAGAACAGAAAACAGAGCACAGAAACGATGATTCTTTCTGGATTTATCTGTAATCTGTTCTCTCCCGAGCAAAGCGAGGGTAAATGCCTAAATTAAAGACAAAAAAAGGAATTAAGAAAAGATTCAGGATGACCAAAACCGGAAAATTCAAACACGGTAAGGCCGGGAAGGGACATCTGCTTTCTTCAAAAAGCCAGAAACGCAAGCGCAAGCTTAAGATGCCGGGCGTGGTAGATAAATCCAGGAATAGTATGCTTAGGACGATGCTGCCGTATGGCGGGTAATCAATAGAAAGAGAACAGAAAACAGAGCACAGAGAACAGAAGTAAAAAAATTCTTTCTGGATTTCTCTGTCATCTGTAATCTATTACGACCAAAGGGAGAAATCAATGGCAAGAG
>MHGN01000048.1 GCA_001805575.1 Omnitrophica WOR_2 bacterium RIFCSPHIGHO2_02_FULL_45_21 | reverse complement strand
ATGAGCACCGTTTCTGCCTGGTCATCAGAATTATGCCCTAAGGCAATCTTATGGGCTTTGTTTTTTCTGGCCACATCAAACAAAAATTCAAGCCGCGCCTTGCGGGCTATTTCCTCCAGAGAACCGCCCTGCTTAAGTCCCGCCACATTTATCTTGCGCATTGTAACGGGTATATTAAATTTTTTGGCTAAGCTTACCACGAATTCTGCATCTCCCTGAGATTCCCGGCCTCTTAACATATGATTTAAATGCGCTATGTGTAACGTAACCGGCCATTCTTTTTGCAGAGCTTTCAAAACATAAAACAGCGCCAGCGAATCCGGGCCGCCGGAAACCCCTACGACAATTTCCTCTGGCTTATGGCTGCGGCCAATGGAAGCCGCACCATTGCCTTCTGGCTTATCGATAAGCTTATACTTCCTTATCGTCTGTCGGACTTTGTTTATCAGGGACATTTGATTTCAGCATAAATGGCAGGCGCCGCTTATTTTACGGCAGGGCTGAGCTGTTTTTCCTCTTCCAAATCCTTTCCGATAAATTCTCTTAATTCACTTTTAAGCTTATTTATTCTTTCTTCTTCCCTTGCCTTTTGCCGGGCATCTAAATCATCAATCTTCTTACGGTATGCCTCGTTATGCTCATACTTGTATTCTGAAAAGATATGAAAAGGCATCTTAATGGTATTCGCAAACAGGCTCCAGATAATCTTCGGGAAATGCCCGACGTACCTTTGAAAATAGTTTTCAATCTGGCCCATCTCAATGTAATATTTCTCAACCGTATCGTTTCTCCGTTTTAATCTTGCCTTGGCTAAGTTAAAATCCTGCGGCGCCTTATTATCTAAATCCACCGTATATTCCGCTATTACATAGCCAAAGCGCGCCGCCAGATAGCCGCCGCCTTCTTGCGCCTTCTGAAGCCGATGCACCGCGCAGCCGGAAAATAATAAAAGGCACAACGATAGTGAAATTATTTTTTCCATTTTCTCACCTAATTCCAATGCGCACCTTGGAATTAAATTTGGTGACGGGGACTGGATTTGAACCAGTGGCCGAGCGGGTATGAGCCGCTTGCTCTACCAGGCTAAGCTACCCCGTCAAAATTTATTTCTTCCTGTAGGCATCTAAGAATGAATCGCAGTAAATCTGCTTATTTAAGATCAAATCCGAAGTTATGGCGCTGTCAACCAGCTCTTTGTCAAGCGGATCAAGTATCGCCGCATCTAATCCGCAGGCAACTGCCATAATCAGGAACGTCCTGTTTACCAGCCCGCGCTGGCAGGTGCCTTGAGAGACATTGCTTAAGCCCACTACGGTCTTAGGAGACGGCTGAGAGATTATCTTGAACTCGCGCAGCGATTCTAAAATGTCCTTCATCTGGGCCTGGGCAACGTTAACCGGCATAACAATAGGGTCTAAGTAAAGGTCTTCTATGGGCAGGCCTTTTCCCTGGGCAAAAGCCACAATAGTTGCGGCTAACTCTAAACGCTGGTCCTTATTCTGGGGGATACCTTTTTTGCTGATGGTAAGGCCGATAAGCTTAGCATTATACTTTATGGCTAAGGGAACTAAAATCTCAAGCTTTTCTTCATCAGCGGTGGTGGAATTGATTATTGCCCTATTCTCTGAGGCCTTAAGCCCTGCCTCTATTACCTGCGGCCTGCTGGAATCAATGGCCAATGGACTATCCGTTACTTCTTGAATAGTGCGCACTAACCATTGAATGTCATTTAGCGGGTCTTTTGAAGCCGGGCCACAATTCACATCTAAGGCATCAGCCCCTGCCTTTATCTCCTCCAGCGCCTTCTTCTGGATAACGGTTTTATCTTTGTCCTGAATGCTCTTTGCGATATCTTTATACATTCCGTTAATTAATTCGCCGATGATAAACATATATACGCACCTCTTTATCTTATTTTAAACTACCATCAATTCATCAATGTGCCTTCTGGCGATTTCCGCACTTTTAGGGTGGCGCATCACCAGAATATCCGCGCCTGCCTGAAGGAAGGTAGTTGCGGTTAAGGCCTCCCAGATAATACCCCGCTCTATTTGCGAGCCCCAGGCAGGAAATTCCTCAGTCAATGCCTTTGCCTCTTTTGCCCGCCAGGCCTCCAATCCCACAAAACATATAAAAGGCATTGCCAGCATTTTATCTCCGCATAAGGCCGCCAGGCGCGCCCGTTCCATAATGGAATAGGCATATTCTAAGCCGTAACCAAGAGCGCCAACCGTAGGATTAATTACGATACGCTCAAGCGGTAAGGCCATATCGCTGATAAGAATATTAAGCTGTTTGGCAATATTAATGTCAATTGGCGATTGGGCAATGATACTATGGCCGTCGGCAAGCACGCTGGCAGTTAAGGTCTTATAATTTTCCTGGGCCGCCTCACCGATTAAGATGCGCTCGCCTTTCGCCGCCTGAGAGCATTGCGGCAGAACCTCATTATCGCGCTTATCTTCTCCGCAGCCAAGCACAATCAGAGGTATGCCGGTTGCCCTTAAAACATCTTTGACCGTCTTGGCTAATTCATCAACCGGCCTATTCTGGGCATCAGGATGCGCTCCGGACAGGCGCAGACAAATTAAGTCCGCTTTAAATTCCTTCTCGCACTTTAGCGCCCAGTCAACCGGGCTTTTAATCTCACTGCCGATTGCCTGCTTAAGGCTCTCGGGCCAGTCATCCGGCTCAAGATCAAATATCTCCATTGCAATAACCGGGCGGTTTGGAATTTTGCCTTCAGCAAATAAGAAAGGTAACCCCTCTTCTCCCGCGCATTTGACTACCGTCGCCCTGCTCCCACCTTCTTCTTTGGTTGCCCCGATCACCACCGTAGCTACCGCGTTTGACCATTTTTCCTTTACCAATTCTATAGCCATCTCTTCCTCCCGCCCTATTTCAGAATTATATCCAGCAGTTTATTTACTTCCAGGTAAGCCTTTGACGAATGATCAAGGCAGGTTATCGGTTTTCCCTGGCGGCTTAAATTCAGCAGCTCTTCATCTTCCGCGATGACGCTGAATATCCCCAGGCCTAAGTCCTTGAGCTTATCCTTGAGCAGAATTTCATTGGTGCGATTGAGGACTAAAGATATCTCCTTGATATCAAATTCTAATTCCTTTACCAAATCGCTAATCCTCTTTGCCGCCCGTAATCCCGCCTCGCTGGCATCAGAGACCAATAAGAGCCGGTCAGCCCGGCGCATCGTCCGGCGCGAGAGATGTTCAAAACCCGCCTCGTTATCAATCACGATATAACTATAATCATCGGCTAACTTTTTGATTAGGCCGCGCAAGAGATTATTCACGTAGCAATAACATCCGGGGCCTTCGGGCCTACCCATGGTCAATATGTCAAATCCCTTTTCTTCTAAGATACTGGTCTGGATGCGAAAATCAATATAGGCCTCCTTGGTCATTCCCAGCGGGATACCCGCAAGATTCTTAGCTACAGAATCAACAATGCCGCCGATATCCTCCTTAACCTTTAGGCCCAGGGCCTCGGCTAAATTACTATTCGGGTCAGCATCTATTCCCAGAACCGCTCCCTGATTGCGCTTGGTTAACAAGCTAATCAAAAGCGAAGCCAGAGTTGTTTTTCCTGTTCCGCCTTTTCCGGCAACTGCAATGACAAAACTCATTGGACGCTAGGAAACTTGTTCAAGTCCGTATGCGGGAAAAACAAGGCCGCCACATACTCATCCATATACTGCGGCTCAACCGAAAGCTCAAAATAGGTTATCTTTCTGGCGATATTCTCGGCATCAATAATTGCCTCGTGCGAAAGTAAAATCTGCCTTGCGCCTACCAGAGAACTATTTCCCACAAAAACAAATTTCTCTCTCGCTAAATCCGGCAAAAGCCCGATAAAAATGGCATTGGGCATATCCAGATAGGTGCCAAATCCTCCGGCAATAAAAATCTGCTCTAACTCATCAAAGTCAAGCTGCATATGGCGCACTAACGTTGAGCAGGCAGCATAAATTGCCCCTTTTGCCCTTTTTAAATTCTCTATATCCACCTCATTAATGATAATGTCGGATGAAGTCCCGACTTTCTCTTTAAAGGCAATCACAAATTCCTTCCCGTATTCCCCCTGGCGCAGGCGCGGATGCCTAAGGCCTGGATTTATTTTTCCGCTGCGGTCAATAATCCCTGTTCTGCGCAATTCCGCTATGGCATCAATATAACCTGAACCGCAGATGCCTTTTGCCGCGGCATCAAGTATGGTTGCGTATTCCACCTCAAAGGTCTTGGGATTGATTTTAATGCGCTGGATTGCCCCCTTGGAAGCGCGCACTCCGCAGCTAACCCCGCTTCCTTCAAAGCAGGGGCCGGCAGATGCGGCGCAAGAAATAAGCCAGTCCTTGTTTCCCAGGACTATCTCACCGTTTGTTCCGATGTCAATAAGCATACTGAGTTTATCGGTCTTATCCATACCGCAGGCAAGCGCGCCGGCGGTAAGATCTCCTCCCACGTAACTGGAAATCCCCGGCACGCAACCCAAAAGCCCGCGCGGGTTCATCCTGATTCCTGCTTCGGCGGCACGGATTACCGGAACAAAATTAGCCGTAGGAACATATGGCTCGCGGCGGATATAAGTGGGGTCAACCCTGAGCAAAAGATGAATCATGGTGGTATTCCCGGCGCATAAACAGCAGGTTACGTCATTAAGATCGATATTGTTTTCCCGGGCTAACTCCTGAATCATAATATTCATTTCATCAATAACGGCGTGGTGCAGCTTTTCTAAGCCATCAGCCTCCTGGGCAAAGATAATCCGGCTGATCACGTCGGAGCCAAAGCTTGCCTGTTTGTTGTAAGCCGCTTTTGTCCCAAGAATTTTTTTTGAGTTTACGTCAATCAGCTGTCCGCAAATAGTGGTAGTGCCTATATCAAAGGCAAAACCGTAATTTTCACTTGAGGTATCCCCGGGCTCAATGAGAACAATCTCGGTGGTGCCGTTACGTTTGCCTAACATAACCGTAACCTTCCAATCGCTTGAGCGCAGCAACTCCCCCAGCCGGCGGATATTGGCAATCCCAGTCTGCAGCACCGGGATTGCCTGATAAGAGCGCACCGCTCTGTAGATGCGCTCCAGGTCGCTTATTTTATCCTCCAAATTTGGTTTAGGTAAATCAAGGTATAGCTTTGTTGCCAGGGGAGAATGAATAAAAATCTCTTCGCCTAAGATTGATTCGCCTTGAGCTACATCCTCTGACTCAGAGTAAACCCCTTTCAGCCTTAAAAGATAACCGTCTTCTTTGGCAATTGTTTCTGAATCAAGCCGGGATTCCTTAGGAATTTCAACTTCTAAATCGCTCTGCGGCACGGCGAGACAAGAAAGGTGATATCCCTTCTTTTTCTCTTCAGCAGTAATCCTTCCGGTAGGAAGGCTAACTAACTGTCCTTTCTTCAGAATAATCTTACATCTGCCACAAACTCCATCGCCGCCGCAGCTTGAATTAATATGGATTCCGGCTGAGATAGCCGCGGAGAGTATGGTTTTGCCTTTTTCCACCTCAATGGTTTTGTTGTCCGGAAAAAAAGTTATTTTGAATTTTTCCATTTAGCCTAGGTTTTTCAAAAACGACGGTATGCCGGCTGCTTCTTTGGGGCCAACAATAATCTTCCAGCCGCTTTTTTCTTCCAGTTCGCCGCTGATTACCGCCACATAACCGGGGATGATCAGATTACGATGCTTGACTTTTTCTTCGGCGCCGGATTTCTTCAGGCCTTCGGTTATCTTATCGGGGGTGAATTTTTCAGCTGCCCAGGCAGTCAAGACCGACATCCCTTCGGTATTTACACTCAATATATTTGAGGGCACCTTGCTTGCCTCAACCTCACCTAAGACCGTATAATAGGTAAGAGAAAAATTGGTAGTCACCAAAACCGGCGAGGCCTCGGTAGTATTGCCGATAGGATAAAGCTTTGCTTCTATCTGTAAAGGTTTCTGCGGGTCAGTATAAATATTCTGCCGTAAGGTTAAGAGCGCCAGAACCGCCCACTCCTTAAAACCTTCCAGCAAAATAATGCCGGAATATTTGGCAATGTAATCTCCTGCCTTAACCACTTCATCATAAGAGCCAAGGCCGCTCGCCACCGTAATCAGCGGAAACCCGAGTGAGCGGTTTGCCTTTTTCAGGGCTTGCCGCCGCAGCTGCGTCAGTTCCCAGATTACCTGAGAATTGTGACGCCCGGTATTCACAGCAATAACAACATCCGGAACCCCGGCCTGGTTTGCCTTCTTAGTCAACTCGGATAAACTATCCATTGACTCAAAGCTAATGGCTAAGGGCGCATTATGCTCTTTGGCAAGACGGGAAAATTCAGCTAAATTTTTATCCGTAGCGGCGTAGATAAGCGGCCTTCTCCCGGCTAACGATTTCAGGACAATAGCCAAAGCGGAAGCATCATTACTGATTAAAACCATTCCAAAATTAACCAAAGTCGAAACTAAATTGACTGCTTCCACGAATCTCTCTGCATCATTTGTCTGACTTATGGCAATCAAATCCGTCCTTAAAAGCTGGCCTACCCTTTCAAATTGCAATTTGTTAATTTTATCTAAACGTTGTTTTATTTCCTCATTGCTTAAGCTGTCTTCAATAACAAAACCGATTGCCGCAGGATGGTGGAATTTTTCCTCATGGCGAAACATCGCGGTTTCGTTTCCTATTTCAATTTTATTTTTATCATCTCCCAGCAAAACCAATCTTATCGGCGGCTGGGACTGCGCCTGAAGCGCTTCTTTTGCCGCAGGGCTTACGGAGGGGCATTTCTCTAAAGCCACTGCCTTCTTGGCCAGGGCAAGCGCAAAGGCAAGACAAGTAGGAAAGCCGCATTCGCGGCAATTGGTTTTAGGAAGCAGTTTATAAATTTCCAATCCTGATAAAGCCATTTATTCCTCCGCTCATCTTATAATTTATTTTGGTACAGGAAAGTATAAAACACTTTCCCATACCACTGCGAAAATCGCCTGCCTGCGGCAGGCAGGCCGAAAGTCATCGCCGCAGGCGATTTCCTTGTACGATGAAGATATCCTCGGCGCGCATTTTAAAAAGCTCTCTGGCAAACTTTTCTGAGGCTTCATCATCGCAAGCCAGGGAAAGCTTTTCTATTATTTTGTCTCGTAAAGTCAACTCTATGCTTTTATCGGTATCGCAATTCAAAAAGCTTGCTTTGATAAATCTGCCGTTATACTTTCTGATATTCCCTTTTCCATATGTGCATCCGGTAGAAAGCTGAAGGCCGTCAACAAGACAGGACCGGGGTTTAAATTTTACCCCCCAGACCTTAACCTCTAATCCAAAATGGGCTCTGGCTTTTAGTTTCTTGAGCGCATAGCTGCCCATAGTCAAGCCCAAAACCAGATAGGGGCCTAAATGGCCGTGAAAGTCAACTGCCCGCTTTAATGAAATCTCCTGACGCTTCATAAAACCAGCTTATTTATTAAACTTGCCATATAGCCCGCGCCAAAACCATTATCAATGTTCACCACTGCCACGCCGGGAGAACAGCTATTCAGCATGGTTAAGAGCGCGGATAAACCCTTAAAATTCGCGCCGTAGCCGACACTCGTGGGAAGGGCAATTACCGGGCAGGAAACCAGACCGCTGACAATACTTGCCAAAGCCCCCTCCATACCTGCCGCCACAACGATTACCTTTGCCCGGCGCAGTAAATCCTTATGCTGAAAAATCCGATGCACCCCGGCTACTCCTACATCATAGAGCCGTCTAACCCGATTGCTCATCAACTCAAGAACAACAGCCGCCTCCTCGGCAATCGGGATATCCGATGTTCCGGCGCTCACCACTAAGGCCAAACCCTTTGGCCCGCAAGCGGACTTCTTTTTCCCCCTACCCTTTGTTACCCCAGAAAAGGCAGGAGTTAGATAAGCAATCCTGGCCTGGGGGTTATACTGTAATTCAGGAAATGTTTTCTGCAGGGAGGCAAATGTTTTTTCTTCTAACTTTGTAATCAGCAGTATCTGGCGGGAGCAGATTAATCTTGAAGCTATCTCTTTAAGCTGCTGGACTGTTTTGCCGGGAGCATATATGACTTCGGGAAAACCTCTTCTTTTAGCTCTATCAATATCTACTTTGGCAAATCCAAGCTCGCAGTAACCCCTGGAGCGCATTTAACCTTTTGTAATAATGGCCAGCAATGCGATGATTAAAATAGCTGATAAGATATAAAAATCATAAAAATAGAAGAAATCCTTAAGCCGCTCTCCTGCAGTATAAACATCCTGCCCATCACCCGTTTGATGCGCGGTCTTGCGCTTACTCCAGTATTGCTCAACCTGTTCTTTTTGAAACCTTAAATATACTCCGCCGACTTTATAAGCCGAAATTATCCCCTGCTCGGCAAGTTCAACCACCGCTTTCTCGTTTAGACCTAAAAGATAGGCTACTTCCCGAATTGTCAAGAGCTTCTCAGCCATTTCACCTTACTTTACCCGCGGCAATCCATTCGTCAATGCTCTTACGCTCAAACTTCCAGCTCTCTCCGTCTTTTATTGCCGGCACCTTACCGCTGGTTGCCCACTCATTTATTAATGATAAATCTACCTCTAAATACTTGGCTAATTCATCAACGTTGAAATGCTCACCCAGCATATGGCAAACACCCTCAAAAACCGCTCCTTCATTAACTACTAATTTTGCAGTGCGCACCTTGACCTCAACCACCGCGGAAGGTAAAAGAACAAGCCTTTGTTTGGCTAATATTTCACCCTTTAGCCTGCCGGCTACCACAATCTCATCGCCAACGATATGGGCATTCACTACTGCTGTTTGACTGATAACTAAAGTGCCTTTGGTTTCCAAGGTGCCGTCAAACTTTCCGTTGATTCTTAGGTTTACCGCATCGCGAAACACAAGGCTTCCCGACATTGCCGCATCAACATCAAGGATTTTTTCTTCTGCTTTATGCCTGTCTCTGAGCGCCATAGCCTCCTCCTTGCCTTTTTTAACAAGGCTTTCCGAGAATCTTATTTTCCAGACGATGCAATAACAATAAGGCCATTAAGACAAGTATGGTTGCAACAATTGCGGCAGAATAAAAACCGCGCATTTCATTATATATATCAAAAATATATATTGCTGTCAACATAATCAATACCGATCCTAGACAAACTAAGATATGGGTACGCAGCCCTACTTATTATCTCATTAGAAAATAAAAAGTCAAATTAAATCCGCAATTGTCAAAGTTGACCCTAATCTCTAATATATTAAACAATTGTCTATTCTATTATACGGTTACCTAAACTGCCACTCTGGCGGAAGATCCTCTTTGTGTGTATCCCAAAAGTAGATAAGCTCCTGCGGAGAAGGAATAGTCTGGACGGCTTTATGCTGCAAACCTCGGAAAAATAGGGACAAGAACTACCATTTATTTAGTGGAAAGACTGGCCTGGAGCCTGCGGCTGAGGTAGCCATTGGTGAGGCCGTCAATTAATGCGGTGAGCTCTTCCAGCCTGAGCTCTTTCTCTTTTATGGTTTTTGTCTGGAGGATATTCTGGGATAATTCTAATTGCAGGCGCTTACGTTCAAAATAAAGGCGGGTTACTTCGTTGAGGATATCGTCGCGAAGCTGAACCATCAGCCGGCTTCTTACGTCTATCGAGGTCTGCTCAGTGCTAAAAATCAAATCCCCTAAATCCCATTTCAAGCTCAGGCCCCAGTCTCGGGGACCGACCTGCACCCGGTCATAAGTCGCCCCTAAGGCTGTGGTTACGGTCTTATCATAGTCTAAGCTTAACTCCGGCATTAAGGCTTTGAGCCGGGCCTGCTTTCTCCAGCGGGCAATCTTTTCTGGGTAGACCTCGCCGTATTTGATCGCCTCTTTCTGAATCTCATCTATGGCCGGCTCCGGGGAAGATAATTTCTGCTGGGCATTATCTATTTTTAAGGCCATGCCCTTTCTCTCTTCAGAGGAGATGACATACAATCCTTTATCAGAGGCGAGATAGAGATTATCCTCATCATCCATTGCCAATTGCTGGCATTGATTGAAATCCATTCCCTGATAAAGCTGATGGCAGGCATCTTGTTTACAATCAAATACACCGTATTGGGTTGCCAGATATAATCTATTCTCTTTACTTGAGGCAAGGACATAGTTTATCTCTTCATTAAATAAGCCGCTGAACACAAGCTTGTTCCAGCTTTTTCCATTGTCCTGGCTAAAGAGTAAACCTGCCTTACTTCCTAAGTATAACTTATTATAATTAAAGTGGTCAAATGCCAGATGGCTTAAGAAATAATCCTGGGGGACGGCTTCTTCTTCGCCTGAGCCTATATCTTGAGTGGCGTCTTCGGATTCGGGATTAAAGCCGCTGTAGAGCCTCTCGTAAGAAGACAAGCGGTCTTTGGTCTTGAATAATCCTTTATTGGATACGATATAGAATGTATCTGAGTCTGCCGGGCTCTCGGTAATTGAAATACTGGCTGCATCCAGAAGTTTTCCCCCGGCTTTCTGCCAGTTGAGAGAATCAATTGGGCTAAAGAACAATCCCCCGGCTGTAGCCAGATATACGCTTTTAAAAGGCCCGTAACCTGTGGCTATGGATAAAACATTCTGCTCAAACACATCCTTGCCCTGAAAAATCTTCTCCCAGCTATTGCCGGCATCCTGACTCCTAAAAAGTCCGTTTTGACAGCCGGCATAGACTGTTTTTGAGTCCTGCTTATCAAGGTAGATGCGGTTTACTTCTCTGATTAAGCCGGGAGCTAATAATTTCCAAGTTTTGGCTTTGTCTATGCTTTTGTATAATCCTGTTTCTGAGCCGAGGTAAAGAATATCTGAATTATCTCTATCTATGGCGATAGCCCTTGCCTTGGATACGTTGGCGCCGATTTCTAACCTCTGCCAGCCGCCGGCATAAACCAACGTATGAGAACAAATGAACAGGACAAAGATGATTACTAAATACATTTTGACTTTTGACATTATCATCAGCATCATAAAATCCTCCGTTCCTGGGACGAAAAAATGGTCCCTATTATGTCCCTATTATGAATTTCATTCTCTCCATGCCCCTCTGGCTCTGAGAAGTTTACCATGTTTATATAATTGATAGCCCAGGCCGGCAATCATTGCCGCGTTATCTAAGCTTAAGGCAGGGGCAGGAAAATAAACTTTGATATTCCTTAAGTCCGCTTCCTGATTAAATCTATTCCTTAGATAGTTATTTGCGGCTACCCCGCCTCCGATCACTAACGTCTTGATTTTATGGCGCGCGCAGGCCGAAAACGACTTCTCCACCAGCGCCTCAACCACTGCCCTTTGAAAACTTGCCGCCATATCAGCGTTTTGCGTTTTGTGTCTTGTGTCTTGTGTCTTGTATAAAACTGCAGTCTTGATTCCGCTAAAAGAAAAATCCAGGCCTTCCGGGCCCATACAGGAGAGTTTAACGGCTTTGGGATTTCCGCCTTTAGCTATTCTTTCAATCTCCGGGCCGCCGGGATATCCTAAATTTAAGAGTTTAGCCACCTTATCAAAGGCCTCGCCAGCGGCATCATCAACCGTTGCGCCTAAAGTTTTAAAAGTAAAGCCCTTCTTTACCAAAAATAAACTCGTATGCCCTCCGGAAACAACCAATCCGATAAGCCGGCAAGGTAATGGTTTGGCTTTCCTTTTAGCCAAAGCCATAAAAGGCATAGCGGGCTTGTTAGACAAAAAACTGGCATAAAGATGCGCTTCTAAGTGGTCAACCCCGACGAGTGGTTTCTTGAGGGCATAACTAAGGCCCCTGGCAAAGGAAATGCCTACTAACAAGGAGCCGATTAAACCCGGACCTTTGGTAACGCAAACTAAATCTATATCAATTATTTTCCTGCCTGCTTCTTTAAGCGCCTGTTCAACCACTAAGGATATAGACTCAATATGGGCTCTTGAAGCAATCTCAGGAATTATGCCTTGATGTTTGCGGTGCAGTTTGAGGCTTGAGGCAATAACGTTAGAGAGGATAACCCTGCCGTTTTCCACTAAAGAGGCAGCGGTTTCATCGCAGGAGGTTTCTATTCCTAGACTTAACATAAGATTATTTAAAGCGCAGATTCGCGAAGCGGACAGAAAAGAAATGGAGCCCCTCCCAGGCTAAAGCCCGGGGTTCCTTGCTTGGCGAAATACTTGAGCGGCCAAACCCATCCGCCCAGCCATCGGCGGGGCGGTTTTTGGCCGCGAAAGTATAAAGTATTTTGTTTTTACTATACGCTATCCACTAAAGAATCTCTGGTTTATTTGACTAACTCCGATACATAGACAAACTTAAACCCGCGCTTTTTGAGCTCTCTCATTGCCCTAGATAGGACTTCTAATGTCTTAGGCCGGTCATGGCCAATACCGATGGCATAGCCAGATTGCCTGGCAATTCTTGCCAAAAGCTCTAACTGGCCGCGGATATATTGCGCGTCATTTTTATTATCTAAGAAAACCTGTCTTCTGGCATAGGCAAGCCCAACGTTTCCGGCTAAGCCCTTGCAAACGCTCTTTGCAGTGTAACTGTCTAAAAAATAGAGCTTCCTTTTTTTAAGCTCGTTAAAGATTATCTTCATCAAAGGTTCATTTTCCGTTGCCAGGGAACCCATATGATTGGATACTCCATTAATCCCCGGCAGATTTTTAATATCGGCTTCTAATATCTTAAGCACCTCCTGTCTTGTCATTGTAATCAATATGGTATCCGGTTCAAAGCGGTATTTTTTTTGCCTTTGCGGCTGTAAAGGCAAATGCAGGATTGTCTCTTTCCCAATTTCTTTGGCGATGCCGGCAATTGTTGCGGAGTAAGTGCGGCGGGGGAGAATTGCTAATGTCAGCGGCTCTTTTATCTCCTTCAAAGCATCTGCATTGCTTAAGCTATATCCCCAGTCATCTAAGACAATGGCAATTTTGCCTTGATAGTCTTCAGGGACTTTTGGCTTGTGGCTTTGCCTATCGGAAGGCAAACCACTACCCTCCGGCTTGGGCTCTGCTTCCGGGGCTGGCTTTTTTTGAACTTGCGCTGGTTGTTTTCTAGGTAGGGGCTTTACTTTTCTTTGGCAGGAGGCGAGCAGGAATACCGATTCAATAATAATAATCCCGGCCAATATGTAAATTGCCTTGATATACTTATCATTTCTGACGCTCTTGGAACGCTTCATAGTGTCTATGGCTGTATGGCCTTATACACTTTAATCCCCTTAATGATATCTATGGCGCGGACAATCTGATTATCTTTTTTATAATCAAATTCCTCGAAGCTAACCGGCTGTTCTTTTTCTACGCCTTGAGCTTTCTCTTTCAAGTTCTCAAAAACTTTCTCTACCTCCGCCGGGCCTGCACTAGAATCCAGCTTGTCCCCCGAGGGGGACCTGCCTGCCTCAACTACGATATCAGGGATTATCCCTTGAGTATGGATAAGCCTGCCGCCGGGAGTAAACCATTTACTGGTGGTAAGCTTCAGGGCTGAGCCGTCAGAAAGAGGCAAAACCGACTGCACCGCGCCCTTGCCAAAGGTCTTGGTTCCTATAAGCACTGCCCGCTTATAATCCTGCAATGCGCCGGCAACAATTTCGCTTCCCGAAGCAGAGCCCTCATTCACTATGAGCACCATTGGAATATCTAAATATTTAGCGCCGTTTGCGGACTTATACTCCATATCCTGCGAGGCAAGGCGGCCTTTGGTGGAGACCACCACTTTGCCGGTGGGAATGAACCTATCCACCGTTTTCACCGCGACATCCAGCAACCCGCCCGGGTTATTTCTTAGGTCAAGAATCAGGCCATCCATCCCGGATTTTTTAAGCTGCGCCAGGGCAGTATCCAGATCAGCGGGGGTATTCTTCCTGAATTCAACCAAACGAATGTAGCCGATGTTATCTTCTAATATGCTGGTATTTTTAATATCTTTTACTTTAATAATGTCCCGGGTAATTTTAACCTCAAAAAACCTGCCCTGCCCCCCACTCTTGTCTTCGCGCAGAATGGTAAGAGCAACCTCGGTTCCCGGCTTGCCGCGTAATTTTTTTACGGCTTCGCTGGCAGTGATATTCCTGGTTAACTCTGCGTTGATTTTCACAATTCTATCCCCGGATTTTAATCCCGCCTTCCAGGCAGGCGTATCTTCAATCGGGGTGATCACCGTAAGCAGCTCATCCTTAATCGTAATCTCAATTCCTAAGCCCCCGAATTCTCCTTCGGTGCCTACTTCTAATTCTTTGCGGCTCTCAGGATCAAGGAACTCGCTGTAGGGGTCAAGCGAAGAAAGCATACCTTTAAGCGCGCCGTAAATCAAATCTCTGGACTTAGGCGCATCGACAAATTCTGCCTCAACCAGACTTAAGCCATCGGAGAATAATTCCAACTGCTTATAAAGCTCATTTCTCTTTTTGCGTTCATTTTGCGAATATACGAAATAATTAAAACCAAAAACCAATACCGCTATAACCGATACGATAAGAATCTTCTTACGCATTGTTTAACCTCCGCCTTAATGCCTCTTGAACGAGCTTTGGATTTGCCTTGCCTTTACTTAAGCGCATCGCCTGCCCCACCAAAAACATCAGGGCGTTGGCTTTGCCGGAGTTATAATCCATAACGGAGCCGGGATTATCGGCGATAACCTTATCTAAAAGCTCATCCAGCGCTTTCGTATCTGAAACCTGGGTGAGGTCTTTTTCTTTGATCAGCTCATCCGCAGGCCTTCCGCTATTAAGCATCTCGCTCAAGAGAGCTTTCGCCGCCAGATTACTCAAAACTCCCTGCTCAACAAGTTTTATCAGCCGCACCAGCATTTCCGGCTTTAGCTTAAGCGATTCTATCCTGGTATTGCGCGAATTGAATTCGTAACTTAAGGGGCCGCTAATCCAATTGCAGATGGCCTTGGCTCTGGGATAGAGCCCAACGCAGGCCTCAAAGAATTCTGCCAAAGCTTTCTCGCTGGTAAGAATACCTGCGTCATAGCTATTCAACTCATACTGGCTGATAAATCTCTGCTTGAGCGCCTGAGGTAATTCGGGAAGGCCTTCGCGAATAGTTTCTATTTCTTCATCGCTTAATACAAAGGGCGGCAGGTCCGGCTCGGGAAAATAGCGGTAGTCCATTGCTTCTTCCTTACTGCGCATGGCTTGAGTTTTTCCTGAAACCTCATCCCAGAGGCGCGTCTCCTGGCGTATTGAGCCGCCGCTCTCTAAAACTTCTTTCTGTCTTTTAAGCTCATAGTTTAGGGCATCGCGGACTGCCTTAAACGAATTCATATTTTTCAATTCGGCCTTTATGCCTAATTCTTTTGCGCCCGGTTTGCGCAGGGATACGTTGGCATCGCAGCGCAATGAACCCTTCTCCATATCGCAATCGCAGACCTCCAAATATTTTAGTATCGCTTTCAGGGAGGCCAGATACTCGTATGCCTGCTCAGGAGAATAAATCTCAGGCGCGCTGACTATTTCTAAAAGCGGCACTCCTGCCCGGTTGTAATCTACCAAGCTATGGCCCTCTTCATGGATAAGCTTCCCTGCATCTTCTTCCAGATGCGCCCGTATAATCCCGATACGTTTTTTGGCTCCGCTAACCTCTATTTCTAAGAAGCCGCCTAATGCCAGAGGCAAGTCGTATTGGGAAATTTGATAATTCTTAGGCAGGTCAGGATAGAAATAATTCTTACGGTCAAATTTGCTAAAGCTCTGCACTGAGCAGTGTAAAGCCAGGGCGGCGCGCAGCCCATATTCCAGAGCTTTTTCATTAAGCACCGGCAAACTCCCGGGAAATCCTAAGCAAACCGGACAGGTCAGGCTGTTAGCCGGCGCTCCGAATTCAGCCATACACCCGCAAAATGCCTTGCTTCTGGTCTTTAACTGGGCATGAACTTCTAGGCCGATAACCGCTTCGTATTCCATAATAACTATATTTTTGGCCGCATCTTATGCCAGGAAGTACTATCTTCATAGCAATGGGCCACCCGAAAAAGCATCTCTTCGTCAAAGCTCCCGGCTATTATCTGCATCCCTATAGGCAAACCGCCCGAACTAAAACCGCAGGGGATGGAGATGGCGGGCAGGCCGGCTAAATTTATTGAAATCGTATAAATATCCGATAAATACATCGCTAATGGATTCTGGATTTTTTCGCCTAATTTGAATGCCGGGGTTGGCGAAGTCGGCGTAATGAGGCAATCAAAGTCCTTAAAGACATCGGCAAAATCATTGGCGATTAACGCGCGCACCTTAAGCGCCCGCAAATAATATGCCTCATAATATCCGTGGCTAAGACAATAGGTTCCTAACATAATCCGGCGTTTTGCCTCGCTGCCAAAGCCAGCCTGACGGGTGCGTTTATACATTTCAGTAAGATTATCTACGGCTTCTGTGCGCAGGCCGTATTGCACTCCGTCAAAACGGGCCAAATTAGAGCTCGCTTCCGCAGTAGCGAGAATGTAGTAAACACTCACCGCATATTCGGTATGTGGAAGGCTTACTTCCTGGACCTTTGCTCCTAATTTCTTTAACTGCTCAATTGCTTCCTCCAGGGCTTGCTTTACTTCTTGAGCAATTCCCTCAAGAGCCCTATCTGCTGATAAACTGAAATACTCTTTGGGGACGCCTATTTTTATTCCCTTGATATCTTTTCCTAAAGATAGCAGGAAGTCCGGAACAGATAGATTGGCGGAAGTAGAATCCTTAGGGTCGTAGCCAGCGATTACCTTTAAAAGAAGAGAGCAATCTTCAATGTCCCTGGCAAAAGGCCCAATCTGGTCCAAGCTTGAGGCAAAGGCAATCAGGCCATAACGAGACACCCGGCCATAGGTCGGTTTAAGCCCCACAACGCCGCAAAAAGAGGCCGGCTGCCTGATAGAGCCCCCGGTATCAGATCCCAATGCCCAGATAGCCTCACCGCAGGCAACAGCCGCGGCAGATCCGCCGGATGAGCCGCCGGGAACACATTCTAAATTCCAGGGATTGCGGGTGGGAAAATAAGAGGAATTTTCGCAGGATGAGCCGAAAGCAAACTCATCCATATTAGTTTGGCCGTAAATGCTAAAACCTGCGGCTTTCAATTTTTGAATTACCGTAGCATCATAAGGCGGATGGAAACCTTCTAAAATACGGGAGGCGCAGGTGACAGGCCGATTCTTAATGCAGATATTGTCTTTGACCGCAATAGGCAGGCCCTGAAAACCTCCAGGGCCAGATAGATTCTCAGGCCCAGGCGTCTTTTCAAACCTTAGGAAAGCCTTAACCTTAGGCTCTACCTCTTCTCTTCTTTTATCAAGAGCGCCTAAAATTTCCTCTTGAGTTATTTCTTGATGAGCTAACTTTTCAAGCAACTCATGTCCGGTAAATTCCCAGAGCTTCATAAGTTATTCAATAACCTTAGGCACCAGAAAATGTCCTTTTAGGCTTTTCGGCGCGTTCCCTAACACTGCTTCTTTACTCAGCGAATCTTTTATTGTATCGGGCCGGAGGACATTCTTGAGAACCGGGGTATGGGCGGCAGGGCTGACGGAAGAAACATCCAACTCTTTAAGCTTATCAATAAATTCTATGATAGACTCAAGCTGCCTGGCAAAGAGCCTAAGCTCATCTTCAGTTAAATCTATGCGCGCCAGATGCGCGACTCTTAGCGCATCATTTTTTGATATTGCCATTATCACCCCGCGTTTGTAGTAATCTAATCATAACATCGCTGCCTTAAAAAGTCAAACAAAAACCCCGTTAGGGATGGCTCTCTAACGGGGAAAATATAATCTCCCTGCGGATTTTTATCCCGCACCCAGAAGACCGTATCCCTAAGGGTAGGGCTGAATGGTCTTCGGGCGGGATTCCGCTCCACGATACACAACGGAATCCCTAAAAAAAGATGTCCCGACCATTAGGTCGTGGAGCTTCATTTATCTATAGGTATGGAAACCGCCTTAAGTTGAATCCGCAAGGAGTGAATGAACGATACGAGATGCAACTTATGCTTGACCGACATATACATTAAGCCCTTAATCCGGCAATAAAATGCCTCGGCATTCGCCTTGGTATCCCGTTTCTTTATTACATAGAGGTCCGGAACCTGTAAAAATTCCTTAGCCTCAACCACGTTACGGATACGGCAAATCAAGTGCCGATTAATAACAGTGCGGATTCCCTCCTGCTCAATAGATTCAGAGCTATAGAGGATTCTCTGGCGCCTGTTTTCCGAAGTAATGTTTTTAAAAATTAAGTTTTTCATCTTAAATGGCCCCCATTCTTGCCCCGCAAGCAGCGGGGCTACGGGGGGAATATCCCCTTTATCTTCAAACGGTAGTCATAGACAAACCATGGCTGGTGGGGTTATCTATGAAGAGTATAACACCCATTTTATCTAATTCAAGGCCAAAACAGGGGTTAGAAAAAAGCGCTTTCTTAAAGGGGAAATTTACGGCTTGCGGCGAAGATTCAAGCGGGGTTCTTGATTATGTAACAATCTGTAGATATTTGACTTATGACGAATAATTACAAAGATGGCAAGAGTCAAACCCATTAAAATCAGCGGCATTGGCTGTTTCAAAACTATAAAAAATAGAGGAAAAAGGACAGCGCTTACTATGGAAGCTAAGGAGACGATTCTGCTTATAGAGAATACGGCAAGCCAGAGCAATATTTCAGCAAGCAGGATTATTTTTAGAGCCGGAATTTTAACCGCGAATCCAATCAAGACACCCAGGGTAGTGGCCATACCCTTGCCACCCTTAAAGCTTAGGAAAATAGTCAAACTATGGCCCAGCACCGCGGCTATCCCCAGTAAAATTCTTAAGAGCAAACTATTAAGGCCTAAACCCTGCTGAACAAGAAAATCGCCTCCGGCGATAACTTGCAGCGATTTTAGCAGTGGTATGGGAAAGTGTTGCACTTGTGCCCGTAAGGACATACTTTCCTGTACCATAATAAAATCTGCGACAATCACTACGCAGATAAATCCTTTTAAAGCGTCAAGGAATAGGACCGTTATACCTATATAGGGGCCAAGAACACGAAAGGCGTTGGTTGCGCCTACGTTTCCTGAGCCATGCTTACGGATATCTATGCCCTTGGCTAATCTTCCTAAAATATAGGCGCTGGGAATAGAGCCGATGAGATAACTAAGCGCTACGGCTGAAATCAGGAGCATATAAAACCTTTAGCCCTTTCTTTAAATAATCAATGCATGAGCTTACCGTAAAAAAGGCGGTTAAAATCGCTGCCAGATAGGTATATTGAAATTGCAGCAAGACTAAGACGATAGTAGACATCTGAAAGAAGGTGGTATATTTTCCCCAGCGGCTGGGAGTTAAGACCAATTCATCCTTAGTCATATAAATTACAGCTGCGCCCAGAAGAATCAATAAGTCGCGGCTTAAAACAATGATCACTAACCAGAGCGGCACGTTGATACCTTGCGGAAAATTATCCTTAAGGTAAACAAAAATAAAGGCGCAGGATAAGAGCATCTTGTCCGCTAAAGGGTCTAAGATTGAGCCGGCCTTGGTTTTCTGCCGCATAAC
>MHGN01000047.1 GCA_001805575.1 Omnitrophica WOR_2 bacterium RIFCSPHIGHO2_02_FULL_45_21 | reverse complement strand
TAAGCCCCATTCCTAAAATTGCCTGGTTAGGTTTAAGTTTTCTCTTTTTTACGCCGTAATCATAAACTTCCCTTGCCTGGCGCAAGCCGCGGCCTAAGGCAGGGTAATTCAGGTCTTTCATCCGCACCGGCAATCCGTAAGCGCTAAAAAGTTGAGCAATCCCTCCGCCCATTACCCCGGCGCCTATAATTGCGCATTTATGGATTTGACGCGGCGCGGCTTCAGCCCATTTTGCCTTTTTATACTTTTCAATCAGATAAAATACGCTGATTAGATTTTTGCAGATTAGGCCAATGGCTAATTCCCCAAAAGCCGCCGCCTCTCCTTCTAAGGCCTTCTCTAAACCAGAAGCATAATTCTCTGCCGCTACTTCAAGCGCTTTTAGAGGCGCAGGATAATGGCCCTTTGTAGTTTTAAGAATAAATTTTTTGGCTTGCTTTTTAAAAATAGCCCGGCCAATAAAGGTTTGCTCTAAGAATTTGTTTACTATGCCCTTTGTCTTCGGCCTATAGCATAATCTCTTCCTAGGGTTTTTCTTTAAGAACTCTATCCCCCCATCAAGTAATCTCTGCTGGTTTTCTAAGCCGTCGACTAAACCTATCTTGAGCGCTTCTTTGGCAGAGATGGCTTCCCCGGAGGTAATTAACTGAACCCCTTTAAGTAAACCTACCAGCCGCGGCAGGCGCTTCGTTCCGCCAAATCCGGGGATGATCCCCAGCTTTACCTCAGGTAAACCAATTTTTACCTTATCGCCAAAACTAGCCAAACGCCAGTCGCAGGCCAGGGCCAGCTCTAATCCTCCCCCTAAACAGGCCCCGTTAATTAAGGCAATAGTCGGCATAGGAAGCTCCTCTAATCTACTTAAAATCTTTTGCCCTGCCTGCGCCATAACCTGTGCCTGAGAAGCCGAAGTTATGCTTTCAATTTCTTTAATATCCGCCCCGGCTATAAAAATATCCGCTTTCTTACTTAAAATACAAGCCCCTTCTAAATCTTTCCTCTGCCCTAATTGCGAGATTATCTCATCCAGCTCAAGCAAGATTTGAGCGGATAAAATATTCGCCTTAGACTCCGGCTGGTCAAATTCTATGATGGCAAACTCGTTTTCTATTCTTAGATTCAAGGATTTCATATTTTTTAACGCATATTTACGCTCATCTAATTCGTACTGACTATATTATCTCCACAACCACCGCCGCGCCCTGTCCGCCTCCAACGCACAGCGAAGCAAACCCTAGACGCACAAAACGATGTTTCATCTTCTTATGAAATAAGTATTGTGTCCCCGTAATTCAAGGCTCTGGCGCATCTTTTTTTACTACCAGTCACTGGCGCCCTCACCGATATAGTAATAAAGATAGCCGAATGATGAACCCCACATATAAACCCTGACATTTCCATTCTCGCCCTCGCCATCATCCAGTACCTTATCAACCTCAGACATCATTCCGTCAGGATATCTTACGCAATTAGCATTCATATGTATCCAACGATCGTTTCCGCCAATCCCATCCCGGTTGATCCATCCTATGGGCGGATGGATATAATAAGCGCCCGTTGCTCCGCAGCCAACAATTCCGCCCCAGGCGGTTCTTTTAGGCCAGCTTTTTAGATAAGGCCCGCTCCAGGCTGACACGTGATTACTATGAACATTACCCCGATCAACTAAGCCCACTTCGCACCCCCAACCGCCGCAAGTCACCCCAACTTCGGGAGGATAAGAACCTACATCGGCCAGATAAGCATCCATTGCATTGCTAATGAGCGTCAGCTCCTGAGCCGTCCTGGCTACCCTTGTTTTATCCATGGCTTTGCTTACTTGAGGGACCAAGGTCGCGGCCAGCAGCGAAATTATCGCCATCACCACTATCAGCTCAATCAAGGTAAAAGCTCTTTTTTTTGACATTTTTATCGCCTCCTTCTGATCTCAAAACTATCTTGTTACAAATGGGGTGTTAACAGGAATCGGGGGAGAGTCTCCTTTTATTAAGGGAGGCTCAGGTTTGGCGGTTAATGTTTTTATCAGCATTATTATCGCCAGGACAAAAATAACCCCTGCCACTATCCCCACTGCTTTGTTTTTCTTCCAATCACTCATCCTGCACCTCCTTTTAAACAGCTTTCCTTTAAAGTATAACGCATACCGGATGTCTTTTAACAGGTTTTATGTGTAAATGGGTAACGTAAATGGACAAATGGGGACAGCGACCATTTATTTTCTAATTCATTCTGACCCCATTTTCCCTATCTTATTATTTCCTTCAAATGCCCACACTAAATCCCCTTGAGTAAATCCAGCCCCTGCAAATAATCTTCGTACTCCAAAGGGGCCTGGACCCCCAGTTTACCCAAAAAATCTATTGTTGAACTCAAAGGCATTTTTAATTCCTTAGACAAAGAACCTAAAGAAAGGCGGCCTTCCCTGTACATACAAAGCAAATGGAATTTCCATCCTTCTCTAATTAATTCGCGCGCCGCATGGGATTGATCAGCATGCCCTTCTTTTGCCAATACCTTTATCTGCCTCAATTCCTCTTCTCCCAACCGTATACTTAAAACATTCATTCTCCCCGCCTCCCTTTTATCCTATTTATAGCGTCAGCGATTATCTTGACGTCATAGCGGCCTAAATTCTTTAGGCGCTCTAATTTTACTAATGCGAGCTCTCTGCCGATTCTCCTTTTATAATACGCACTCAACAAAAAATGTATGGCCGTAACAAACTTAACCCCTAACACCTTGCAGGCCTTAATGGTTTGGCCGTCATCAGTCGCCAATATCGCCTGCCTTTGGCGCGCTAATAACAATACCGAAGCCTCTCCTTCAGCAATAGCAAAATCTTCCCTAAACTTCTCGAAAAGAACAGAATCCTTAACTTTTATCACTTTAATCTGTCCGGTTTTAATAAGTTCTATAATAATCTTTGCGTCAAGAAGTTCCGGCCGGCAAGTCGCTTCTGCTTCAACTTCCTTAGAAATCAATATCTCCTGCGTTTGGGTTATTACCTTTAATATCTCTATCTTCGCCAATAATATCAACGTTGAAGCGTCAAATATAACCATCAGGATGACCTTTCGTATACATTCTACTACTAAAGTATACTATGATAAACAACACTTGTCAACTAAAAAGCCGAGCTGTTGCAATGCTATTTTTGCCACTCTCTTTTAAGCATACCTACTACCGCTCCACAATCACCGCCGCGCCCTGACCGCCGCCGACACAAAGCGAAGCCAGGCCAAGATGTAAATCTCTCCTTTGCATCTCTTTTAACAAAGTCAAAATCAACCTGCTGCCGGTGACCCCTACCGGATGGCCTAAAGCAATCGCTCCGCCGTTAACATTTAAGATGTCTTTATTGAGCCTTCCTATATTATCCTTCTCTAATTGTCTCTCGCAGGCCGTTACCTGAACTGCAAATGCTTCGTTGACCTCAATAAGCTCAATGTCGCTTAATTTCAGTCCGGCTTTCTTTAAGACCTCGGGAATAGCAAAGGCAGGGCCAATACCCATTTTGCTTGGTTCAACGCCTACGTAGGTATAGCCGCGGATAAATCCTAACGGCTTAAATCCTAATTCTCTTGCCTTTTCCTCCCGCATTACTAAAAGCGCGCAGGCACCATCAGTAACCTGGCAGGAATTGCCCACAGTAACTGTTCCAGAATAACGGTCAAAATAAGGCCTGAGCTTTGCCAGGTCATCAATGGCGATATTTTCCCTTACGCCGTTATCATCGATAACTACCTTCTCATATTTTGGCGCAACCAATACCGGGACAATCTCTTCTCTTAACTTTTCTCTCGCTCTGGCCGCCCGCTTATGGCTAATAATAGCAAACTCATCCTGCTCTCTTCGGCTGATTCCGTATTCCTTAGCTAAAACCTCAGCGGTCTGGCCCATATTTAAACCGCAGACCGGATCAGTCAGGCCTAATTGCAGGCCGAGCACCGGCTTTAATAAACGGCCGGGCTTAAGTAATTCCCAAAAGAGAAAAATTCTTTCTAAGGGGTTTTTGGCTTTAGAGAGTTTCAAAAATAGTTTGGCTGTTTTTGGGGGATAAAACATCGGGATATTAGACATTGATTCAGCCCCGCCGGCAATAACTATCTCATCCATCCCGGAGATAATCTTCTCCGCAGCGCTGGTAACTGCCTCAAAGCCCGAGGCGCAGTTACGGGATACGGTATAGGCACGCTTTTCCTTGGGTATTCCGGAGAGAAGCGAAATCACCCGGGCAATATTGGCCGCCTCCGGAGGATTTGCCACCGAACCAAAGATTAACTCATCTACCATCTTCGGCTCCAGAGCGCTCCGTTCTAATAATTCCCTTACCGCCAGCCGGCCTAACTCCTGCGCCGGAATATCCCAGAAATCCGTCCAGGCCCTGACAAACGGTGTTCGTATTCCATCAACGATAGCAATTCTTGACATAGTTTTTACCTCATTTTCCTCTGATTAAACCGGACGCTTGTCCACGAATCTTTTTACCTTATGGGAAATTTCCATCTCTACCTGTTTTAGCATCTCCTGATGGGAAAGAATGATTATTTCATTAGGGGTTATCTCGGTCAAAGACAGGATTTTATCGCAAAGCCTTTTCTTTAAATTTTCCTGGTCGGTATTGGCGCTCAGGCTTAAATAGAGCAGTAATTCATCAACCTCGTAAGGGTCATTATCCTTCTTTCTGAGCTCTATCTGCCATTCCTCAATGCCTTTTTCCGCCTCTAAGATTGCCCCAAAATTATTCAGATTAACCAAGGTCCCTTTGACCTTAGAAAGCTGTAAGTTTTTGATATTGGAGGCCCGGTAGATACCGCTGGATATGCGCGCCACAGTCCTCTTGCAATAAGGACAGGGGGCGTAGGTGATGCCACCTTTAACCAAATCTCCGGTGCGATAGCGCAGGACACAACTTCCCCGGCTATCAATACTGGTATAAACTAACTCTCCGTCTTTACCCTCACCTTGGACCTCGCCGGTAGCAGGGTCAATCACTTCAAATATCTCCTTATCCGGATAGGTATGATAACCGCTGGAAACCCCTATATCCGTGGGACATTCTCCCCAGGCGCATTTGGCCTCGGTAAAACCGTAGGTGCCGATAACCTGAACACCTTTAGCCCCCATCTCTACAAGCATACTGCTTAACTTTTCCTTAAATCCCGAAGGAACGGCCGAGGCGCCTAAGATTATTTTTTTAATAAAGCTGAGGTTCTTATTCATCTGCCGTGCCGAACGCAGCAAATGATAAAGATAGCCCGGCACCCCGATCACGATATCCGGTTTAACCTTTAATATGGCCTCAATATTCCCCTGGGTGCCCATCACCTTACCCCCTCCGGTAGAGAGCATAAAGACATTGTGGGCAAAGGCCGCAAATACCGTCTGCCAGAAGGCCAGATGCGGGGCATAGGGAAAAAGATTCACTCCCCGGGAATCTTTTTGCACCCCGAAAACATCCAGCAGCCGGTATCCTGAGATATGCAGATTATTAATATCAAATCTGGTATACAAAAAAGAAACCGGCTCGTAGGTAGTGCCGGTAGTGGCGGTAAGAAAGATGGGGCGGTATTCCTTACTTAAACGCTCCCTGACTTCTTCTTTGCCTTTTGAGATTTTAAGCAAAGCCAGATAAATCAGTTTACTCTTTGGCTGGTATTTCTTGATCGAGGACTCATCCGGCTGGAGGATAAAATCGCGGAAGCGGTTGGGATGCTCATCATCGGGGAGAAAATCCTCTTTTTTGGTAAAAGGGATGAGTTTCAGGTCTTTAACCGTCTTGATGTATTGCGGTTTTATCTTATGCTGGTCAAATAACTTGCGGTAATAAGGACTGAAGGGATAAAGCTGGGCGGTGATAAAAGAGCGAAGTTTATTATTCTGTCCTTCTCTTAACTCCTTCTGTGGCAAAAAGCTTAATTTCTTCCAATTATCCATTGGTAATTTTCATAGAAATTTGGGGACACGATACTTGTCCCCAAATTTCTATGATACAGAAAAATGCGCAATTCGCCTTTGCCTTTTTTGCCTTATATCTTTACTTTTTGCGATTTCCTCTTTTGTTTTCAGAATAAGCCGCGGAACTCTGGTGGGTTTACCCAACTCATCCAAAGCCACCATGGTCAAATAGCTTGAGCCAACCTTAAGGATTTTTCCTTGCTTGATTTTTTCGGTCTCAATTTCTACCTCTACATCCATTGAGGTCCTGCCGACATGATATATTGATGCCTTTAAAGTAAGCAGGTCGCCGACATTAACCGGATGCTTGAACTCTATATGGTCCATAGAGGCAACTACAACGTTTTTCCTGGCGTGCTTGGTAGCCGCAACATATGCCGCTTCATCAACCAATTTTAAGATAGTGCCGCCATGCACGCTGCCATAATGGTTGGCGTCTATCGGCATCATTACCCCGGATAAAGTCGCGGCTGAATCAGCTATGGTTTTTGTTTTCATAGTTATTTATTATAACATCACTTTTAGCTATTGCCAATAAAATTATTGCGTGGTATGCTGGTAATGTGTTCGTACGTTAAGGTTAAGGTTAAGGACAAATGAAAATCACAATTGCCAAAAGCGCGGGGTTTTGTTTCGGGGTAAAGCGGGCAATTGATATTGCCTTAGAGAGCGCCGCAAGAAGCAAAGACCGCGTATACATGCTCGGTGACATTGTCCATAATGAAAATGTGGTCAAAAATATTGAAAGAGCCGGCATAGAAAAAACCAGGAAACTTAATAATCCGCGCATCGGCTCCCTGCTCATCCGCGCCCACGGAAGCAGCAAAAAAATCATTGAGAAGGCAGGCAGGCTGGGGTTAAAAATCATTGATGCAACGTGCCCAATGGTAAAAGAGATTCATAATATTGCTATTGATATGGACAGCAGGGGCTATAAAATTATAGTTATTGGCGACTATAAACACGATGAGGTCCAGGGAATTGTGGGTCAAATCAAACACAAGGCAATAGTCCTGCAAGGTTTAGCCGATATAAAGAAGAAGGTGCCAAAAAGGATGCAGAAAAGCGCAGTGGTAGTGCAGTCAACGCAAAACCTGGAAAAAGTGCTTAAGATGCAGGAGTTGCTCAAAGAACGTGTTGATGACCTGCAATTTTTTAATACCATTTGTTCGCCCACCCGGCTGAAGCAGGCAGAAATAAAAACCCTGCCGAAAGCAAGCGACTGTATCATTGTTATCGGCTCAAAGACCAGCGCCAATACCAAACGGCTGTATCAAATCGCCAAATCCATCAATAAAAATTCTTACTGGATAAATTCACCTGATGAGCTTAAAAAGAAATGGCTTAGAGGGGCAAAATCGGTAGGAATTACTGCCGGAGCGTCAACGCCTGATGAGACCATTGCCGCTATAAAAGAGCGCATCCAAGAGATCGCGCACTAATCGTTATCGCTGCCAAAGTATTCCTCTATTGTCTCCAGAAATTCCCGCTTCCGGCGCAGGGGCTTCTTTTCAATAATATCATCCGCAGAAAGAGCGTAAAAACCTTCTTCCGCGCGGGTCTCCACGCTGGTAAATTTACTTAAGATATTATTTTGCTCTAAGAAGCGCGAGGGGCGGGTGAAGATGGTACTGCTTTCAGCAAAATAACTCCGCGGCGAACGATCTATATGCGGCTTTAGTAAAAAGAGATTTTCTTTGGCGCGGGTTGCGGCGACGTATAAGAGCCGCCGCTCTTCTTCAATGGCGGCGCTATCTTCCAGCGATAAATATGACGGCAGGTGGCCTTCGGCTAAGTAAATGATAAAAACCGTATGCCATTCCAGCCCCTTTGCCGAATGGATAGTTGATAAGACAACCGAGGAATCATCCTTATCCTTAATGCCCGCCTGAATAATATTTCTTTCCGGAGGCTCCAAAGCCATATCCGTCAGGAATTGTTCTAAGGACTTATATCGCCAGGCAATGCGCACTAAAGAAACAATATCATTCAGCCGTTTATCAAAATCATCATATTTATTCTTTAAGAGCGGTTGATAATGTTCAACGCATAATTCAAGCATTTCCGCAGGTTTCAACTCCTTGAGATCAAGTTTCTTATACAGCTTGAATAGTTCCGTAAGCTCCGGCCTCCTGGCAAATATCTTATCCCCGCAAGGATCAACTCCCTGGCCGCCTTGTGGGTAGGCAAGATGCCTGATGACGCCTTCGGCGGTCTTCGGGCCTATGCCGGGCAAGAGCAGGAGAAGCCGATACCAGCTCACATGGTCAGAGACATTCTGCGCAATGCGTAAATACGAGAGCATATCCTTGATATGGGCCGCCTCGACAAATTTTTGTCCGCCGTATTTGACAAAGGGAATATTGCGGCTGGCCAATTCAATCTCAAGGTCATTAGAATGCCATCCGGAACGAAAAAGCACAGCCATCTCTGCCAGCTCAACTCCCTCCTCTCTTAAGGCCAATATTTTATCCGCTATATATTCGGACTGCCCATGTTCATCCTGCGTTTCGGCATAAACAGGAAGCTTATCGCCCGGCTTTCTGGTATAGAGCGTTTTTTCAAATCCTTCTTCAGCGCAAGCGATGAGCTGATTAGTCAGATTCAGGATGGATTGTGTAGAGCGGTAATTTTCCTCTAAGGTGATAACTCTGGCATCCTTGAAAATTTTAGGAAAATCAATGATATTCTTGAAATTTGCTCCCCGGAAGGCGTAAATACTCTGGGCATCATCACCGACAACCATGATATTCTTAGACTCGGCTGCCAGGCTATAGACAATCTGCGCCTGAAGCTTATTGGTATCCTGATACTCATCAACCATGATGTAGCGGTATTTACTGGCTAAGCGAAGGCGCACCTGCTCAAATTCAAGAAGTAATTCCTTAAGATAAACTAAGAGGTCATCATAATCAAGCAGTGATTTTGAACGTTTATAGAGAGCATACTCATCTCTTATTTTTATTATCTCGTCCTCCCATTCAATAAAATTAGGGTAGTCTGCATAGAGGACTTTCTTGATATTTTCCGACCAGTCCACCGAGTGGGACTTATTGACGCTTTTCGAGAGCAGGGCGTAGAGCGCTCCCTTTCTGGGAAAGCGTTTGTTAGCTTTATGAAACCCTAGCTTGCTGCGGATTAAATTAATGGTGTCCTCGGCGTCGCTTTTGTCTAAAATAGTAAAGTTATTAGACAGCCCTAAGCAGGCGGCATATTTTCTTAAGATAATATTGGCGAATGAGTGAAACGTCCCTCCCGAAACCCTATCGCAGCGCTCGTCCAGAATTAAGGATGCGCGCCGCAGCATTTCGCTGGCGGCCTTGCGGGTGAAGGTTAAGAGGAGTATTTCCTCGGGCCTTATTCCCTGTTCAACCAAATAGGCCACCCGATAGACCAGCACCCTGGTCTTACCGCTGCCGGCTCCGGCAATTACCAAATGCGGGCCAACGGTGGAAAAAACCGCCTCGCGCTGTTTCGTATTCAGCTCTTTCTGATAGTCTATCTTCCGGGACATTAATGCCCCACCAATTCCGAAATCTTGAAGATAGGCAAGAAGAGCGCCAGGACAATTCCGCCGATAACAATACCTAAGAAAGCAAT
>MHGN01000046.1 GCA_001805575.1 Omnitrophica WOR_2 bacterium RIFCSPHIGHO2_02_FULL_45_21 | reverse complement strand
ATATCCTGGGTATTTCTTACCGGGAAAAC
The DNA here is from genome assembly GCA_001805575.1 of Omnitrophica WOR_2 bacterium RIFCSPHIGHO2_02_FULL_45_21. GTDB lineage: Bacteria > Omnitrophota > Gorgyraeia > Gygaellales > UBA12090 > 2-02-FULL-45-21. The sequence continues at coordinate 7,013 of MHGN01000046.1, read as the reverse complement.
GGCCGGATCTTTCACAACCCGAACCGCCCCCTCCCGGATGTAGATAGTCTTACGGCGCCTGACCGTTCCTTACGGCGTAACGAATATACCCTTTCACTAAACGGTATAAAGGCGAGAGATGTAACTTTCGATTCGGTCTTAAGCGCGCGAGGCTGTCCGTTTGACTGTAAATTCTGCACCTTCAGCTTAAATCCCCTCGGACAAAAAAGAAACTATGCCGCTCGCAGCGTAGATTTCGTAGTCGATGAAATCCAGGGTTTAAAAGCGGGAGTGATACTTTTAAGCGACGATAACTTTTCTGCCGATCCTAAAAGGGCGGAAAGAATCTGCGATTTAATCATAGAGCGCAAGATTAGAAAGCGCTTCATTGCCCAGGCGCGCATCGATATCTCCCGCCACCCGGAGCTGCTTAAGAAAATGGTTAAAGCGGGGTTCAAGGTGCTTTTAATCGGAATAGAATCTCCCCATGACTGGATACTGGCACAGCTTAATAAAGGTTTCAATCAGGCAATGGTAAGAAAAGCTTTCGCGGTGCTCACGAAATACCCGATTTTTTACAACGGTTACTTTATCCACGGTAATATCGGGGAGACAGAAGAGGAAATGCTCTATATCGCGCAGTTTGCCAAGGAAATCGGCGTTGATGTTATCACCTGCAATAAATTGAGGATTGAGAAGTTTTCGCCTTTAAAAGAGCTCGCTGAAAAAACTCCGGGTTATCATGTTACCGAGAGGGGGGAGCTTTATTCTGACGCCTATAGCCATGCCGCCTTAAAAAAAATTGCCAGGAGAATCAAATTCTCTTTTTATACGCCGTCCAGATATATGAAAATAATCTGGAAAAATATTTTCATAACAAAGTTCTTCCGTCTTAAAGAAATACTGTTTATCTTTTTTGCTTCCCCGCGTATTCTTGCCAGCGTCATTATCAGGGAAAAACGCAGAGGCAGGCTCAAGGATTCTCTGAAACGCACTTTTATTAAGAATGCCTGAAATCAGCCTGAATCACATCAAAAAAGAAATCAAGAAATTTATTAGAGAAAGAAACTGGGAGAAGTATCATTCGCCCAAGAATATCAGTATGTCTATTGCCATTGAGGCCGCGGAGTTAATGGAGCATTTTCAGTGGCTGACCATTGATCAGTCAAAAAAGCTATTAAAAGATAAGAAGAAGCGCGCGGAAATTGAAGACGAGCTCGCGGATATCGCCATATATCTGCTTGATTTCTGCAATCTCTTTGATATTGGCCTTGAAAGCTGCATCTTGCGTAAATTAGAAAAGAGCTCTCAGAAATATCCTGTTCGTCTGGTAAGAGGCAAGGCGCACAAATACACCTATTACAGGAATAGATAGATTTCAACAGTATAAATAACTTTATCAAAGATTTGGGTTTAATTATTTCTATTTTGTGGTAAAATCAAGGAAGTCGCTCACCGCGCGATTAATTTCAGCCTGCCGGCAGGCAGGCGATTTTTGCAGTGGTATGGGAAAGTGTTTTATACTTTCCTGTACCATAAAAGAAGGGGTATAAGAATAATGAGAGTGTATGTTATTTAAGGGGGTAGTGATTAGTTTGGCCGTTGTGCCGTTTCTTTGCTTGAGCGCCTTCCCCGCGAGCGGGAAACCGCCTATGCGTTATACCGTCCTTTTTAATGACGATATCCGTCATGCGGATGAAAATTTTTACTCCAACCGTTTAGAGGCGTTCTTTATCAAGGAAATTAATTCTAGGTCCGCTGAAAGTGTGAGCTTGAGGGTAGCGCCTTTTGTGGAGGTAAGGCATAGCGTCAAACGCCGCAAAAGAGAAAGGGTTTCTACGGGTATAGAGCTTGGGTTGGAATGGAGGGATTTTTTTTATCTTGGCCAGCAGTTTCGACAAGTCTGGCGCTCGGAACCGGTTTTTAACCGGAGAGTGATTAAAAATACCAATATGTTTGAGACAGTGAGCATAGTAACTTTAAGTCGCCGGCTGATTCCCGCTAAAGATATTCTTAAGGGGTATATCTCCGGCGAATATACTTACGATTTCCGTCTGGGGCGGGGGACCCGCGTAGAATCAATAGCGGGGCTGCTTATTCCGCTTGCTAAGGAAGCAGAGTTAAATTTAGATTGGCGACATCGCGACCGCATACATTCCGATGACTGCGATACTTTTGAATTAAGCGCCGCTTATAAATTCTAAAAATTTAAATCATTTTATGTAATATGTCTTATATAGTTTTTGCCCGCAAATGGCGCCCGCAGAATTTTGATGATGTTATTGGCCAGGAGCATGTGGTTAAGACATTGAAGAACACCATTGCATCCGGCCGCCTTGCCCACGCCTATATCTTCGCCGGGCCGCGCGGCGTAGGTAAAACCTCAGCTGCCCGCATCTTAGCCAAGGCATTAAACTGCCAAACAGGACAGTCCGGCTTTGAGCCGTGCAATAAATGTTCCTCCTGCATTGAGATTACCGAGGCAAGAAGTTTAGACGTAATTGAGATTGACGGTGCCTCCAACCGCGGCATTGACGACATCCGCACCTTAAGGGAAAACGTCAAGTTTTCTCCTGTCCACGGAAAATTTAAAATATACATCATTGATGAGGTGCACCAAATTACTCCCGAAGGCTTCAACGCCCTGCTGAAGACATTGGAAGAGCCGCCGGCGCACGTAAAATTTATCTTTGCCACTACCCACCCTCAGAAAGTGCCTTCAACTATTTTGTCGCGCTGCCAGTCTCTTGAATTTAGGCGTATCTCCAATATCCAGATTATCCAGCAGTTAAAGAAGATAGTTCTTTCTGAAAAATTGAATGTCGCAGAGGACGTATTCCTGGCAATTGCCAAGGCCTCTGACGGATCCCTGCGTGATGCGGAGTCAATGCTTGATGAGCTGGTTTCCTTTACTAGCGCCAGCGGAAATATCCATTTAAAGGATGTCAACTCTGTTCTGGGCGTAGTGGAGCAGGAATATCTCTTTGAGATTACGGATAGGATAATCAAAAAAGATACCGTTGGGGCCTTGCAGTTTCTGGATGAGCTGATTGACCAGGGAAAAGACCTGAGCCAGCTGCTTTTAAATTTGATTGAGCATTACCGCAATTTGATGATTACTAAGGTTACTGATTTAAACCACGAAAAGCTTCTTGACCTGCCGCAGGAGGTATGCCAGAGCATAGCCAGACAATCTCAGGGGATTTCCCTTGAGAATATCTTAATCAGCTTTACCGCCTTATTGAATGCCCAGGAAATGAGCAGGCGCATTGATAACCTGCGCATACCTTTAGAGATTGCCCTGGTAAAGCTCTCTGCGCCGGGAAAAACTCCTCAGTCCGTCGTGCATATTCCGGCAAAGAAGGCTGAAGAAAGCCACCCGATTAAAGAGAATAAACCGTATACACAAGAGAGCAATGCAGGCACAGCAAAAGTTGATGCGGCGCCTGTTCAACATTTAAAAATGCATATAGAAGAACTTACTTTGGCCTTAGAAAAGATAAAAGGGCTCTGGCCGCAGTTTATAGAAAAGATAACCAAAGTTAAGGTGTCAGCCGCGCATTACTTAGAAGAGGGTAAACCGGTAAAGACTGTTGGCAGCGTCTTAACTATCGGCTTTCCTAAGCGGGCAAGTTTTCACCGTGAAGCGCTGGAGCGCAAAGAAAACCACCTGCTTCTTGAGAAGCTCTGGGCGGAGATTCTGGGGCAGGATATCAAAATAAATTTTATCCTTACCAATGATGAGCTTGAGCCGCAAGAACCATCGGATGATTCAGCGGATCCTTTGCTTAAATCAGCGCTGGATACTTTTAAAGGGCATGTAGTCAGGAAAGGTTGATATGGGTTATCCGGCGACAATAGAAAGATTGATTCAGGAATTAATAAAGCTTCCCGGTATCGGCAGGAGAAGTGCGGAACGGATTGTTTTTCATCTCCTGAATAACTCCCCCAAGGAAGAGGTGTCCTTGCTTTCCCAGAGGTTATCCGAGCTAAGAGAGAGGGTGCGCTTGTGCCGCAGGTGCCACAATCTCAGCGAGCAGGAGGAATGTCCTATTTGTCTAAATCTTAAGCGTAACAGAGGCCTGCTTTGCGTCGTGGAAAGGCCCAATGACGTTACCTCTATTGAAAAAACCGGAACCTTTAACGGCTTGTATCATGTTCTCTTAGGTTCAATTGCTCCTCTGGAAGGGAAAGGCCCGGATGACCTTAAAATCGACAGCCTCATCCAGCGCATAAAAGAGGAAAACATCCAGGAAGTTATCATTGCTACTGATTCAGATACCGAAGGTGAAACCACTGCTTTATATCTTACCAAATTGCTCAAACCCTTTGAGGTGCGCATAACGCGCATCGGCCTGGGGCTGCCGGTTGGTTCAAATTTAGAATACGCAGATTCAGCCACCCTTTCTAAAGCCCTGGAATCCCGCCGGGCTGTATAACACTTATTCATTATGATTACCTTCAGTAATGTTTCCAAAAGTTACGGCAGGAAGCTGCTTTTTGAGAATATTTCCTTGAGCATAAACCGCGGGGAAAAGGTTGGGCTTATCGGCCCCAACGGCGCGGGGAAGAGCACACTTTTTGCCTTGATTTTAGGCGAGATAGAGCCGTCAGCAGGAAGCGCGCAGGTAAATAAAAATATTCACATCGGTTATCTTGCGCAAGAGTCAAGTTTTAAATCTGAACGGACTGTTTTGGCTGAACTTACCGAAGGTGATGAAAGGATTATGCGCTTAAAGAATGAAAAAGAACAGCTTGAGGAGAAGAGCGGCGCTGCCTCAAGCCGCTACGGAGAAATCCTGCATAGCTTAGAGGTGATGGGTTATTTTGAGCTGGAGCATAAGGCAAAAAAGATTTTGAGCGGACTTGGTTTTAAAGAAAGGGATTTTAACCGGCCCATAGCCCAGATGAGCGGCGGCTGGCAGATGCGTACACTGCTGGCAAAGCTGCTTACCTATCAATACGACCTCCTGCTTTTGGATGAGCCGACAAACTATCTGGATTTAAATGCCGCTATCTGGCTGAAGGATTACTTAGCTGATTTTAAAGGCACCTTTATTATTATTTCCCACGACAAGGCGTTCCTGAATGAGGTTACCAACTACAGCTTGATTTTGGAAAATGGCGCCATCGCCAAGGTTAAAGGTAACTACGAGCATTACGAACGGATTAAAGAAGAAAAACGCACCTATTTATCAAAGCAGTTTAAAGAACAGGAGAAAAAAAGAAAACAATTGCAAATATTCGTCGACCGCTTCCATGCCCAGCCGAATAAAGCAGCGTCAGTACGGGCAAAAAAGCGGGTTTTGGAGAAGATGCAAGTGATAGCGGTGCCGCAAGACCGCAGGGAAAGCATCGGGAATTTTCATTTTCCGCCCACTAAACGCAGCGGCCACCGGGTAATGAGTTTAGAGAAAATTTCCAAATCCTATGGCGATATCCAGGTTTACAAGGATTTTGATTTTGAGCTCCTGCAAGGAGAAAAGGCGGTTTTGACTGGAGAAAACGGAGCCGGAAAATCCACGCTCTTAAAAATCCTGGCCGGAGTTATTGATATTGATAGCGGCACCCGTACGGCTGGACATAACGTAGATAGCGGTTACTTTTCCCAGACGCGTATGGATGTGCTGCATCCTGAAAATACGGTTATTAAGGAGGCATATTCAGCCGCTGCGGGATTTATGTCTGAGGAGACAATCCGCACTATTCTGGGAGCATTCTTATTTAGCGGAGATGATGCGGATAAAAAGGTAAGCGTTCTTTCCGGAGGCGAAAAAAGCCGCCTCATCTTAGCCAAGCTTTTAATTAATCCTCCGAATTTTCTTTTATTAGATGAGCCGACCACCCACTTAGACGTTGACGCGGTTGAGGCATTGGTGAAGACCTTGACTGAGTATGAGGGAACACTTGTCTTTATCAGTCACGATATCTATTTTGTGCGTTCAGTGGCAAATGTTGTTTTTGAGGTAAAGAATTCACAGGTAAGAAAATTTCCCGGGAATTTTGATTATTATCTAGAGAAAGAGGCTCAAGGTGAAGCTTTCGTTGAAAAAGAGGCCCGTAAACTTACTGCTAAACAACCAAAGTTCGATGGGGAGAAGGAGAAAGAGAAAGAAAGAGAAAGACAGCGCAAGGAAGAAGAAAGGAAGCGTAAGGCTCACAATGCCGCCATACGGGATAAGATAAGTAAGCTGGAAAAAGAAAAGGAAAATCTCCAGCTTGAAAGCTACGCCAAAGTTCGTGCCTTATCCAATCCGCATATTTACCGTGATGAAGACACCGCCAGGGACTACGGCCGCCGGCTAAAGGAGGTAGAGAAGCTTATTTCCGGCTTAAACAGTGAAATAAAGGAACTGGAAGCACAAATAATATAGGGACTGTTCCTGCGTTATTCCTAAAATTCCTAAAATTTATTTGACTGATAAGTTATTTCGTGTAATATATTCTCTACAATTCCCCCTTAGCTCAGTTGGTAGAGCGAGTGGCTGTAAACGTTTTGCAGCTTCCATAGGAAACTGTGGTTGAAACTGCAGGAGAATTGTCCACCTACGCACTAATCTGCTTCGGTGGATCCATCGAAGCCAAACACAAAAGTTGTTTGGCGAAGGTGGACTGGAAGCCCGAATCCGCCGTAGGCGGATGGGTAATCAGCAGCCGAGCCCGCCACTGAAACGTTGGCGAGGAAGGTTCAGAGACTATGCACCTGCTGCCTAATGCTAAAAGCTATGGCAAAGATATAGTCCGCTTCCGAAAGGAATTTCGGGTTAAGTGTAACCACCAGGTCCGAGGTTCGAGTCCTCGAGGGGGAGCCAGTTAGACGTCTGACAGCGGATTTCTTCGTTGTCAGTTTTACATAGCTCAAGTAGCCCTGTGTCGGGTTGACGCCCATACAGGGCTATTTGTATTTTGGTAGGGCTTGGGATGGCTTTGTGGAGGACAAGCCTTACCATATCTTTCTGCCGGTATGGTTTTATCTTGTCAAAAAGGTCTGTAAAGCGGTTAAGAGCCAGCATTATCAGCTCTTTATTGATTGA
>MHGN01000045.1:8799-21331 GCA_001805575.1 Omnitrophica WOR_2 bacterium RIFCSPHIGHO2_02_FULL_45_21 | reverse complement strand
GCCTTTACCAAGTTAAGAGAAATCCTTTTAACCCATAAAGACTTGGCAGCAAAAATTGAAGCGCTTGAAAAGAAATACGCCGGACACGATCATGCTATCAGGGAGATTTTTGAGGCAATCAAAAAACTTCTTGAACCGCCTCTAGTAAAGGAGAAGAAAATAATCGGGTTCCGCGTGGACAATGATGATAAAAAGAGCGAACATCTTAAGCGTTGACCAGTGATTACGGCTGTGTTACAATTTAACAATGCGTTTAGGCCTTCACGTTTCTATTGCCGGGCATATTTATGAGTCAATTACGCGGGCAGAGGTGTTGGGTTGCAATACGATGCAGATATTTTCCCGCGACCCCCGGCAGTGGCGAAGAGAGCGTTTAAGCTTAGAGGATATAGAAGAATTCAGGCGCCGCAGGCAAAAAAGCAAAATTACGCCCGTGTTTGTGCATATTCCTTATCTGATGAATCTTGCTTCCCCATACAGCGTCTTATATCGGGATTCAATCAGGGCTTATATTGACGATATTTTAGAGAGCGAGCTTTTAGGCGCTGACTATATCGTCACCCATATGGGAAGCCACAAAAAAAGCGGAGAGCAAAAGGGTTTAAAGAGGTTCATCCTGGCCTTAAACAAAATTTTAGAGCGGACAAAAAAGTCAAAAGTAGTTATACTTCTGGAAAATACCTCCGGTTCAGGCTCCTGGTTAGGTTATAAATTTGAACACCAGCGCCAGATTATTGACGGCGTTGAGCAGAAAAACAGAATCGGCATATGCTTTGATACCTGTCACGGCTACGCCGCGGGGTATGATTTAGCCACTGCCGAAGGGCTTAACCAGGCCATCAACCAATTAGATGAGATTGTTGGATTAAACAGGCTCAAGCTCATTCATTTGAATGACACCAAAGATAGGTTGAGCAGCCATCGGGACAGGCACGAGCACATCGGGAAAGGAAAAATCGGCTTAGAAGGATTCAGGCACATTGTAAATGAGCGGCGCCTAAAAGACACAGCTTTTATTTTAGAAACACCCAAGGATGCGGAAGACGCGGATAAGCTCAATTTGGCAGTGGTGAGGAAATTACCAATTTCCTAAATCGGAGGCGCTTATGGCTTATAAATTATTGGTGGTGGATGATAACAAAGATATAGTTGATACTCTTCAAAGAAGGCTGACTAAAGAAGGCTATGAGGTCTCGGTTGCTTATGACGGAGAAGAGGCCCTGCAAAAGGTAAAAGAGGCTGACCCGGATATTATCCTTTTAGATTTAATGATGCCCAAGCTTAATGGTTTTGAGGTCTTAAAAGAGGTAAGAGAAAAGTTTAAGCATAAGTGGAGGCCGATAATTATTATCAGCGCCAGGGATGAATTGGAATCAATGCAAAAATGCTATAGTATGGAGGCAGACCATTATTTAACTAAACCCTGCAGTATTGAAAATATCCTGCAGGGAATCAGAACCATGATTTCTCTGCTTTCAGCGCGGATAAAAGATTAGGAATATGAGTTACCCATTTAAAGAAATAGAAGAAAAGTGGCAAAAATACTGGGAAGACAATAAAAGTTTTAAAGCCGCCGCCTCAAGCCAGAAGAAATTTTATTGCTTAGAGATGTTTCCCTATCCGTCTGGAAAAATCCATATGGGACATGTGCGCAATTATACCATTGGCGATGTTTACAGCCGCTATAAGGGACTCAAGGGTTATGATGTCCTGCATCCTATGGGTTTTGATGCCTTTGGACAGCCGGCAGAAAACGCGGCTATAAAAAACAACACCAAGCCGGATATCTGGACCCGCAGATGTATTGACTGGATGAAGTTAGAACTAAAGAAGATGGGTTTTTCCTATGATTGGGAGAGGGAGCTTTCTACCTGTGATAGCAGTTACTACAAATGGAACCAGTGGCTCTTCTTGAAGATGTATGGGCGGGGTTTAGCTTATAAGAAAGCAGCAAAGGTCAACTGGTGTTCTTCCTGTGAAACCACCCTTGCGAATGAGGAGGTTGTGGATGGCGGCTGCTGGAGATGCCATACCACGGTTGAGCAAAAGGATTTAGAGCAGTGGTTTCTAAAAATCAGCGACTACAAAGAGCGTTTGATAGAAGATTTAAGACAGCTCAAAGAATGGCCGGAGAGGGTTATTGCTATGCAGGCCAACTGGATCGGCATGAGCCAGGGAGTCGAGATATATTTTACCCTTGAGGATAGCCAAGAGGCAATCGCCGTTTTTACCACGCGGGCGGATACTATTTTTGGGGCAACCTATGTGGTTTTGGCTTGCGAGCATCCTCTGGTAAAAGAGCTGATCAATGGAAAGCCGCAAGAAAAAGAGGCCTTAAGCTTTATCAAAAAGGTAAGCAAGAAAGGTAAAATTGTCCGCAGCAGCGAATCCCGCCCCTGCGCGCAGGGGCGGGGCAAAGAGGTGGGGAAGGAAGGAATATTTACCGGCGCCTATTGCCGTAATCCGGTAAATAATGAACTAATTCCAATATGGATTGCGGATTATGTCTTGATGGAATACGGAAGCGGAGCGATTATGGCTGTTCCTGCTCATGACCAGAGGGATTTTCTTTTTGCCAAAGAACATAATCTACCCCTAAGAATAGTTATCCAGCATCCAGCATCCAGCATCCGGCATCCAGAAGATTTGGCCGAGGCCTATGAGGGAGACGGGGCGCAGGTGAATTCAGGGCAATTTGACGGTTTGCCGAATAAAGAAGCAAAGATAAAGATTGCCCAATGGATAGAGGGAAAAGGCATGGGAAAAATTACCACCCATTGGCGCCTGCGGGATTGGCTGGTTTCCCGCCAACGTTATTGGGGAACGCCTATCCCTATTATTTATTGCCAGAAATGCGGGATTGTTCCCGCGCCTTATGAGGACTTGCCGGTTGAATTACCCAAAGATGTATCTTTCACCGGAGAAGGCGGAAGTCCTTTAGGCAAGGTCAAAGAATTCGTCAATGCCCAATGCCCCAAATGCAAAGGGCAGGCAAATAGAGAAACCGATACTATGGCCACCTTTTTTGATTCTTCCTGGTATTTCCTGCGTTTTGTCAGCCCAAAACTTAATGATAGCGTATTTGATATGAATGAAGCCAGATACTGGATGCCGGTTGACCAGTATATCGGAGGGATTGAACATGCGATTTTGCATCTTTTATATGCGCGCTTTTTCACTAAATTTTTAAAAGATCTGGGCCTGATAGAGTTTGATGAGCCATTTAAATCCCTGCTTACCCAGGGAATGGTTTTAAAAGACGGCGAGGTGATGTCTAAATCCCGCGGTAATATCGTTGACCCGGATGCAATTATAGAGGAATATGGGGCTGATACGTTAAGATTATTTATTCTTTTTGCCGCGCCGCCCGAAACGGAGCTGGAATGGGATGACCGCGGTATAGAAGGAGCATCTAAGTTTTTAAACCGCATCTGGCGTATCCGGGATAATCTGAAAGAGAAAGCAGAACCGCAGTTGATACGGATTCTACATAAGGCCATAAAAAAGGTAAGCGAAGATATGGAAGGTTTTAAATTCAATACTGCTATCGCAAGCCTAATGGAATTGGTGAATGCCATATATCAGATGGGCGCAGATAAGGAAGTGTTGAGCAAATTATTAATTTTGCTTAGCCCTATCGCTCCGCATTTCTCCGAGGAGCTCTGGCAGAAGTTAGGATTTACCGAGAGCATCGCCAAAAGCGAGTGGCCTGAATACGACCCCAGCTTACTCATTGAAGAAAATGTCACGATTGTAATTCAGATAAACGGTAAGCTAAGAAGCAACGTTTCGGTTAATAAAGACATATCCGAAGACCAGCTTGGCAATCGCTGTTTGAGCGATGAGACAATAAAAAAGTGGCTTGAGGGTTCGCCGGTGAAGAAGATTGTTATTGTGCCCGGAAAGCTGGTAAATATTGTTATATAAGTGTTCAAGCTCACCCGCCAGGAAAAATCGGTTTTGTTATTTATCGCCTCGGTAACTTTAGCCGGGATAACCATTAATTACCTTCAGAAAATTCCCCGCTTTAAAAATTCTCTCAACTATATTACTGCCCAGACAAATACCTTTTCTACAATTAATCTCAATAAAGCTACGGTTGAGGAGTTAGTTAACCTTCCCGGCATAGGGCATGAGCTGGCCAGGAGGGTCATTGATTATCGCAGTAGCGCAGGCGGCTTTAAAACCCTCCAGGAGCTCAAGAAAGTCAAAGGCATAGGACAGAATAAATTTGAAGCCCTAAAAGATAGAATCAGCGTTGACGAAAATCTCCCGTAATTTAGAACAAATCCCCATTTTGACCGCGGCAGCCGTATTTTTTCTTCTCGGGATATTGATAGAAGGGATTATCAATATCCCATTTTTTGTTTTATTAGCTTCTTGTCTTGTTTTGTTAGCCACTGCATTTTCAAAAATTAAGCAAAATCTTGTTTTTACCTTTATTTTTTTACTCTTATGCCTTGGATTAGGAGGCCTCCACCTTAAGAATCACCTGCTCCTGCCGGGAAATCATATCGGCTTGCTTAAGCTGCAGGGGACTAAAAATATTCAGCTTGGCGGGATAATTGACAGCGATCCTGTTTATGCAGAGCGTAAGATAAGTTTTACTCTGGGAGTCAGAAAAATTCTTCTTAACCATAAGCCAGAGGGCAATGCTGGGCAACCGAATAGCCGCAGCCATAAATCTATAGCTGCGCGGGGAAAGGTCTTGGTTAATATTTTCAATACAGGCAAATCTACTCCGCCCTTTATAACTAAGAAGGATCCTTCGGCTAAAGAAAGGGCGGGGTTTACTTACGGCGATGAATTGATTGTAGAAGGCCGGCTCTACAGGCCTTTTATTTTTGGAGCAGGGTCAAATTTTTCATATCGGGATTACCTTAGAAATCAGGGTATTTATTCTATTTTGAGCGTGAAGAAGGAAAATAAGATTGTACTTGCGGCGCAAGGCAAAGGGGATTTTCTTAAATCCTTAAGCCTAAGGATGAAGCATAGGTTTAAAGATATTTTTAAGCAATATCTCTCCCCCATAAATAGCGATGTGTTATCAGCTATCATCCTGGGAGAGCGCCAGAATTTTCCGGAAAGATTAAGGCAAGCGTTTGTCCAGACCGGCACCGCTCATATCATAGCCATAAGCGGCTTTAATGTAGGAATAGTCGCATTTCTCATTTTAATTTTTTTAAAAACGATGAGAATAAAACGTAAAGTGCGCTATATGATAATGCTCCCAATCTTAGTCATGCATATGCTTGCCGTAGGAGCAAGCAGCTCGGTAGTCAGGGCAACCCTTATGGCTCTTATTGTACTAATTGCCTATTTAATCGATAGAGAGCCGCATATTATAAACAGCTTAAGCTTGGCAGCGCTATTTATTTTGGGTTATAACCCCTTACAGATTTTTGACATTGGCTTTCAGCTTTCATTTGTAAGTGTCTTAGGAATTGTAATTTTATCTCCCAGGATTATAAATTTATTCAGGATAAAACAGAAAATCAATATCTTGCCCAGGGCCATACTCAATAGTTTCTCTGTTTCTCTATCAGCCTGGCTCGCCACTTTTGGTTTTGTCGCTTATTATTTTAGAATCATCAGCCCGGTTACCGTTTTGGCTAATCTGATTATAGTTCCCCTGGCAAGTTTAGCCATCATATTGGGATTTACTCTTAGCTTATCCGCTATGGCCTGTCCCCTGTTAAGCCCTTCAATATCCGCCACTACTAATTTCATTTTAGTATTTTTATTTAAGGTTACCTATAGCCTGAGCCATCTGCCCTTTGCTTATTTTTATCTCTAATAAAGCTGCTTGTCTTCCCGTTGACAAGCCCAATTATTTATGGTAGATTAAATCAATTCTCTCGCCAAACGTGCTGAGGCCTGAGATTTCTTTATGAAGAAAACTATTTTTTGCCTCATTTTAATAACCGTTATTTCATTTCTTGCTCTGCCGCCAGGTTATGCCTATTGGATTTGGACCCCTAAGACTGGCCGTTGGACGAGCCCAAAGTACAGCGTCAAGCCAAATCCAAAGGAGCAGTTAAAATTTTCCCTTGAGTTCTACGAACAAGGCAAATACAAAGAAACCATTGATGAATGCCGCAAGTTGATCAAGCGCTATCCCAGGGCTTATGAAGCCGCAGAGGGGCAGTTTTACATCGGCTCAAGCTTAGAAAAGTTAAATAAGCCTTATGAAGCATATCAGGCCTATCAGAAGGTTATTGATAAATACCTCTTTAGCACCCGTATCGATGAAATAATTGAGTGTCAATTGAAGATTGGCGAGGCATTTATGTCAGGAGAAAAACGTAAAGCCCTTGGTATGGAGCTTCCGGTTGAGAATCCCTCTCTTGAGATATTCCGCAAGGTGGTGGAAAATTCAACCTATGGCAAGTTCGCTGCTAAGGCGCAGTATCTATTGGCGATGACGCTAAAGAATCTGGGTCGTTTTCAGGAAGCCAGGGATGAGTTTGAAAAAGTAGTTACCACCTATCCTGATAGCGAATGGGTTGCGGCGGCAAAATTTCAGGCAGCTGACTCCTTAGGCAGAATTGCCCCCAAGGCCGATTATGACCAGGAGCTTACCAAAGAGGCAAAGGAGAAATTCCAACAGTTTCTAGGGTCCCATCCCGATACATCCTTAAGCCGGCAGGCAGAGCATCAAATCGACAGCCTGAAGGAAAAAGAGGCAGAAGGTAATTTAAAGATTGCCGAATTTTATGAAAAGCAGAAAAAATATGAACCGGCCAGGATTTATTATCAGGAAATAGTAGAGAGCTGCTATTATTGCTCAAGCGCCAAAAAAGCGCGTGAGAAATTAAAGGAATTGGAGAAGAAATGAAAATCAAGTCTCAAGTCTCAAGTCTCAGGTCTCAGGTGTTTCTGGTTTCTGGTTTCTGGTTTCTGGTTTTTATTGCTGGCTGCGGATACGCGGTGCGTTCGGTATACGTAGGCCCATATAAGACAATCTGCATTGAACCGTTTATAAACAAGGTTGATATTTTCTCCGAGAACGCTACCGACCTCTCCCAGAGATTCAGGACCTATTATCCGCTCCTTGAGGCCGACCTGCGCACCGCGGTGATTAATCGCTTTATGTATGATGGGGGCTTGCGCATAGCCGCAAAAGATGAGGCAGATTTAATCTTAAAAGGCGAGCTTCTTGAGTATCGCAGAGACCCCCTGCGCTATGAGAACAATCAGGAAGACGTTGCTGAATACCGCATCAGTCTGATTGTACATCTAAGCATGTATAAAAAAGGTGAAGAGAAGCCGCTTTGGGATGAGCCTAATTTTGTAGGCGATGCTACTTATTTTATCAGTGGCACTCAGGCAGTTTCTGAGAAGTCTGCCTTAGATAATGCTATCAGCGATTTGGCAAGGCGCGCAGTAGAGCGCACCGTTGAAAATTGGTAACCTCACCCTCAATTTTCCATGATCTATCTTTTTGTTGGGGAAGACGAACTCGCCAAACAGGAAAAAATCCATTCTTTAAAGAATGAGATCCTCCGTCCCTGCGCTCTTCAGGATAACCCCTCATCCATAGCGAAGCGAGGAGTCTGGGCGGAATCTTTTAACTACGAAGCTCTTTATGCCAAAGAATTAACCCTCTCTTTGTTAAACGAGGCCTTGAGCCGCGTTCCCGCCGGAGTTAAGCAAAGACTCTTAGTAATCAAGGGTATCCTTAAATTTAAAGATAATTTTCAAGATTTTCTCTTAAGCCGAGTGGATAATTTGCCTAATGATATAATTCTTGTTTTTGATATTATCAGCATGCCCCGGGAACAAAATCCGCTGCTGAATAAACTCCTTAAGGTTGCCAGAGTCATTCATTTTAAAAGTAAGAAGAAAACCAACGCCTTTGATTTAGCTTACGAAATTGAAAGAAAGCAGGTAGGCAGCGCCCTGAATATATTGGCGGACTTATTCAGAGCGGGCGAGAAGCCGGAAAGGATATTAGGAGCTTTAAGCTATCGGTTTACTAAGCAGAACCTGAATCTGTGGGTTGGGCTATCGGATGCCCAACCACTGCCTTCTGGCTTGGATGAGCGGATGAAAAAAGTAGATTTACTCTTGGCAGCAGATGTTACGATAAAAACAGGCAAACTCAAAGCTCGGTTTGCCCTGGAGATGCTGGTGGTAAGATTGTGTAAATTATGTAGTTAGTTTGGCAACTTTTTTGCTCAAGCGGGAGATTCTGCGTCTGGCGGTATTTTTATGCATAACGTCTTTTTTGGCTGCCTTGGCAAGTTTGGACACGGCTTCTCTAAGGAATTTCCTTGCCTCTTCAATATTTTTAGCCAGAATAGAGCCTTGCAGCTTTTTTAAGGTCTTCTTAAGCTCGGTCTTAATCCGGAGATTAAGCGCATGCCTTTTTTTGTCTTTACGTTGGCTTTTAAGTGATTGACGTCTGCGGGGAGCCATTCAATTTCCTCCTTTAATAGTTTATAAAATCAAAATGCGTATTATTAAATGTTTTCTTGATTGTCCAGTATTCTTATAACACAGAGAGCTTAAAATGTCAACCAATAAAGCAATAGCCAAATCCGCCTTAGCTATTGGCTTTTTTACCCTCTGCTCGCGTATCCTGGGGTTTATCAGGGATGTCGTTATTGCCAGGTTATTCGGAGTCTACGTTTATGCCCAGGCATTTGTCATTGCTTTCAAGATTCCCAATCTATTGCGCGATTTATTAGGTGAAGGCGCAGCGAATGCGGCATTGGTGCCGGTATTGAGCGAATATGCGGTAAAACATTCAAAAGAAGAATTCTGGGAATTGGCAAATGTGGTGCTTAATCTAATGCTCGTTATCCTTATGTCCGTTACGCTTTTAGGCATACTCTTTTCTCCGCTAATAGTGCGGCTGATTGCTCCTGGGTTTATTGCCTCACCGGAAAAATTAGCCATTACTATCAAATTAAACCGCATCATCTTTCCCTATATTTTGTTTATTGGGCTTGCGGCTTATGCGATGGGAATATTGAATTCCTTAAAGCATTTTGCGGTGCCTGCGTTTGCCCCCTGCCTTTTGAACGTCTCTATAATCGTCTTTACGCTTTTCTTTGGAGAAGGGATAGCCGGCCTTGCTTCCGGTGTTCTGGTGGGCGGGCTCTTACAATTGGCAGTGCAGATACCTATTTTATATAAAAAAGGTTTTCGGCCTAAGCTATTCCATCGTTTCGTTCATCCTGCCGCAAAGACCATCGCTAGATTGATGGCGCCGCGCATTTTAAGCTCAAGCATCTATCAGCTTAATAATTTTGTGGATTCTATCTTCGGCTCATTGGCCTGGATTGTGGGAGAAGGAGGGGTGGCGGTATTGTATTTTTCTTATCGGCTGATTCAGTTTCCTTTGGGGATTTTTAGCAATGCCCTTTCACAGGCAATTTTGCCCGCGTTCTCTACGCAAGCCCTGGAAGACAATCACGAGAGATTAAGGCAGACACTCGCCTTCGGCTTACGGGCGATATTCTTTGTGATGATTCCCGCATCAGTTGGTTTTATGATTCTGGCAATACCAATTGTCTTGACCCTTTTCGGAGGAAGGAAATTTGATATGTATTCTGTGCAGTTGACCTCAAGCGCTTTATTTTTTTATTCAATCGGCCTATTTGCTTACGGTGCAACCAAGGTGCTGCAGTCCTGTTTTTTTGCGCTTAAAGATACGGTTACGCCGACAAAAGTGGCATTTGCGGCTTTGCTGATGAATGTCATCCTCAACGGATTATTTATCTTTCCTCTTAAAATCGCAGGCATTGCCCTGGCAACGTCGCTGTCCGGCATAACTACATTTTTAATTCTCTTTATAATCTTAAGAAAGCGGCTGGGTGATTTTAAGCTAAAGGAGATTTTCATTTCTTTTATACGTATCCTTTTGGCAAGTTTTTGTATGGGCGTAGTTTGCTGTTTAGTTTCTCAAAAGAGCTTATTTCTAAATAAATTTCTTAGGTTAGGATTTTCAATTCTATCAGGACTATTATCCTATATTCTTTTTTGTTTTGTCTTTAAGGTCAGCGAGCTCCGGGAGCTGTGGCGATGGTTACGAGAGAAGAAGCGGCGGGTAAGCCGTTAAATAACTATGAATAATATAGATAAACTAAAAAAGAAAATATCTTCTCTTCCAGACTCGCCTGGCGTTTATCTGATGAAGGATGCCCAGGGTGAAATTATCTATATTGGCAAGGCAAAGTCTTTGCCCAAGCGCTTGCGTAGTTATTTCGGCAGGGGCCTTTCAGCTAAGACCCTAAGTCTTATGTCTTATGTTTCTGATATTGATTACAGGCTTTCTTCCTGCGAGAGTATGGCCCTGCTTCTTGAGGCAGGTCTCATCCATAAATATAAGCCCAAGTATAACGTATCCCTTCGGGATGGTAAGAGTTTTCCTCTGGTAAAGATAACCAATGAAGAGTTTCCCAGAGTTTATATTACGCGCAAAAAGGAAGCAGGCGGAGCAAGATACTTTGGGCCCTATACCAATGCCGCCTTACTCAAGTGTGCATTGAAGATCATCCGACACTATTTTCCCTACCGCTCCTGCAAAAGTCTGCCTAAAAAAACCTGCATCTATTATCGGCTCAAGCTTTCTCCTGCGCCCTGCACCGGTAAAATCAGCAAGAGCGAGTACGCTAAGACAATTAAACAAATCTGTTTAATATTAGAAGGAAAGAGCGATAACTTGCTCAAAGAGCTAACCCGCATGATGCATAGTAAAGCCAAAGAACAAAAATTTGAAGAGGCGGCAGTCCTGCGGGATAAGCTCATTGCCTTAAGCGCCTTTAAGCCCGCGTATACCTTTGAGGCCGGTCTTGTCCAGCTAAAAGAGGTTTTAGGGCTTAAGGCGCTGCCCCGCAGAATCGAGGCCTTGGACGTTTCCAATATTTTTGGTAGACAGGCAAGCGCATCAATGGTATCCTTTTATAATGGTTTAGCGGATAAAGCCAATTATCGCAGATTCAGGATTAAAACCGTAAAAGAAAGTAATGACTGTCAAATGCTGGCCGAAGCGGTTTTAAGACGTTACCGGAGAGTTAAAGAAGAAAATTTGCCTCTGCCGGATTTAATTCTAATAGATGGCGGCAAAGGCCAGCTCTCTGCGGCAAAAAAGGAATTAGAGCATTTAGGTTTCAATATACCCGTTATCAGTTTAGCCAAGAAAGAGGAGCTTGTGCATACCCTAGTTAGTTCTACGCCCTTGAGGCTTAAAACCAATTCTGCGGCTTTACGGCTCCTCCAGCATATCCGTAATGAGTCGCATCGATTTGCACTTTCGTATCATCGTATCTTAAGAAGGCGCCATGCGTTTGGTGAAGAATAAAAATAGCGCTTCATTTAGAGGTTTTACTGATTTTCAGCTTCGGGTTTTGGAGGAAACACTCAAGATACCCTTTGGTAAAGTACGCACTTATAGCTGGATTGCCAAGCGAGTCGGCTCTCCCGGTGCAGCGCGGGCGGTAGGGAGCGCCTTGAGGAAGAATCCATATCCTTTGCTTATTCCCTGTCACAGAGTAGTGAAATCTAACGGAGCTTTCGGCAGATACTCAGGCGGTAAAGGAGTAAAAAGGGAGCTCATTGAATTTGAAAATATATTTTGCCTAAAGCATAAAAAATAGGATATAATAGATTAAACATTACAGAGAGTCATTCAAGAGTTAGCCGGTAGGCGGGTTGTTGCTTTTAGGCAGGAAAAAGACAATGCAGATTAAAGACTATCTGAAGATAATGGTTGAAAAGAATGCCTCAGACCTTTTCTATCGCGCCGGAGGACCGGTGCGCATGCGTATTGACGGCAAGATTGCGGCTGCTTCAGAAAGCGTATTGAGCGTAGATGATGTCCTTCAGGCAGTTGAGTCCGTTACTACAGAAAGACAAAAAGAGGTATTCACCAAGCACCTAGATATTGATTTTGGCTTATATATGGAAGAATCAAGACAACGCTTTCGGGTGAGCATCTTTCTTCAGCGTAATACGCCATCCATTGCGGTGCGCCAGATTGGACAGGCAGTCAGATCCTTTGAAGAATTGGGTTTCCCCAAAGAGGTATTTGAAAAGCTCTCCCTGGAAAACAGAGGGTTGGTACTATTAACCGGCTCAATGGGTTCCGGTAAATCAACTACCATTGCTACCATGATTGAGTATATCAATGCCAATACCAGAAAACATATCCTTACCATAGAGGAACCGATAGAATTTACCTTTGAGGATAAGCAGTCAATTATCAACCAGAGGGAATTAGGCCCTGATGTGCATAGTTACGGAATTGCTCTTAGGGCGCTTACCTTGCAGAGCCCGGATGTTATCTATATCGGCAATATCCGCGACCATGAGACGATGACCGCCGCCTTAACTGCCGCGGAGACCGGAGTCCTGGTTTTGAGCACCCTGCATACTATTAATGCCACTCAGACCGTTGAGCGCATCATCAATTTCTTCCCGCCGCATCAACACGAGCAGGTGGCAGTGCAGCTTTCCGGGTTGCTCAAGGGTGTAATTTCTTTGCGGCTGGTTCCTTTTAAGGATAAGCCGGGCCGCATTCCGG